>NZ_QROZ01000004.1:2681-169207 GCF_003475205.1 Collinsella sp. AF36-3AT | reverse complement strand
AGGGCATGGGGATGATCCTGCGTCCCCGCGCGGGCGCCCCCGGTTACCCAACCTCTTCGATAGGAGCTTTTCCCACATGGCAGACATCGCATTCGAGAAGGACCTCTCCGTCGCCGAGACCGGCATCGGGGGCCTGAAGGTCGTCGACCTCGCCGTCCACGGCGACTCGCGCGGCTGGTTCAAGGAGAACTGGCAGCGCGCCAAGATGACCGCCCTGGGCATCCCCGACCTCCGCGTCGTCCAGAACAACATCTCCTACAACGACAGCCGCGGCGTCACCCGCGGCATCCACGCCGAGCCCTGGGACAAGTTCATCTCCGTGGCCCGCGGCTCGGTCTTCGGAGCCTGGGTCGACCTGCGCGAGGGCAGCGCCACCTACGGGAAGGTGTTCACGACCGTTCTGGATCCCAGCAAGGCCATCTACGTCCCGCGCGGCGTGGGCAACTCCTTCCAGGCCCTGGAGGACGGCACCGCCTACACCTACCTGGTGGACGCCCACTGGTCCCTCGAGCTGAAGAGGACCTACACCTTCGTGAACCTCGCCGATCCGGAGCTCGCCATCGAGTGGCCCATCCCGCTGGATCAGGCCACCGTCTCCGAGGCGGACAAAAACCACCCGATGCTCAAGGACGTCATCCCCATGGCGCCCAGGCGCACCCTCGTCACCGGCTGCAACGGCCAGCTGGGTCATGCGGTCCGCGCGCTCGCCGAGGAGCGCGGCGTCGCCAAGGACTTCGACTTCTGCGACATCGACACCTTCGACATGTCCGACCCGGCGGCCTACGCGCAGTACGACTGGTCGCTCTACGGCACCGTGATCAACTGCGGCGCCTACACGGCCGTCGATAAGGCGGAGGCCCCTGAGGGCCGCGTGACCGCCTGGAAGGCCAACGCGACGGGGCCCGCCCTTCTCGCACGCACCTGCGCCGGGTACGGCATCACCCTGGTCCACGTGTCCAGCGACTACGTCTTCGACGGCACCGCCGAGGTCCATACGGAGGACGAGCCGTTCTCTCCGCTGTCCGTCTACGGCCAGACCAAGGCCGCCGGCGACATCGCCGTCGCGGGGTGCCCGCGCCACTACATCATGCGCAGCTCCTGGGTCATCGGCGAGGGACACAACTTCGTGAAGACCATGAAGTGCCTGTCCGACCGCGTCGCCGACCCGGACGACAAACTGGACAAGATCACCGTCGTGGACGACCAGCTGGGCCGCCTGACCTTCACGCGCGACATGGCCGAGGCCATCTTCCACGTGCTGGGGACGCACGCCCCCTACGGCACTTATAACTGCACCGGCTCCGGGGCCGTGAGGAGCTGGGCGGACATCGCACGCGCCGTCTTCGAGGCCGCCAACGGCAACGGCGAGAGGGTCGTGCCGGTTTCGACCGCCGACTACTACGCGAACGCCGCCGGTCCCGTCGCCCCGCGCCCGGTCCACTCGGCGCTCGACCTGTCCAAGCTCGAGGCTGCAGGCTTCCACATGCTCGACTGGGAGGAAGGGCTGGGGGAGTACCTCAAGACGCTCTAGCCGTTATTAACTTTTCGAGAGAAAAAGCCGCCGCTTGTTAACGGCGGCTTTTCTTATGCCTGGCGTATAGACCCGCTGCAACAAGGGCGGCGGCGGTCGCCAGACTCACTGCAAGCCCCGCAAGGGCGCCCGGAGTCTTGTAGGTCATCACGATCTTATTCGCGCCTTTCTGCATGTTCAGGGACGACAAGCCCTTATCGGCGGCGGGCGTTAGTTCTGCGGCGGTTCCGTTTACCGTTACGTTCCAGCCCTCATCGTACGGAACGCTCAACAGCAGGTTGCCGTCATCCTTGGCGGTATACTCGCCTTCGATCCTTCCGTCCTCAAAAACCGTCGTAATAAACTCGCTCGCCTTAAGCTCGTTAATAATCTGCTCGAAAACATCCAGATTGAGGGCGTAAAAGACCGGCTCATTGTCTTGGGGCATGTCTGTATAGCCCTCTGCGACTCCGATTGACACCGTATGCTGGCTCGGGGTGTCCGATGCATCCGCAATCTGGCGGATATTATTGTCGAATCTCCAGGCCTCGTTTTTGATTGCTCGCTGGTCGATGGTAAGGGCGACGGGCCAATAACTGCCGGCGGTAGCATCTTTGTTGATGTAGAGATACCCGATGGAGCTTGCCGGAAGAGTAACGCTCCATTGCTTTAAGCTATCGCTATTCTCCGTGCTCGCGGCCTCGATCTTGGTATAGAGCTCGACCTTGCGGCCTAGGATTTTGCTGTAGAGGTCGTTCTGCTTTTCGAAGGGGTTCTCGCTCTTCAGCGTGCTGTTTTGGATATCGCTTGAGGCTGCGACGCCAATGCTGAGCGCATAGGGGTTCTCGTACACCGAGCTTGTGGAGTCGGCCTGATTCGTCTTGGCCGAAACGTATCCTGCAGGCGCGTTTTCAGGAATGGCGTACTTAACTCCCAATAGGGCATCGACGGCGAGAATGGGCTCGGCATAACGGGTCGAGAATTCGCCGACGCTGCTGTATCCAAGGGAGTTGAGCAGTGCGATGGCCTGTGGGTTGTTAGCAGACGAATACGAAGACAACTGGTTGTACCCAAGCGCTAGGCCTTCGTTGAGGGCGGCGCTATCGGCACGCGTGGTCGTTCGATCGATGCGGTAGAATGACGCAGAATCCTGGTCTTGAATGGCTGTGATCGTGTTGGTTGCGGTGGCGACATAGGTGCTGTTGGCTTCTTCGGAATGGCCTGCGTACAGTTGGTTCCACATCACATGGGCGTTGATAAACAACTCAATTGCGGTGATTGTCAGGATTGGTAATACGACGGCTGGTCGATAGGCATGACGAAATTTGGGCTGGCCCTCGAACACCTGCAACGAATAGCCCGCTGCCCACAGCGCAAAGAAGCTCAGCAAGAAAGTCGTGCGCGAATAGAATCCGTTGGGCACGCGCATGCCGCACCAGATGTACTCGAGCGGGCTCAAAACGGAGCTGGCGACCAGGATTATCGTGACGACGAGCGTTGCGATGCGTGTCTTGATCGAAACCGTGCGGTTAAACAGCAGGCTCACCGCGAGCAGCATCATGATGACGCCGCAATAGAACTGCGGTGTACTATCGTTGTTCACCCACATGCCAGGGAGAAAGCCCCTGATGAGCGATCTGAGGCTGGTTTTAAGCAGCGGCCCGAGGGCTAGGACGGGGCCGCCCTTGGACATGGCAAGGATGGTCGGCAAAAAGGTCCAAGCGGACAGAAGTAGCCCGAGCACGATGGCGCCTGCGAATCGCAGGGCCCGATCGAGCATGAGCTTCCAGCTAAAACCTTCTTCTGCAACATAATCGACAAATTCGACCAATACGAAGATGCAGAGGAACAGGATGCTGATGTAGGCCGTATACCAGCAGAACATGACATTGAGCGCCGTTGTGATGACGAGGCGGATCATGCGCTGCTTGCGGATGAGCTCGTGGCATCCGTAGGCGCAGATGGGCAGCAGGATCAGGCAATCAATCCAGAGTGGGTTGCGCAGGTTGCTGATGGTCCAGCTGCAAAACGTGAACGAGAGGGATAGCAAGAATGCGGCGGGCTTGGAAAGGTCAAAGCGCTTTTGCACATACCAAGCGCTGCTGATGTGGATGCAGCCAAGCTTGAGCGCGGTTATGGCAAATACGAAGAGCGTCAGCTTGTCTGCGGGAAACAGCACGCAGAGCAGGTTGAAGGGGCTGGCGAGGTAGTAGCTATAGAGCCCCCATGTGTTCATACCGAGGCCCTGTGAGAAGGAATAGCGAAGGTTTGCCTCGCCTAAAAGGACGCGGCGAAACCACGCGAAGAAGTCGATGTATTGGTATTTGAGATCGTTGGTGAGAAACGAGTTGTCGCCAAAGGGGTAGACATGCCCCGCCTCTGCAAGTGCGACAAAAAATGCGATGGAAAACGTGAAGCAGGCGGCGTAGAACGCCACATTCTTGAGCGTGCTGTTATTGGGCCGTGTCATCAGATTCCTCGTTGGATTCTCGAATGATATAGATGGGGCGGTGCTTGGCCTCCAAGTAGGCTTTTGCTAGGTACTCGCCAATGATTCCCAGGCACAGGAGCTGCATGCCGCCAAACAGCGTAATGAGGCAGGCAAGGGAGGGCCATCCGCCTACGGGATCGCCCCAAACAAGCGTTTTGACCAGGATGACGATAAATCCCATGATGGCGATGAGGCAGAAGACGATACCCGTGAGGGCGGCGAGGGAGAGTGGCGCCGTGGAAAACGCGACGATGCCGTCGATGGAATAGAGGAGCAGCGACCAAAAGCTCCATTTGGTCTCACCGGCCACGCGGTTGACGTTTACGTAGGGGAGCCATTTGGTCTTGAAGCCGACCCAGCCGTAGATGCCCTTGGAGAATCGATTGTATTCGCCCATGGAGATGATGGCGTTGACCATAGGTTGCTTCATGAGCCTAAAATCGCGTGCTCCGTCGACGATGTCGGTCTTGGAAATGCGGTTGATGATCTTGTAGAACATACGGGCGCAGAACGACCTGATGGGAGGCTCGCCTTCGCGGGTGGTCCTGCGTGTGGCGACGTTATCGTAGTCTTCGGTTTGCAAGATCTCGTACATCTGCGGCAGGAGCGAGGGCGGGTCCTGCATGTCGGCATCCATGGTGGCGACATAGTCGCCCTTTGCGTGCTGGAGTCCGGCGAGTAGTGCCGCCTCCTTGCCAAAGTTGCGCGAGAAAGAGTGCCAGCGGATGGCGTATGGATGCGCCGCCGCAGCTTCTGCCTTCATGACGGCGAGCGTTTTGTCTGCCGAGCCATCGTCGATGAGGACGGCTTCAAAGGAGATGCCGGGGTCTTGCCGGGTCATGATGCGAACGACGCCATCGAGCTCTTTGAGAAAGATCGGAAGTGATTCCTGCTCGTTGTAACACGGCACGACGATGGAGATGAGCGGCATGTGACTTACCTCTCGTTTTTATTTGCGCTGGAGGGAATGCTGCAGCCATATGTGTTATACACGTTGACCTCCCACTGTTTACGCTCAACCTTTGCAACGGAATCAAGGATAAGCCCCGTCGCGAGACTCAGGCCACAAAGGAACATGAAAGATGCGGCGAGCATTGCAGTGGGGAAGCGGGGGACGAGACCGGTCTGGAAATATTCGACGACGATGGGGATGCCCAGGGCGAGGCCGATAATCGCAAACAGAAGCGCGACCAGGCTGAAGAATTTGAGCGGACGGTAGTCCTTGAACAGCGTGCCGATCATCGCAACGACTTTAATGCCGTCGCTCACGGTATTGAGCTTGGACTCGGAGCCTTCCGGACGGTCGCGGTACTCGATGGGCACATCTTTGATGCGCCAGCGGTGGTCGACGGCGTGGATCGAGAGCTCGGTTTCAATCTGGAAACCCTCGGAAAGCACAGGGAAGGTTTTAACGAACGGGCGGCTCATGGCGCGGTAGCCGGTCATGACGTCATCGAAGCTGTAGCCATAGATCCACTTGATCATGGCGCGAACTAGGTTGTTGCCAAAGCCGTGGAAAGCACGCTTGTTTTCCTCGGCGTAGGTGCCGTTGGAAAGGCGGTCGCCTACGGTCATGTCGGCCGCGCCGTTAAGGATGGGCTCGCAGAGGGCTTTGGCCGCCTCGGCGGGATAGGTGTCGTCGCCGTCGACCATCAGGTAGCAATCGGCGTCGATGTCGCGAAACATCTGGCGGCACACGTTGCCCTTTCCCTGGCGGGGCTCAAAGCGGACCGTGGCGCCGTGCTCGGTAGCGATGCGTGAGGTATCGTCCGACGAGTTGTTGTCATAGACATAGACCGTCGCTTGCGGAAGCTCGCGGTGAAAGTCGTCGATGACTTTGCCGATCGTGAGGGCTTCGTTGTAGCAAGGGATGATGACGGCGATGGATTCAGAATTCACTCAATGCTCCTTATACTTTCAATCCTTGAAAGTATAGCCGTTTGGGCTTGGCATCCTAAGATGTGGGTTAGTTCTCCAGTTTTGTTGCGCGAATCGTTTGCATGGCCGTCGGGTCTATACTGTTCGTTTGTCAACGATTACGAGTAAAGGAGTTGCATCCGTGTCGGATCAGACAAAGCAACAAGAAACTCGCAGTCTGCCTGCGACGTTTGCTAAGAACGAATTTGAGAAGGATGCGTTTATCCTTCGTCAGCTGGTTACCAAGGATTTTAAGATCAAGTATCGCCGTAGCGTTCTGGGTGTCGCATGGTCGGTGCTCAATCCGTTGCTGATGATGATCGTCATGGCCATCGTGTTCTCGACGATTTTTGGCCAAGGCCGCAATGGCTCAATGACGCCCGAGATGTACCCGCTGTACTTGATCGTGGGTAACATTACCTTTGCCGTCATGTCCGAGTCTACGAACCAGGCCCTGACGTCTATCGTGGGCGCTGCCCCTCTGCTCAAGAAGGTTAAGGTGCACCGCTGGGTCTTCCCGGTGCAAAAGGTGCTCTTCTCGCTGGTCAACTTTGCCTTCTCGCTGGTCGCCGTCGCCATCGTCATGCTGTGGTTCCGCGTTATGCCTTCTTGGCACCTCATTCTGCTGCCGGTTTGCCTGCTGCTGCTTATGTGCTTCTGCATGGGCCTGGGCATGATGCTCTCTGCTCTTACGGTCTTTTTCCGCGACGTTATGCATCTATGGAGCGTCGTCATTACGGCGTGGACTTACATTACGCCCATCTTCTGGACGACTGACTATATTGCGCAAATGCCGCATCTCGTGCGTATCTTGATGTATGCGAACCCCATGTTCAACTACCTGCAGTTTATGCGCGATATCTTTCTGTTTCAGACTACGCCCTCGCTCATGACGTTTGGTATGTGCGTTGCCTGGGCGGTTCTTGCGCTTATTATTGGCTACACCGTGTTCCATAAGTCCGAGCGCAAATTTATCCTCTACATCTAAGGAGTGCTGTGATGACTGAATCTGTTGTTGATTACAGCGAGCAGCCTCTGGCTGTCGAGGTCGACGACGTCACCATGATCTTTAACATGGCGTCTGAGTCGCTGACCAACCTCAAGGAGTACTTCATCAAGCTCGCCAAGCACGAGTTGTTCTTTGAGGAGTTTAGGGCGCTTAAGCATATTTCGTTTGATATTCATCGTGGCGAGGTCGTGGGTCTGGTTGGCACCAATGGCTCCGGCAAGTCTACGATGCTCAAGATTATCGCTGGCGTGCTTGAGCCAAGCGAGGGCAGCGTTAAGGTGCACGGTAACATCGCGCCGCTGATTGAGCTTGGTGCCGGCTTTGATCCCGAGCTGACCGCCCGCGAGAACATCTATCTGAACGGCGCCCTGCTCGGCTATACCAAGGAGTTCATCGACGCCAACTTTGACGGCATTATCGAGTTCGCTGAGCTTCAGAACTTTGTCGACATGCCGCTTAAGAACTTCTCCTCGGGCATGGTTGCGCGTATTGCCTTTGCAATCGCGACGATTACCGAGCCCGATATTCTGATCGTTGACGAGACGCTGTCCGTCGGTGATGTGTTCTTCCAGCAGAAGTGCGAGGCCCGCATCCAGCACTTTATCCAGAGCGGCGACGTGACGGTTCTGTTCGTTTCGCACTCCATGGAGCAGGTTGAACGCATCTGCCAGCGTGCCGTTTGGATTGAGAAGGGTGACCTTCGCATGGACGGCCCGGTCGATGAGGTCTGCAAGGCGTACCGCGAGCAGTTCAACTAGGTTATAATTACTTGCGCCTGACAGGTTTGCGCTTGCTTGGGCGTGCGGTTATTTGCTCCATTAGCTCAGTTGGATAGAGCAGGGGACTTCTAATCCCAAGGTCGACGGTTCGAATCCGCCATGGAGCACCAATAGAGTTTTTGAAGGCCCGGCTATTAAACCGGGTCTTTGCTTTAAAAGCACTCAACCGTGCTGTTGTTTAAACTCGGGCTGCAAGACATGGGGATGACTTGCAGCCTTTTTTATTCGCTATATGTAATGAGGTCCTATAAGTAAGCCCGGCGCAGCAATTGCTTTATCGCGGTCTTGGTATGATGTATAGCAAATTGTCGGTCGGCCGTTATTCTTTGGGAGCTTGCAATGATCGATTATCGCAATCCGTATACGCCCGGTGCGGGCGCGATGCCCAAGTATCTTGCCGGGCGCGACGATATTCTCGAAGCGGCTTCTCTTCAACTCAAGGCGCTTGCTGCGAACTACCAGAGCCGTTCGCTTGTTTTGTACGGCCTTAGAGGCGTTGGTAAAACAGTATTGCTTAACTCGATCGAATCTGTAGCCGAGGGCGAGGGTATTCTTGTCCGCCATATTGAGGTCGAAGAGAAGAAGGGTTTGATTGCTCCTTTGGCTTCGGCTTGTTGCTCGCTATCGGCTTCGCTTAATCGAATTGAACTCGTTAAGAGTAAATTGGAACAGATTAAGAACCTGTTTGCATCCTTAACGCTATCTGTTGATGCGGGCGATGGCTCGTTGTCTCTGGGCTTTAATGAAGAGGTTCTTGGGGCGTCTCTCGCCTCGTCTCATAATCTATCTGGCGATTTTACCGATATACTTGTCGTTCTAGGAAAATATGCTCAAGCTGCAGGATCTTCGATTTTTATTGGAATTGACGAGCTGCAGTATGCCAGTAAAGAAGAACTTGAAGCCTTGGCGTGCGCGCTTCATCGCGCGACCCAGCTTGGCCTTCCCGTTATGTTTGGCTGTGCCGGCTTGCCCAAGCTTCTAAAGATGCTGGGCGAAGCCAAGACCTATTCCGAGAGGCAGTTTATCTTCGTGAAGGTCGATTCGCTTCCTCGTGACAAGGCGGTTGAGGCTATTGTCAGGCCCGCGCAAAAGCTTGATGTGCGCTATTCCGACGAGGCTGTCGATGTCATCATTGACTATACAGAGGGCTACCCGTATTTCATCCAGGAGCTTTGTTCGACCATTTGGACTTCATCCGATAGTAAGTTCATTTCACTAGAAACCGTGCTCGGCTGCACCTCTATAACGGACATGCGTCTTGACGAAGGTTTCTTTAGCGTTAGATACGATCGATGCACTCCAAGGCAAAAGGAGTTTTTGATTGCCATGGTTCGCTGCGGCGAGCTTCCCTGTACGCTCGCGAATGTGGCTCATTATATGGGGAGAGACGTTTCGTCTATTGGACCCCTACGAGCTCAATTAATTAGCAAGGGCATGATTTACTCCGCCGCAAGAGGAGAGGTTGATTTTACTGTACCTCAGTTTGATCGATATTTGAGGCGTACAGAACGAATTGACTAGTTCGCTAATAACAGGAGGTCTGGCGCAGCTCATGAACGCTGCGCCAGACCTCCTGTTTGCTTATATCGGCTGGCTGAGCCCTCGCCTCTACGCCTCAGTCGGCTCCACGCCCAGTTCGTTGCGGACAAGCTCGAAGGCCGCGGCGATGGCCTTGTCCATGTCGTAGTACTTGTAGCCGCCCAGGCGTCCGGCAAAGATCACGTCGCCCTCCTGCGCCGCCAGCTCCTCGTACTGCCTGTAGAGGGCCTCGTTCCTGGCGTCGTTGATGGGGTAGTAGGGCTCGTCGCCGGGCTTCCAGTCGGCCGGGTACTCGCGCGTGATGACGGTCTTGTCCTGCGTGCCGAACTCAAAGTGCTTGTGCTCGATGATGCGCGTGTAGGGGATCTCGCGCTCGGTGTAGTTGACCACGGCCACGCCCTGGTGGTCCTGTTCGTCGAGCGTCTCGGTCTCAAAACGCAGGCTGCGGTACTCCAGCGTGCCCAGCTTAAAGTCGTAGAACGCGTCGATGGGGCCGCAGTAGATCGTCCTGGCGGCGATGTCGGGCTCGGCGGCGGCCAGCTCCTTGTACTCCACGCCGCAGCGCACCTCGACGCCCTCGAGCATGTTGGCGACCATCCTGGTGTAGCCGCCCATGGGGATGCCCTGGTAGCGGTCGTTGAAGTAGTTGTTGTCGTAGGTAAAGCGGCAGGGGAGGCGCTTGATGATGCTCGCGGGCAGGTCCTTGCAGTCGCGGCCCCACTGCTTCTCGGTATATCCCTTTACGAGCGTCTCGAAGATATCGCGGCCGACGAGCGACAGCGCCTGCTCCTCGAGGTTCTGAGGCTCGCCGATGTTCTCGGCGGCCACCTGCTCGGCGATCTTGGCCTTGGCGTCAGCCGGCGTGACGACGCCCGGCCACATCTTGGCGAAGGTGTTCATGTTGAAGGGCATGTTGTACATGCTGCCGCGGAAGTTGGCGACCGGCGAGTTGACATAATTGTTGAACTCGGCGAAGCGGTTGACGTAGTCCCAGACGTCCTTCATGGAGGTGTGGAAGATATGCGCGCCGTAGCGGTGGACCTGGATGCCCTCGACGTCCTCGGTGTAGATGTTGCCGGCGATGTGATCGCGGCGATCGATGACCAGGACCGACTTGCCGGCGCGCCTGGCGGCGTTGGCAAAGACGGCGCCCGAAAGGCCGGCACCGACGACGAGATAATCGAACTGGGACATGGATGTGCTCCTTTGTATGTAATCAAACAGTTACTTAAGATTTGGGACAAATAAACCTGATAATTCTGTTCCAAGGATTAGTGTACCAGGCGTGTTGTAGGCTTTCTTTCAGCAGCTTCAGCTCATGTGCATAGCCCCGGTTTCTAGATGATTTAAAGAATCTGCTAATTCGTCTTCAAACACTCCGGTAAGACTTTCGATACGGCATTCATTGCCTGCGGCTTTAGGTACTGCTCGTTGAGTCGCGCCTTTTTGTAAGCGTAGCGAGTGTCTGCTGAGTATTTGACCAGCACATCGGTGAAGAACCGCTCCCAGCTTAAATAATCGCGACTTTCGATATAGCTTGAGGGGTCCTCGAGGATTTTGGGAATGTCGCTGCTGGGTATGAGCTCGGAGCGCAGGAGTGTCCACTCAAACGATTCCGGGAGGAATAGGCGAACGTTCTTGTAAACGCGCTGTCCGAGCACCTTTTCGATGTAGGGACCAAATGCTGCTCCGTCTCCAATAGCAAGGATGTTTTGCTCGGGACATTCGTGAATCGTACGTTTTAGATTCGCAACGCCGGTGGCGGTATAGCAGGGGATCCCGAGTCGGTTGCAAAGAGCGTCGTAGAATTGATAGCCAGATTTGCTATCCTCAACAACTACGGCGTCGGGTGCCTCGAATCCAACATTTAGGTCCTGGTAAAGCATGTTTGCTGTGTGGCTGTATATCGGTTTTGTTACCGAGTAGAAGCGTTTATCGCTCTTTCGACCATTGATTGTTTTACTCGTGGTGTTTACCAGCTTTAGGATTTCGTCGACACTGTAGGGGAGCTCGCTGGCGTCTCGACGAGATATCAGAACAAAATAGTTGGACGACCCGTTAACGGCTTTTGCGAAGTCTTTTGAGTAGATAAATTCGTTGCCCTCATCTAAAAAGATTATTGAGTCCTCGATAATCGAAAGCTCGCGCTTCCAACGTCTGCCGGAAAGCGTTTCGCAGGGCACGTCGCAGCTGAGTGTAACGCCGCTTTCCGGTCCTCGGTCGTTGTAGTCGCGAATCATCGAGATAAGCGTCGTTTTGCCCGTGCCGCTGTTGCCGCGAATGAAGGAAATGTTGCGTTTAAAGGTGAGTGTGTATTTGACCTTTGCACGCTCTACGACAACGGTATGCGTTCCCTTCATTACTCATCAACATCCAAAAAGTCATTCGTGGCGCCAACAAACTCCTGCATGTTTCTGACGATGCGGTTATCGTTTTCAATGCGGATTTCAAAATTCTTCCAGGGGAACTTCATGATGTGGTAAAGGGTCACCAGCACATCCTGCTCTTTGCCGATCTTGAGTAGCCAGCGGGCACAGTTGTCTCCGCAGGTAGATGCGTTGAACACCATATTTGGGAGATTGCGTACTAACAGCAGCGTCTTGACGCCGCCGGACAGTTCGAGTGGGGTGATTGAGCCCAGCTGCTTGCTTACGATGTTGTGGGGGCCGATGAGCTCTGATCCGTCCACGCTTTTAATAATCTGTGCGGCCATAGGATCTTCGAACCATGAGTCCAAGTATGAGTTCCTAAAATAGGTTTCGGTATCGTAGATAGAACCGGGGTAATCCCCCAGATGGATGCTTAACATGCGCGTCTCCAGACGTTGTGTGACTGCAACGATTATATGCTAGTAATAAAGTGCCGCCAGTAGCGAGGTTGCTGCTGGCGGCACTGGCTATATTAGCGTGCGAATCGGCGTTGATGGATTTGCTCGCGAAGCTACTTTTCGAGACGCTCTTTCAGCAGCTCCAACGCGTGGGCATACCCCTGCAGGCCTTCGCCGGTGATGGTGGCGAAGCAGGCTAGGCGTGCATAGCTCACCTGGCGGAAGTCCTCGCGGGTCTCGACGGCGCTGATGTGGACCTCGACGGCAGGGATGGCGACGGCCTTGAGGGCATCGAGGATCGCGACGCTCGTGTGCGTGTAGGCCGCCGGGTTGATGACGATGCCGTCGACCTTGCCGTAGGCCTCCTGGATCTTGTCGACGATGCTGCCCTCGTGGTTGGACTGGAAGACCTCGACCTCGTCGAAGCCCTGTGCGGCGCCCGCTTCCTGGCAGATCTGCACTAAGCGGTCATAGTTGTCGCTGCCATAGATGCCCGGCTCGCGAATGCCGAGCATGTTGAGGTTGGGGCCGTTAATGACGAGTGCTTTCATGGTTGCTTCCTTTGTGGTTGGTTGGCGTGGCCGGTCTTGTGGTCTTCGACGTTTGCCCAGGTAAAACCTGCCAAAATAAACCTGTCCCTTTTTGGCAGGTTAGAGGGTCTCGACGATGGCGGCCGCGGTTTTGGCGGCGCAGTCGCGTGAGTCGATGATGTAGTCGGCCCAGGAGCGGTAGCGCGGCATGCGCTGCTCGGCGAGCTTGTCGATGCCATCGCGCGCCGTGATGGGGCGGCCCTTGTGGGCGAGCTCGTCGAGCTTGCGATTGAGCATCACAATCTGGCTGTTCTGGTGCAGCAGCGGGTAGTTCTCGTCGCGCGTGACCACGCCGCCGCCGGTGGAAAGCACCAGGCCGCTGCGCTTGGAGATGTCGGCCAGCGCCGCCGTCTCCTGTTCGCGGAACGCCGCCTCGCCGCGCTCGACGATAAAGTCGGCGCAGGGCATGCCCAGGCGCTCCTCGAGGGCGCGATCCAGATCGATGTGCTCTCGCCCCGTGAGCAGGGCAATCTGCTCGCCCACACGGGTCTTGCCCGAGCCCGGCATGCCGATCAGCGCGATGTTCTGTTCGCGGCGTGACAGGCGCTCCGTTACGTCCAGAATGCGCTCGCGCGGAGTGACCTGGCCGGTGTAGCGCTCAACGGCTTGCGCCGCCTGGGCCACGAGCATGAGCAGACCGCCGATGCAGGGGATGTCGCGGCGCTCGGCCTCGAGCATGAGTCCCGTGCGAGCGGGGTTGTAGACAATGTCGATAACGCCCTCGAGCGCATTGAGCCCCTCGAGTGTGCAGGGGGCGTCGGGACAGTGGGGGAACATGCCGGCGGGCGTGCAGTTGACGAGCAGGGCAGCGTCGGACTGCTGCGAGATATTGTCGTAGTTGACCTGGCTCGTGCGGCCCACGGGCACGACGGTGGCGCCCAGATCGCCGAGCACCATACTGGCCGTAGTACCCGCGCCGCCGGTGGCTCCGAGCACGAGAGCCTTCTTGCCGGCAACATCAACCCCCAGCTCCTCGACCAGACACTGAAAACCAAAGTAGTCGGTGTTGTCGCCGCGCAAACAACCGTCAGGCAGGCGTGTGATGGTGTTGACGTTGCCCATGCGCTCGGCGAGCGGACTCAGCTCGTCCAGATACTCCATGACGGCGCGCTTGTAGGGGATGGTCACGTTGGTGCCCTCCCATTCGTCGCCCGTCATAAAGGCCTGGAGGTCCTCGGGCTCGCGCTCAAAACGCACGTATTCGAGCCCCGCGAGCTCCTTGTAGATGGTCGGCGTGTAGCTGTGGCCCAGCACGCGGCCCAGCACGCCGTAGGGGCGGGTTGCGGCGACATCGTTCATCTAGAGCACCTCCGTGTAGCTGCCAAAGTAGGTAAAGCTCTCGCACACGTCGTCGATGGAATCGAGCAGGTCGTCGAGGGCCCTGCTGCCAAAGGGGCAGTCCAGGTCAAAGTAGAACATAAACTCAAAGTCGCGGCCGGGGATGGGGCGGCTCTCGAGCTTGATGAGGTTGATGTTGAGGGCGTAGAAGCGCTCGAGCACCCGGTAGAGGGCGCCCGGCTCGTTGGTCGTGGTGATCATGAGCGAGGTGCGGTTGGCACCGGGGTAGACGCGTGGCTCGCGGCTGATGACGACAAAGCGCGTGTAGTTGTTGTCCGAGTCCTGGATGTTGGATTCCAGTATCTCCAGGCCATACAGTGCGGCACAGCTGCGCGAGGCGATGGCGGCAACGTCGGTGCGGTCGGAGTTAGCGACCATCTCGGCCGACATGGCCGTGTTGGGGTACTTGGTGGCGTGCAGGTCGTGGGCTTCGATAAAGCCGGCGCACTGGGCAATGGCTTGGCCGTGGCTGTAGACCTCACGCACGTCTGCGAGCTTGGTGCCGGGTTTGACGAGCAGGTTATGGTCGATCTTGAGGCGCAGCGAGCGCACGATATGGAAATCGAACTGTGCGAGCAGGTCGTAGACGGCGTTGACGGAACCCGCGGTGGAGTTTTCGATGGGCAGCACGCCAAACTCGCAGAAGCCGTCACGTACGGCGCGCATGACGCCCTCGAAGGTCTCGAAAAACGCGATGTCGGGCACGTCGAAGAGCTTGCACGCGGCGATTTGGCTGTAAGCGCCCTCGACGCCCTGGCAGGCGACGGTGGCCGTTTGAGGGAAGGGCGTGTCGGAGGCTGTAGCCGTGGCGTGGGCCTTTTGCGAGACGGTGATGCCCTTGAGCTCGTTGATGTAGCGCTGCTGCTCGGCCTTGCTCATGCTCATGAGCAAGCGGAACAGGGTGATGGTCTGTGCCTCATAGCGCTCGGGCGCGCGGCTGGCGAGGTTGTTGAGCTTGGAGCGCTCACGGGCGGGGTCGAAGACGGCCTTGCCCATCTCGATTTTTGACTTGGCGACCTCGGTGGCAATGTCCATGCGCTCGACAAAGCTGTTGAGGAGCGTGGCGTCGATGCCATCGATGGCCTGGCGGATGTCAGCAAGGTCCATGGAGACCCCTTTCACGTGTCGGGGGATGTTGAGGGGTGGGTAGTTAGCGCTGGGCGGCGTCTTCGAGGAGGGCGTCCCAGATGGCAAGGGCGGCGGCTGCCTCGGCTACGGGGACGGCTCGGGGGACGATGCAGGGATCGTGGCGGCCGTGGACCGAGAGCTCGGCATTTTCCATAGCGTCCATGTCCACCGTCTGCTGCTCGCGGCCAATTGAGGGCGTCGGCTTTACGGCCATGCGCCACATGACGGGCGCGCCGGTCGAAATACCGCCCAGGATGCCGCCGGCGTTGTTGGACTCGACCTCGATCTCGCCGGTCTCGGCATCGATGCGATACGGATCGTTGTTCTCGCTGCCACGCATGGCGGCCACGGCAAAGCCCATGCCAAACTCCACGCCCTTTACGGCGGGAATGCCAAACGCGATTTGCGCGATGCGGTTCTCGATGCCATCGAACATGGGGTCGCCGATGCCCGCAGGAAGCCCGTAAATGCCGCACTCCACGATGCCGCCGATGCTGTCGAGTTCGTCGCGCGCGGCTAGGATTTCCTCGTGCATGCGGCCGGCGGCGGCGGCGTCAATGCACGGCAGATCGTTCGTAAGGATCGCCTTGCGGTCGGCCTCGCGATAGACCATGTCGTCCATCGGCAGGTCGGAGATGCCGCCGATCTGCGCGACGTGCGCCATCACGTTAATGCCGCGGGCCTCGAGTGCCTGCAGCGCAATGCCGCCGGCGATGCACAGGGGTGCCGTTAGGCGGCCGGAGAAGTGTCCGCCGCCGGCGACATCGTGCATGTTGTGATACTTCACGCGCGCAGGGAAGTCCGCATGTCCGGGGCGGGGCTTGCGGCGCAGTTCGGAGTAATCCTTGGAGCGCGTGTTGGTGTTCTCGATAATCGCGGCAATGGGCGCGCCGGTGGTATGTCCATCGACCACACCGGCGATGATGTGGGCGGCGTCGGCCTCGCGGCGTTTGGTCGCGGTCTCGTCGCGACCGGGGGCACGACGGTCAAGGAAGGCCTGCAGCTGCTCCTGGTCAACAGCGATGCCCGCCGGAATGCCATCGAGGGAGCAGCCGATGGCGGGGGAGTGCGACTGGCCGAAGATGCTTACGTGCAAGACGTTGCCAAAGGTCGAGGACATGCTATTCCTCCTCGAGTGTGACCTTGCCGCCCAGCAGGCGGTAGTGGTCGAAGAAATCGGGATAGGACTTGTTGACGGCCTCGGTGCCGTGGATCACGACCTCGCCGGTGGCGCGGCTCGCGGCGATAGCGGCCATCATGGCGATGCGATGGTCGTTGTGCGAATCGACCTCGCCGCCGGTGAAGGCATCGACACCCTTGATGATGAGGTCATCGCCGGCAATTCGTACCTGCGCGCCCAGCGCGGTGAGCTCGCGGGTGGTGGTGACCAGACGGTCGGATTCCTTGATGCGCAGACGGGCGCAATCGCGAATAAAGGTGCGGCCCTGTGCCAACGAGGCCACGGCCGAGATGACGGGCACCAGGTCCGGAATGTCGTGGGCACTCATCTCAAAGCCGGCGAGCTTGTCGGACTGCACGGTGGCGGCGTTGGTGGAGCGCACGATGCGGGCGCCAAAGCGCGAAAGCGCGGCAAGCACGTTACGGTCGCCCTGTGCGGAGCTTAGCGACACGCCCTCGACGGTGATGGGGTCGGTGCCGATGGCACCGGCGCACAGCCAAAAGGCGGCGTTGGACCAGTCGCCCTCGACGGCTACGCTGCCGGGCGTGCGGTACGAGCCACTGCTCACGCGGAAGTTCGTGACCTCGAGCTGGCCGTCCGTGGCCGGAATGCGCTCGACGTTGACCTCGACGCCAAAGGCCTTCATGGCCTGGATCGTCAGGTTGATGTAGGGGCGGCTTTCGATAAGGCCGCATACCTGCACGCAGGAGGGCTGGGCCAGCAGCGGGGCTGCCAGCAGCAGGCCGGAGATATACTGCGAGCTCACGTTGCCCGGAAGCACAAAAGTGCCCGGGCGCATGCGTCCGCTCGTCTTGAGCGGAAAACCGCCCAGACCCTGCAGGTCGCAGCCGGCGGCGATGATCTCGTCCGAGAGCGGGGAGAGTGGGCGGGCGCCCAAGCGTCCCTGACCCACAAAAGTTGCTTCTGCGCCCAGCGCGCAGGCGACGGGCAACATAAAGCGGAGCGTGGAGCCGCTTTCACCGCAGTCAAGCGTGCCGCCGGCAAGGGCCTTGAGCAGGCCAAACTCAACACTCTTCATGGTGGGGTGGACCTGGAAGCCGTCCTCGACGGTCTTGATGCGAGCCCCCAGTGCCGTAAGGCAGCGCACCGTGGCCTCGATGTCGGCGCAGGTGGTGTTGCAGGTGACGTGCGTCTCGCCGTTGGCAAGCGCAGCGCAGATGATCAGGCGATGCGCCATCGACTTGGACGCGATGGCGGGAACGGTGCCCTTGAGCGGGGACGGGGTGATGCGGGCTAGCATGCGGATGCGTCTCCCTTCTGGCCGAGGCCCTCGGCAATGAGTTCGTGGAAAGTGGAAAGCGGTGTGCGGTCGATGCTGCAGCGGCCAATGCCGTGCGGAATCACCAGGTCGATGGTGTCGCCCGCGCGCTTCTTGTCGTGGAGCGCCTCGGCAAAGACGGTATCGGCATCTAGGTCGCAGCGGGTCTTGAGGCTATGGCGGGCGCAGAGCTCCTCAATACGACCGGGCAGTGCGGCATCGCAGACGCCGTGCAGGGCCGCGGCGCGCGTGATGATGCCCATGCCGATCGACACGCAGTTGCCGTGTCCCAGCTCAAAGTGCTCGCAGGCCTCGACGGCGTGTCCGGCGCTGTGTCCAAAGTTGAGGAGCTTGCGCTGGTTGGTTTCGCGCTCGTCGGCGACGACCACGGCGCGCTTGATGTCGATATTGCGGGCGATGATGAGCGCTACGCGGGCCACATCGCGGTTGAGCAGCTCCAGCGTGAGCGGGGTCTTCTCCAGCTCGGCGAAAAGCTCCGGGTCGGCGATCACGGCGTGCTTGACGACCTCGCCGCAGCCGTCGGCGAACTGCTCGGGCGTGAGGGTGGCCAGGCACCCCACGTCGGCGATAACCACGCTCGGCTGCCAAAAGGCGCCGGCCAAGTTCTTGCCGGCAGCCAGGTCTATGGCGGTCTTGCCTCCCACCGACGAATCCACCATGGCGAGCAGGCTCGTCGGGATCTGCACAAACTTGCAGCCGCGCATGTAGGTGGCGGCCACAAAGCCCGCCACGTCGCCCACGACGCCGCCGCCGAGTGCCACGATCACGTCGGAGCGCGAAAGCTCGTGCTCGGCCACAAACTCCAAAATGGCAACATAGGTCTCGGCGCGCTTATGGGCCTCGCCGGCCTCGAAGGTGCAGATGCTCACCTCGTAGCCTGACGCCTCCAGGCTCTGCTTAACGGGCATCTGGTAGAGCGGGCCCACGTTGGTGTCTGTCACGATGACGGCGCGGGTGCCGCCGGCGGTGGCGCGGACGAGCGGGCCTGCCTGCTCCAGCAAAAACGTGCCCACATGCACCTGGTAGGGGCGTGCGGTGTCGATATCGATGGTAATCGCCATAAGCTTCGGTCCTTTCGACCTGGCGTGATGGGTGGTCTAGTGGGAGGCCTCGTCGTCGAGTGCGCGCTTAATGCGGTCGCCCTCGGCAAGGAGGTTCTCCAGATAGCGCTGGTCGCGGTCCTTGAGCGCGCGGCTGTAGGCGCCGAGCGATTCGATCAGATGGTCGATCTCGAAGGCGAGCGCATTGGCGTCGTCGATCATGAGCTCGGACCACATCTGCGGATTGAGGTGCGCTACGCGGGTGAGGTCGCGGTAGCTGCCGGCCGAAAAGCCGTGGTGAACCTGAGCGGTCGGGCTCTTAACATAGGCGTTTGAGACGACATGCGCGAGCTGGCTCGTAAAGGCGATGACGCGGTCGTGCTCGGCGGCGCTGGTCACGCTGAACTTGCCAAAGCCCAAGGGGCGCACCATCTCGCGCACCTGGCCCAAGAGCTCGAGCTTAAGGGCATCGTCTACCGCGGGTGGAACGAGCACCAGGGGAGCGCCCTGGAACAGGTCGGCGCGGGAGTGAGCGTAGCCCGAGAACTGGGTGCCCGCCATGGGGTGCGCGCCCACAAAGTAAAAGCCGTGCTCGCGGGCAAGCTCAAAGGCGCGCTCGCACACGATGCCCTTGACGCCCACCGTGTCGATCACCACGGGGCCCATGATGGCCTCGGTATCGGTGGCGTCGGCGAGCGCTTGGGCGTGCGCCTCGAGCCACTCGATGCATGCCTCGGGGTAGCAGGCCAGCACGATGATGTCGCATTCGCCGAGCGTCTCGTCGTTGAGCTCGCCGGCAACGGTGCCCATACTGGCGGCCGTCATGACGTCGTCATCGGGGTCCCAGGCCAGCACGCGGACGCCCGCCTGCGCATAGCCGCGGGCAAAGCTGCCGCCAATGAGGCCCAGGCCCACGACGCCGGCGCACTTGGGGCCACCCTGGTTAACGCGCGCGTTTCTCACGGTACCCATGGGCTACTCCATGGTCTCTTGGCAGACGACCTCGCGGATGGCGTGGATGCGGCGCATGGTGTCGTCGAACTGGTCGGGGGTGAGGGCCTGAGCGCCGTCGGACCAAGCGTGGCTTGGGTCGTCGTGGACCTCGATCTCCAGACCGTTGGCGCCGCAGGCAGTCGCGGCGAGCGCCATGGGCTCAACGTAGCGGGTGTAGCCGGTGGCGTGGCTGGGGTCGGCGACGACGGGCAGGTGTGACAGATGGTGCAGCACCGGCACGGCGTTAAGGTCGAAGGTGTTGCGAGTACGGGTTTCGAAAGTGCGGATGCCGCGTTCGCACAGGATAACGTTGTCGTTGCCCTCGCTCATGATGTACTCGGCTGCCATAAGCAGCTCGTCGACGGTGCCGGACATGCCGCGCTTGAGCAGGATCGGGGTCTTGGTCTTGCCGACCTCCTTGAGCAGGGGGAAGTTCTGTGCGTTGCGGGCGCCGATCTGCATGACGTCGATTTTCTTGTCCAGGAAGACCTGCACGTCGCGCGGGTCCATGATCTCGGTGACGATCGGCATGTCGAGCTCGGCAGACGCCTCGCACAGCAGGTCCAGACCGGCGGGGCCCATGCCCTGGTAGGCGTACGGGGAAGTGCGGGGCTTGTAGGCGCCACCGCGCAGCATCGTGGCACCGGCGGCCTTCACGCGGCGGGCGATGCGGATGAGGTTCTCGCCCTCGACGGAGCACGGGCCGGCGATGACCTGGAACTGATCGCCGCCGATCTTGACGCCGTGGCCGCAGTCGATGACGGAGTCCTCGGGGTGGAACTTGCGGTTGGCGCGCTTGAACGGCTCGGAGACGCGCTGCACGCGCTCGACGACATCCATGGACTCGAGCAGGAACGGGTCGATCTTGGTCGTATCGCCCACCAGGCCGATGATCGTCTCATTCTCGCCGCGCGAGACATCGGTCTTCAGGCCCTTTTTCTCAATCCAGCTGACGATATGGCTGACGGCCTCGTCGCTGGCGCTCTCTTTTAAAATTGCAATCATGGTGTGCCTCTCACCTCGATGGATAACCCTTGCAAAAACGGCCCGCATCGCGAGCCGTGTACATATGGTGCATGAGAGTTTATACTATCTGACTCGCTTTTGCCTTCTAAAGTGGGCCGTTGAGCCGCGTCTTCCTCGGAATTGCAAAGCTTTTTCTTTTATTTTGATAGCCCGTGGTGCACTTGGGTATAATGCCAAACGTTGGCCCTATTAGCTCAGGGGATTAGAGCGTCTGCCTCCGGAGCAGAAGGCCGTTGGTTCGAATCCAACATGGGGCACCATCGAACGTGAGACCGTCCGAACCTCGCATGGTCCGGGCGGTTTTTCTTATACCGACGCGACGTGATGGGACGTGGTATGGCAGCAACGGATATCGAGCGCGGACTCTCGACCGCCGAGGTCGAGGAGCGCATCGCCGCCGGTAAGATCAACCGCAACATGGAGCTCAAGACCAAGTCGGTCAAAGAGCTCATCATCGAGAACCTCTGCACGCTGTTCAATTTGATCAACGTGATTTTGGCGTTCCTAGTCATTTTGACCGGTTCGTTTAAGAATCTGACGTTCCTGTTCGTAGTGTTCCTCAATACTGCTATTGGCGTCATCCAGTCCATGCGTTCCAAGAAGATGGTCGATAAGCTCACGCTGCTGACCTCCAAGAAGGCCATTGCGGTGCGCGACGGCGCCGAGGTGGAGCTCGACCTGGACCAGATCGTGCTCGACGATATCATCCGCCTGGGGCGCGGCGACCAGATTCCCGCTGACGCCGTGGTGGTTTCGGGCGAGGCGCTCGTGAACGAGAGCCTGCTGACGGGTGAGAGCGACCTCATTAAGAAACAGCCCGGTTCCGAGCTCATGAGCGGCAGCTTTATCGACTCGGGCCTGCTGCGCGCCCGCGTGATCCATGTCGGCGCCGACAACTACGTGGCCAAAATTAATAACGAGGCGAAGTACGTCAAAAAGGTCAATTCCGAGATCATGAACGCGCTTAACGCCATCGTGCGCTTTGCGAGCATCATCATGATCCCGCTCGGTTTGGCGTTGTTTGCCTCGAGCGTGAGCGAGCTGTGGGATGCCGCGGGAACCCCAGGCAATAGCGCGCTTTCGTGGTGCTTCTCCGAGCTGTTGGCTGGTCATGTGCCTTCGTCGGCGCTGCTGTCCACGGTGGGCGCCCTGCTGGGCATGATCCCGCAAGGCCTGGTGCTGCTGACCTCGTCGGTGCTCGCCATCGCCACGGTGCGCCTGGCCCGCCGCAAGGTACTCGCGCAGCAGCTCTACTGCATTGAGACGCTCGCGCGCGTCGACGTGCTGTGCCTGGACAAGACGGGCACCATCACGTCGGGCCGCATGGAGGTCGAGGGTACCTATCCGCTGCCGGTCGAGGGTATGGGTGCGGGGGAGGGCGACGCCGCCGTTCCCGTCGATACCACGGTGCTCGATTTTGCGCTGGCTAACGTCGCACGTGCGACCTCGGCCGATGCCAACGAGACCTGTCAGGCGCTGCTCAACTATTACGCCGACCGTCCGGTCGAGGTGTCCGAGCCGCTGTCGGTCATTCCGTTCTCGTCTTCCAAAAAGTGGAGCGGCGCGTCGTTTGCACAGGGCTCATATGTGATGGGTGCGGCGCAGTTTGTGCTCTCTGATCGTGCGTTTGCCCAGGTCGAGAACCGTGTCGCCGAGCTTGCCGATACCTGCCGCGTGCTCGTGGTGGCGCGCGTTGACGGCTTTACGCCCGATGGCGATATGGTGGGCGAGGCCGAGCCCGTGGGCTTTGTGACCATACGCGACGAGATCCGTACCTCGGCGGCCGAGACCATCGGCTACTTTAACGAGCAGGGCGTGACTCTCAACGTGATCAGTGGCGACGACCCGCGTACGGTGTCGTCGATCGCGCGCGTGGTGGGCGTGCCGGGGGCGGACGCTTATGTGGACGCCACGACGCTCGATACGCCGGCCAAGCTCGATGCCGCAGTGGACCGCTACCATGTCTTTGGTCGTGTGACCCCGCAGCAGAAGCGCGAGCTCGTGCAGGCGCTCAAGCGCCGCGAGCACACCGTGGCCATGACAGGCGACGGCGTCAACGACGTGCTGGCGCTCAAGGAGGCCGACTGCTCCGTGGCCATGGCGGCCGGCTCCGATGCCGCGCGTAACGTGGCCGAGATCGTGCTCGTCGACAACGACTTTGCCTCGATGCCCGCCGTGGTGGCCGAGGGCCGTCGCTCCATCAACAACCTGCAGCGTTCGGCTTCGCTGTTCCTGACTAAGACGCTGTTCTCGATGGGCCTGGCGGCGCTGTGCATCGCACTGCCGCCGTACCCTTTCGAGCCGATTCAGATGACGCTCATCAACTTCTTCTGCATTGGCGCGCCGGGCTTTGTGTTGGGCCTGGAGCCCAACAATGCTCGCGTGAAGGGGTCGTTCCTGACGAACGTGCTCAAGCGGGCACTGCCGGCGTCGCTTGCGGTCATTTTGGCCGCGGCGCTCGATATCTTTGTGGCGCGCGTGTTCGGCTTTAACCAGCTCACGCTGTCTACGATGTGCCTACTTACGTCGTGCGCGGCGAGTGTCAGCCTGATCTGGCGTATCTCGCAGCCCCTCACGCCCTTACGTGTGGCGCTCTTTGTGTTTGTAGTTGCCGGCATCCTGACGGGCGTTATCGGATTCCCGAAGCTGCTGTCTATTGCCAACCTGTCGATGGGCCAGATGGTTATCTTGGCTGTCATCGTGGTCATCACCTGCTCGGTGTTCTTTAAGCTCGCCACGATGATGGATTCGCTCAAGCCGCGTCGTCGTCATGCCGCAACTGGTTTTGGCCGCGGTGTGCGCGTCCGCTTGGGTCGCGGTGGCGGCAAGGTGAGCTCGACGGGTTCGACGGCCGAGCGTTTTGCCAAGCGCGTCGCCGCCGACATGGCGCAGCGCCGCGAAGCTCGCACCGTTCGTGAGGCCGAGGCCCGCGCACTCGAGGGCGTGGCCCAGGCCCAGCCCAAGAAAAAGAAGAGTACCGGAGTCAAGCGCTCCCGCGTAACCAAGTCCGCCCAAGGCATCAAAGTCTCGATGCCGAGCAAAAAGAAGAAGTAACTACGCGCCCTGGCGATGTTGAATTGGTGCCTTGCTCCTGTGGGGCCTTGGCGATGTTATGCTCTAACCTCGATTGTTTGAATTGCTTCGAAAAGAGGATGCCGTGATCTGTCCGCATTGCCTTAAGACCATCGAGGACGGCGCCTCGTTCTGCCCCTACTGCAACGCCTATGTGGGTCCGGGCGATGGTCCCGAGCACACCGAATTCGTGTTCTGTGAGGGCTGCGGTGCCCGTCTTTCTCCGCATGATCGTACGTGCCCCAAATGCGGACGCCCCGCTCCGGGTATCCTCTCCGAGGACGCGGCCGCATCCGACCTGGCAGCGGGCCGCACGGCGGGCTTTCCGCGCCTAACGCAAGAGCAGATCGATACCGAGGTGCCGCATGCGCCGGCCTCTGCCGCTGCGGTGCTTTCGGACGCCGCCGACCCCAATGAGACCTGCGTGCTGCCGGCTTTCGATAAGGATTTCGGTATCCCCAAGGTCGATATTCCCATGCCCGTTTCCCTGCATGACGATGCTCAAAAACCCAAGCGCAAGGTGCACCCCGACGAGGACGCCTATCACAAGCACAAGCGTCATATTCCCAAGCCGCTTATCGTCATCGCGGTCCTTGCCGTCGTTTGCGGCGGTGCCTATTGGTTCGTGACGACCGATCCCATGGGTGTTATGCCCGGCTTCTACGACCAGTTTGGCCAAGCTGCACAAACCACCTTCCCCACGCGCCAAAAGGGCGAGGCGACTGAGGACGATACCAAGCAGGGCGATTCTGCCGAGGTGGTCCAGGAAGAAACCGTGCTCACCGATGATCAGCTCTATACCAGGCTCGACGGTCTGTATCAGACCATCGTGTCCTACGCTGACGAAGACCAGATCGGCGAGGTCATCGATTCCTTTAACAACGGCTATCTCCGAACGCCGCTGTCCACCCGTCAGGAGCTGTCGCAGAGTGCCTACGCCCTGCGCGACCAGATCAAAAAGACGCAAGATGAGCTCAACAACCTTAAGTACCAGGACGATTCGGTCTATGCGGATGACATCGCCCACTTAAAGCAGCTTGCCGAGTGGATGTATGAGCGCGTCGACGTGATCTGCCAGAGCTGGGATATTTCGCTGGCCATTCCCGATGGCGAGTCGATGAGTTCCCACCAAAGCGAGATCCTGGCGCCCATCGCGCAGGGCGGCAATAGCGCGCTGAACCAGTACGATGCCAATGTGGGTTCCTGGAAGCCGCAGCAGCGTTCCTAAAACTAGTTCGCCATAGTCGGCATAACCTACGTACGCAATTGATGTAAGCCCGTGCTTATTGCTACAATTCGTACAAATATGCTTTAAACGCACGAGGAAGGAACCACATGTTTGGTTTTAAGAAAGAGCTCTACACGCCCGAGTATCAGCTTGTCGGCGACGAGTGCGCCGTAATCGAGACGTCGAAGGGTACCATCAAGGTCAAGTTTGACGGCGAGGGCGCTCCCATTCATGTCGCGAACTTCTGCGAGCTTTCCACGATGGGTTTCTATGATGGCCTTAAGTTCCATCGCTATGTGCCCGGTTTTGTTATCCAGGGCGGCGACCCCAATACCCGCGACATGTCCGGCGCCGACGTCGCTGCCGGTCTTGAGGGCCCCGACGGTATGCCCGGTACCGGTGGCCCCGGCTACTGCATCAAGGGCGAGTTTGCCACCAATCCGCGCAACAGCCATGTCGATGGCGCCCTTGCCATGGCACGCTCCATGGACCCCGATTCCGCGGGTTCGCAGTTCTACTTCTGCCTGGGTGCCCAGCATAACCTCGATTCCGGTTACACCGTCTTTGGTACCACGGTCGAGGGTCTCGATGTGATTTCGCAGCTGCGTGCCGGCGACGAGATCGTCCATGTCGAGATCGTTCACGAGTAAAGGGGACTTCCTTGAATAGCCAGCTGATCCAACAGGGCCGCGCCGCTTACCGCGCGGGTGATTTTTCCGCTGCAGCCCAGATGCTTGGGGCGGCAAAAACTCCCGATGAGATTATGGGCGAGGCCGATCACCTTCGTGGTAACGCCTTGATGCACCTTGGCATGTATGCCGAGGCCGCCGAGGCCTATGCCGCCGCCCTCAACGACGGCACCTACGGCAAGCGCGGCGCGCTGCTCACCAACCGCGGCAAGGCGCTCGCCGCCGTGGGCGACTACACGACGGCCGCCCAGGCGTTCTCTGCTGCTACACAGGATGCTTCCTATGCCACGCCGTTCAAGGCCTATCTGGGCCTGGGCAATGCGCTGTTCCAATCGGGCGACTATGCCAACGCGGGAACCGCCTTCCGTCAGGCTGCCATCGATGGCGCCAATCCGGCTCCTGCCGCCGCACTCGGCGAGCTCGGTCGTTGCTTCATTAAGCTCGGCCGTCCGGCGGATGCCGTGGAGACCTACCGCACGGCTATCGACTTTGCCGGCCCCCGCGACGACACGCGTGCGCTCAACGCCGGCATGGGTCAGGCGCTTTCTGCCGCCGGCCGTCCCTCCGACGCACTCGATGCCTTTAACGCCGCTACTGCCGATGGCATCTACCAGCTCACCTCCGAGCAGGCCGATGAGCTTGCCCGCGTGCAGGATTCGCTTGCCGCGCTGTCTGCCCAGACGGCTATGGCCACGGCTCCGGCGCCCGCGATGGACGCTCCTGCCGTCGATCCGCTCGATCCTACGGGCGCGACCGGTCAGTTTATGCCCGATCCCTCGGACACCGGCTTCTTTACGCTGTCCGAGTCCGAGATGGTCCAGCAGGACCGTCAGGATCGTAAGCAGGCCAAGGTCCGTCGTCGCCATCGCCACACGGGTCTCAAAGTCTTCATCGTGCTGCTTCTGCTCATTTTGATCGCCGCGGGCGGTCTGGGCTTTGCCTACGCGCGCGGCTTTGGCTTCCCGTCTCAGGAGTCTGTCGTTACCGATCTGTTCCAGGCTGCCGGTGACGGTGACACCGCAAAGGCCGAGTCTTGCCTGGCCTCGAGTCTGTCCGAGGACGCTAAGTCGATGATCATCTCCTCGATTCCGCAGGGTGCCACCGTGTCCGTCGAGGGCATGGATCAGTCCATGACCGAGACGACCGCCAAGGTGAAGGCATCGCTTTCCAAGGGCGGCGAGCAGGAGTACACCGTCAAATTCGTGCGCTCCGACAACCATATCGGCTGGACCGTTTCTTCGCTCGATATGGATTTCTCGGCTGCTGACAACCAGTAGTGACCTTATGGGATTTAGCTTTGCCCGGCGCTTCACCGCAAGTGAGGTGCCGGGCTTGCGCTAGTATGATGAGCTAGTAGTTTTCCAGCAATCATCCAACACATCAGGAGTTGCGTTGTTTTCTTTGATGGATATGTTCTTCGGTAGCTATGCGGGCGATCTTGCCATCGACCTCGGCACCGCAAATACGCTTGTCTCCGTGCGCGGCAAGGGCATCGTCATTCGCGAGCCCTCTGTTGTCGCCATCGACAAGAACGACGAGCGCATCTTGGCGGTCGGTATCGAAGCAAAGCGCATGCTCGGCCGTACGCCCGGCAACATCGTGGCCGTTCGTCCCCTGAAGGACGGCGTCATCGCCGACTTCGATGTTACCGAGGCCATGCTTCGCTACTTTATCGATAAGGCGTCCGAGAAGCGCTATCCGTGGACTCCGCGTCCGCGTGTTGTCGTCTGCGTTCCCTCCGGTGTCACGTCGGTTGAGAAGCGCGCTGTCTTTGAGGCCACGATCCAGGCCGGGGCCCGCCAGGCCTATCTGATCGAAGAGCCTATGGCAGCCGCTATCGGCGCCGACCTGCCCGTCGAGGAACCCACCGGCTCCATGGTCATCGACATCGGCGGCGGTACCACCGAGGTCGCCGTTATCGCTATGGGCGGCATCGTCGTCTCGCAGTCCATTCGTATTGCCGGCGACGAGTTCGATCAGGCCATCCTCACGCACGTTCGTGATGCCTACAACCTGGCCATCGGCGAGCGTACGGCAGAGGACATCAAGATCAAGGTCGGTTCCGCCGTGCCGCTCAAGGACGAGCTCGACGTTGAGGTCAACGGCCGCGACGTGATCACCGGTCTGCCCAAGACCGTGCGCATCGAGAGCGAGGAGATTCGTCGCGCGCTCAACAAGCCGCTCGACGAGATGGCCAAGGCCGTCAAGGACGCACTCGACGCTACGCCTCCCGATCTTGCCTCGGACCTTATGTACTACGGCATTTTGCTGACCGGTGGCGGCGCGCTGCTGCGCGGTCTCGACGTGCGCCTGCGCGATGAGACCGGTGTTTCGGTCAACGTCAGCCCCACGGCGCTCGATAACGTCGTTAACGGCTGTGCCCGCGTGCTCGAGGCCAATGCGTTTGATGGCGGCTTCGTCCAGACCAATGCTTAATTTCCAAAAGGTGGATTCCATTTGGCACGATCTTCGGGTTTCTCCACAAATCTGAATACCAAGCGACAATCAACGGGTATGCGCCCGTTGATTGTTTTCAGCCTGATTTCGGTGTTGCTGCTCACGTTTTACATTCGGGAGGGCGAGGCAGGACCGATTCATGCCGTGCGCTCGGGCGTGACGACGATTACCTCGCCGGTGCGCTTTGTGGGCTCGGCTGTGGCGGCTCCCTTCAATGCGATCGGAAACGTGTTCTCTAACCTTACGGCGTCGCAGGACACGCTTGACGAGCTTAAGAAGCAAAACGAGGAACTGACCTCTAAGGTTGCCGAGCTCTCCGAGGCTCAAAAGACCGCCGAGCGACTGGAGGGGCTGGTCGGCCTGCAGTCGACCTACAACCTCAAATCAACCGCAGCTCGTATCGTCGGCGCTTCGGGCGATGCCTGGACCTCGACCGTCACCATCGATAAGGGTTCTGCCGACGGTCTTACCATCAACATGCCTGTGACGAGTTCTGCCGGTGTCATAGGCCAGATTATCGAGGTCTCGGCCAAGACGTCCACCGTGCGCCTGATTGGCGATGAGAACTCGGGCGTGTCCGCTATGGTGCAGGACACGCGCGCCCAGGGCATGCTGCAGGGTCAGGCTGACGGCACGCTGCGTCTTGAGTACGTGAGCGTCGATTCCGACGTTAAGGTTGGCGACATCATCGTGACCTCGGGCATTGGCGGTGTGTTCCCCAAGGGTCTACCGCTCGGCACCGTCTCGTCTGTTGAGAAATCGGCTAACGACGTGTACTACACCATTGTGGTGCGCGCCCAGACGACGGCCGAGAACAACGAGGAAGTGCTGGTCATTACCTCGCTGACCGACGAACAGTCGGCCTCGGATGAGGACGTGAACACGGCCAACAGCACGCCGCAGGGAACGTCGCGCGATGCTGCGACCAAGACGAAGGACGAGAGCCCGGATGACAGTTCCGACACGTCCGAGACGACCGATTCCGGCTCGAGCGAATAGGGGGCATGTCCATGGACCTACACGAGCAGGGGATGAGCTCCCGCACGTTTGTAATCGCCGCCATTGTGTGCGTGCTGCTGCAGGCAGGCCTGGCACCGCAGATCTCCATTGCGGGCGGTCGCGTCAACTTTATGATTATCCTGGTGTGCCTAAGCGTGTTCTCGGGCGACCCGACCCGTGCCGTCGTGTGCGGTTTTTGCAGCGGCTTGTTCTATGACCTTTCCGCTGCCGTGCCGGTGGGCGTTATGTCGCTCCTGCTGACCGTGGGTTCTTTTGCCCTGGTGCATAGCGCTGCCGGTCAGACGGGCGGTGCCCCGAGTGCGCGCGGCATCACGGTGGGCGCCTTCGCGTTCGTCATTAATGTGATCTACAGCATCATCTTGCTGTTTATGGGTTTGGAGACGAGCTTTGTCGTGGCGATCTTCGGCCATGCGCTGCCGTCTTCGATCCTGACGGGTCTGGTTGCCATTCCGTTTTTGATGTCCGGCGTCGTGCCGCAGTCCGGTTATGGATTCTCCGCACGTGGCGGACGCCAGACGGGCATGCGCTTTAAGCCCAAGACCCGTAAGCTCAAATAGGGGAGGCTCGTAGATGTCTTCCCAGATGACGGTTATTATCGCCGGTATCGTGCTGGTTGTGGCCATCGTGGTCGCACTGGTCATCATGCGTCGCGGCGATTCTCGTTTTACCTACGATACGCAGCATGGGACGGCCCCGCGCGCCACCGAGGGCGAGGGCAATACCGCGGCGACCGCCTTTAAGGGCCGCTTCTCCATCCTCACCACGGGTGTGGGCGCGATGTTCGCGGCGCTTGCCGTCAAGCTGTGGGGCATGCAGATGGTCTCGTCGGACTATTACGAAAAGCAGGCTAATAGCAATCAGACGCGCACCGTTACCACACCCGCTGTGCGCGGCCGCATCCTCGACCGCAATGGCGTGGCGCTTGTCCAGAACCGTCCCTCACTTGCTGTCGTGGCCTACCGCGACCTTGCCGAGGATGAGGTTCTGGTTCGCCATCTTGCCAACGTGCTCGGTATGCCCTACGTGGCGGTGCTGCGCAATATTCAGGACAATTCCGAGGGCGCTCAGAGCCTGCATACCATCGCGACGGACGTCCGTCGCTCCACGGTTGCCTATATTCAGGAGCACGCCGGCGAGTTCCCGGGCGTCAAGATTGCCGAGCGTACCGAGCGCCAGTATCCATATGGCGAGACGGCATGCCATATCTTGGGCTATACCGGCACCATTACCTCCGAGCAGCTCGAGGCCCAGAATAAGAAAACCTCTGGTGATGATGATGCTTCTGCTGGCCGGATTACGTACCAGTCGGGCGATATCGTGGGCCAGGCGGGTGTTGAGAGCTACTACGAAAACCTGCTGCAGGGTATTCGTGGCGAGCAGACCGTCAAGGTCGATGCCTCGGGCAATGTGACCGGTCAGGCCGGCGCCGTGCCCGCCAAGGCCGGCTCCGACATTAAGCTCACGCTCGATCTTAAGATCCAACAGGCCTGTGAGACGGCGCTGGCGAGCGCCATCGAGCTTGCCAAGACCACTGGCTACAGCAATGCCGGCAACGGCGCTGTGGTGTGTCTCGATCCCAACAATGGCGAGATCCTGGGCATGGCGAGCGAGCCCAAGTTCGATCCGTCCGTCTTTATCGGCGGCGTCTCAAATGACGTGTGGACCGAGCTCAATGATGACAAGGGTTCGCACCCGCTGCTCAACCGCGCCATTAGCGGACAGTACATGTCGGCCTCGACCATCAAGCCGCTCTCGGCACTGGCCGGTCTTGAGTTTGGAACCTACACTTCAACGCAGACAACCAACTGCACGGGCTATTGGACGGGCCTGGGCAAGGCTTGGGGCAAGCGCTGCTGGCTGACGTCTGGCCACGGCACCATGACGCTGCAGTCGGGTATCGCCAACTCGTGCGACCCCGTCTTCTACGACATGGGCAAGGCCTTCTTTTATGACGAGCAACATTCCGAGGGCCTGCAGGAGGTCTTTCGTCGCTGGGGCCTAGGCAAGACCTGCGGTATCGATCTGCCGAGTGAGGGCGCGGGCCGTATTCCCGATGCCGAGTGGAAAGAGTCGTACTTTACCGACGCCTCTGCCGAGGACCGCAAGTGGAATGCCGGCGATATGACCAACATTGCCATCGGCCAAGGCGACATCCTGGTGACGCCCCTGCAGATGGCGTGCGCCTATATGGGTCTTGCCAACGGCGGCAAACAGTACGTGCCTCACGTGTTTTTGTCTGCCGTGTCGCGCGATGGCGACGGCGATGCCTATAAGTACAACGGCAAGGGCAAGAAGAAGCGCCTGGAGGCCAAGATCAACAGCGATTCGGATTTGACTCTTGTTCGCAACGGCATGCACGACGTGATTTACACGGCATCGACGTCCCTGGCGGCTCACTTTGGCACCCTGACGCCGCAGGTGTACGGCAAGTCGGGCACGGGCGAGAAAAGCGGCGAGGACGAATACGCGTGGTTCTGCGCCTATGCACCGGCCGATGATCCCAAGTATGTCATCGCTACTGTCCTGGAGCAGGGCGGCGGTGGTTCGGATACCGCGATGCATGTCGTGCGCGACGTGCTCGGCGTGATTTATGACGAGCCCGATACCTCTTCGGCCTCGGGCGATTCTTCGGTTCGATAGGAGGTTGCGATGGATTTTTCTCCTGCGGATCTGTTCCGTTCAACCAAGACCGGCTCTCGCAGCAGCCTGGACCGCGTCAACAAGCAACTTTCGGCCTCGCGCGGTACGTTTCGCCAAAAGGTGCATATCGGTGTGCTGCTGGCTACCGTCGCGCTCGTTGCCTATGGCGCCATCATTATTTGGTCGGCGTCACAGTTTAAGGCCGACGCCTCATTCTCGCGCCACCTGCTGGGCATTGGCATTGGCGCGGTGCTTGCGGTGCTCGTCTGGCGTACCGATCTGCGCGGTATTTCCAATTTTTCGACGGCGTTGCTCGTCATCGACCTGATCGTGATCTTCTCGCCCAAGATTCCGGGTCTGTCCTATACGGGCGGTCTGGGCATGACAGGCTGGATCAAGATTCCCGGTATCGGCTTGACATTCCAGCCGGTCGAGCTTGCCAAGCTCATCACCATCTTCTTTATCGCCACGCTTGGCTCGCAGTATAACGGCCGCATCGATACCGTTCGCGACTACGTCAAGCTCTGCGGCATGCTGTCCATCCCGTTTTTGGCCGTCGTTGCCATGGGCGACCTGGGCTCGGGCCTGGTCGTGCTGGTCTCGGGCGCCATCGTCATCTGCATGAGCGGTGCGCGCCGCGAATGGGTGCTGTCGACCCTGGCCCTGCTTGTGGGCCTGGTGGCCCTCGTCCTGGCGCTCGATTCGGTCTTTGATTCGTTGCTCGGCCACGATGTGCTCATCAAGCAGTATCAGATGAACCGCCTGACGGTCTTTATCGACCCCGATAATGCCGATTCGGACGATGCCTACAACCTGCAGCAGTCGCTTATCGCCGTTGGCTCGGGCGGCTTCTTTGGTAAGGGTTTGGGCCATGCGACGCAGTCGGCCGGCGGCTTTCTTCCTGAGTTCCACACCGACTTTGTCTTCGCCTTCCTATCCGAGACCTTTGGCTTTTGCGGTTCCTTTTTGCTCCTGTGCCTCTACGTGCTGCTGATCTTTTCGACGATTCGCGTCGCCTTTAAGTGTGAGTCGCTGTTCTTGCGCCTATCGTGTGTGGGCATCGTTGGCATGTGGGCGTTCCAGACCTTCGAAAACATCGGCATGTGCATTGGCATGATGCCGATTACCGGTATTCCGCTACCGTTTATTAGCTTCGGTTCGTCTTCGATGATGATTCAGCTGCTGACGGTGGGTATCGTACAATCCATATGGCGGCATCGTTCGGGCGCCGCGTAACCGCTGGAGGGGTTTGCTATGAAAATTCCCGTAGATAAGCTGACCCGCGCTTTTAAGATGGGCGCGTCCGTTAAGAAGGATTCCGATACGCCGGTGCGCGTCTCGGTCTATTTGGATTCGTCCGCCTCGCGCTTTCTGGCCGAGACGGTGCGTGACGCCTTTGTGCCGCAGACGACCTCGGGCATTGTGCGCGTCGAGCGTCTGGGGGAGGAGCGAATTGCTCCAAAGACCGATACCGATGTGGTGCTGGTGCTCTCGTGCGGCTCCGACCGCTTGGAGAGTGCCGTGCAGGAGCTCGTGATCGCCGGCGCCCCCGTGTGCGTGCTTGCCGAGTCTGCTGTGGAGGTGCCGTTTATCGAGGAATCCACGCCCATGCTCGGCGTGGTGGCGGCAACCGATAAGACGTATCTGCTCGAGACGCTTGCCCGCTGGATTCTCGATCGCACCGACAAGGAAACGGCTTTTGCGGCGAATTTTGCCTTTATGCGCATCGCGGCAGCTAATCGTATCATCACCTCGTGCGCGCTCACCAATATGGCGACCGGTGCGCTGGTGTTTTTGCCGGGCGCCGATTATCCCGTTATGGCGCTGGCGCAGGTGGGCATGCTCTTTGAGCTCGCTGCCGTCTTTGGACGCGGCATTAAGCCTGAGCGCGGCTACGAGGTCGCGGGCGTGCTTGCCGGCGGTCTTGTGATCCGCGCGGTCACCCGCGCGCTCGTCAAGCAGACGCCGCATATTGGGTTTGCCGTCAAGGCGCTCACTGCTGCCGCGGGCACCTATGGCATGGGCCGTGCGCTCGTTTCGCTCTACGAGCGCGATGTCGACTACAGCCGTGCCAACGAGGTGGTCACTGCCACGTTCTCCCGCGTTCGCGATCTGGTGACCACGGTCGCGGGTGCTACCCGTCCTATGGCGTCCTACCAAGACGCATCCGATCTCACTGCTTAGGGGTTTTCCGTTGCGCGTTCCGTATCAAGACTGCTTTCATTTAATTGAGCCGCTGCTCGCCAAGGTCGAGAAGCCGAGTCGCTATATCGATCACGAGTGGGGCACGCTTTCCAAGGCCGATGCCGACTACCGTTGCTGCCTGATCTACCCGGATGTGTACGAGGTTGGTCTGCCCAACCAGGGTATCGCCATCCTCTACAACATCCTTAACCAGGCCGAGGGCATCTCCTGCGAGCGTGGCTATGTGCCGTGGCCCGATATGGGTGACGCTATGCGCGAGGCAGGCATTCCGCTGCTGTCGCTCGAAGGTGCTGCCCCCGTCGCTTCGTTTGATATCGTCGGCCTGCATGTGCCGCACGAGATGGCGGTGACGAACTTCCTCGAGGCACTCGATCTCGCTGGCATTCCGCTGTTAGCGGCCGACCGAGGTGAAGACGACCCCATCATCATCGCCGGCGGCCCCTCGGTGTACAACCCCGAGCCGTACGCGGCCTTCTTCGATGCCATCCTCATCGGCGAGGGCGAGGAATCGCTGCTCGAGACCTGCCAGCTGCATCGGCGCCTGCGCGACGAAGGAGTCCCGCGCGCGCAGATTGTTGAGCAGCTTGCATCCATTGCCGGCAACTACGTGCCGTCGCTCTATGAGATTCGTCACGACGAGCCCTGCTCGCCGCATGGCTACACCGTGCCGCGCGAGGGCAAGGATGCTCCGGCCGTGGTCTACAAGCGCGTCGTCGAGGATTTCGGCGCCACGAATCCGCTGTCGCAGTCGTGCGTGCCCTATGCGCAGCTGGTTCACGACCGCCTGTCTATCGAGATTCTGCGTGGCTGCGCTCGCGGCTGTCGTTTTTGCCAGGCCGGCATGACGTATCGCCCGGTGCGCGAGCGTTCGGCCGACCAGATCGTCTCGTCGGTGATTCAGGGTCTGGAAAAGACCGGCTATGACGAGGTGTCGCTGACCTCGCTCTCCACGACCGACCACTCCTGCATTCGTGACGTGCTCGGCAGGCTCAACCGTCGCCTGGAGGATACGGGTATTCGCGTGTCTATTCCGTCGCAGCGCTTGGATTCGTTTGGCGTGGATATGGCCGAGTCGGTCGCCGGCGAAAAGAAGGGCGGCCTGACGTTCGCGCCCGAGGCCGGCAGCCAGCGCATGCGCGACATCATTAACAAGAACGTGACCGAGGAGGACCTGGACCGTGCGGCCAAGGCGGCCTTCGAGGCCGGTTGGAACCGCATGAAGCTCTACTTTATGATGGGCCTTCCCGGCGAGCGCGACGAGGACATCGTGGCCATCGCCAATCTGGCCGATCACGTGCTGGAGCTTGGTCGTTCCGTGGTGCCCAAGGCTCGTCGCGGCTCGATCTCGGTGTCCATCTCGGTTTCGGTCTTTATCCCCAAGGCTGCCACGCCGTTCCAGTGGTGCCCGCAGCTCGACTACGACGACGTCAAGCGTCGCCAGAAGTTGCTTATCACGAGCGTTCGCAACCGTGCCGTCCGCGTGCATTACCACGATGCCGAGACTTCGCTCATCGAGGCCGCGCTGTCCCGCGCCGGTCGTGACATGACGCCCGTCATCATCGATGCTTGGCGCGCGGGCTCTCGCTTTGACGCCTGGGTAGAGCATTTCTCGCTCGATAACTGGAAGGAGGCTGCTGCCAAAAACGGCATCGACCTCAATGAGCTCGTGCACCTGCCCTACGAGTTGGACTGGCGCCTGCCGTGGGAGCATGTGAGCCCCGGCTGCACGCGCGGCTTCCTCGAGCGCGAGTACCGTCGCTCGCTCGAGGGTTTCACGACTCCCGACTGCACCCGCACGTCGTGCACCGGCTGCGGAATCTGCCCCACGCTCCACGTCAAGAATGTATTGATGGGTGATCGCGCATGAGTGAGCGCCTGACTGACAACCCCACGCTCTTTAGGCTTCGTGTTCGCTATGGCAAGCGCGATCGCCTTAAGTACCTGGGCCATCTCGAAGTAATCCATACCATTGAGCGCATCGTGCGCCGTGCGGGACTTCCCTATGCCGTCACGCAGGGCTTCTCTCCGCACATGCGCGTGGGCTTCTCTTCGGCACTACCGGTGGGTACGTCGTCGACCTGCGAGTGGTATGACCTGTTTATGACCGAGTTCGTGGCGCTCGACGAGGCGTTTGGGCGTCTGGCTGCGGCGTCTCCGGCCGATCTGGCACCCATTGAGGCAGCGTACATCGACGTGCGCACGCCGGCGTTGACGGCGCAGCTTACGCGCCTGTCGTATCGCATCGATCTACACTTGGATCTCGAGGCGCCCGTAAGCGCCGACGAGGTGCGTCGTGCGATCGACACGTTGCGCGCGGACCATGGCATCGACTACGCGCGCGGCAAAAAGAGCAAGCGCTTGGATTTGGATCACACGCTCGTGGGCTATGAGCTCACGGCGGGGGAGCGCCCTGACCATTTGGTGCTCATGCTCGACACCCATGCCGATAACGAGGGCTCCATGCGTCCGGAAATTTTGCTTTCCGCTGCTGATGTTTTGTTGCAGGGCTTGACCCCGGGCGTGGATGCACCTATTGTTTCCACCGGTATGCAAGACCTCGTGACCATCTGCTCCTACGATGTCGAGCGTCAGAATCAAGCATGCGAGGACGACGAGGGCCGACTCGTCAGCCCCATACCTGTGCGAACTTGTGGATTTGCTCCACATACTCGTTGACGGGGGTATTTTCGCCTGCTACTATATTCGGCTGTTGCACTAACTGATGCATGAAGGGCAAGTAAACATGTACGCAATCGTTAACACGGGCGGCAAGCAGTACAAGGTCGCCACCGACGATGTCATCACCGTCGAGAAGATCGAGGGCAATGAGGGCGACAAGGTCACCCTGCCGGTCATCTTCCTCAACGATGGTAAGAAGATCGTCACCGATCCCGACAAGCTGGCCAAGGCCAAGGTTACCGCTCAGATCGTTGAGCAGTTCAAGGGCGAGAAGCAGCTGGTCTTCAAGTTCCACAAGCGTAAGCGCTATCGTCGTCTGAAGGGTCACCGTCAGCAGCTCACCAAGCTGAAGATCGTGAAGGTCCAGGCTACGTCCCGCGCCAAGAAGGCTGTCAAGGCAGAGGCCAAGGCTGTTGCCGAGGCTCCCGTCGCCGAGTAGATTACACTCGTAACGAAAGAGTAGGTATACACAATGGCACACAAAAAAGGACTCGGTTCCTCCCGTAATGGCCGTGACTCCCGCGGTCAGCGCCTTGGCACGAAGCGCTATGCCGGCCAGACGGTAACCACGGGCACGATTCTCGTCCGTCAGCACGGCACGCACATCCACCCGGGTGAGAACGTTGGCCGTGGCAAGGACGACACGCTGTTCGCGCTGGTCGACGGTACCGTTGAGTTCCACAAGGGTATCAAGCACAGGGTCAGCGTACGCCCGCTCGCGAACGCGTAATTTACCCTTCATAGAGCACATATGTGGGAGGCACTTGAGTTTTAGGATTCAAGGGTCTCCCTCTTTTTGTAGGAGGCGATTCTGTTGTCACAGTTCACCGATATCAGCCGCATTAACGTGTGCGGCGGCGACGGCGGAGCCGGATGCATGTCGTTTAGGCGCGAGGCATTTGTCCCCAAGGGCGGCCCCGATGGCGGCGACGGCGGTCGTGGCGGCAATGTCGTCATCCAGGCCGATGCTCAGCTGTCTTCGTTGATCGATTACCGCTTTAAGCATCACTTCCGCGCCGAGCGCGGCACGCACGGGCAGGGTGCCCGTCGTAACGGTAAGAGCGGCGAGGACCTAATTTTGAAGGTTCCTATGGGCACCGTGGTGCGCGAGCTCGACTCCGAGACGCAGACCCCGATGTTCGAGATTGCCGACCTGGTGCATGATGGCGAGCGCGTTGTCGTGGCGCCCGGCGGTGCCGGTGGCCTGGGCAACACGCACTTTGTGACGTCGGTGCGCCGCGCGCCCGCGTTCGCTCAGCTGGGCGAACCGGCCGAGGAGCACTGGATTGAGCTTGAGATGAAGCTTATGGCCGATGCCGCACTCGTGGGCTTCCCCTCAGTGGGCAAGTCCTCGCTTATCGCGCGCATGAGTGCCGCCCGTCCCAAGATCGCCGACTATCCGTTTACAACGCTCGTGCCGAACCTCGGCATGGTGCGTGCCGGTGAGTATTCTTACGTCGTTGCCGACGTTCCTGGTTTGATCGAGGGCGCGAGCGAGGGCAAGGGCCTGGGCCACCAGTTCCTGCGTCACATCGAGCGTACGGCCCTGATCGTGCACGTCGTCGACATGACGGGCGGTTTTGAGGATCGCGACCCGGTTGAGGATTACCGCATCATCAACCGTGAGCTCGAGCAGTATGGAGCAGAGCTTTCGGAACGTCCGCAGATCGTCGTCGCCAACAAGTGCGATGCGCCGGGCACGGCCGACAAGATTGCCGACCTCAAGCGCGCCGCGCTCGACGATGGACATATGTTCTTTGCCGTGTCCGCCGTGACGGGCGCCGGCCTCAACACGCTGATGCTTGCCGTGGGCGAGCAGGTGGCTAAGCTGCGCGCCGAGCTGGCGGTCTCCGATGAGCCGGTCGATTTGCGCGACGAGGAGTGGGAGCGTCGCCGTCTGCAGCGCGAGAAGCGTTTCCGCATTGTCCAGGAAGAGCCCGGTGCCTTCCGCGTGGTCGGTCGTGCTATCGAGCGCATGGTCATCCAGACCGACTGGGAAAACGAGGAAGCCGTCATTTACCTGCAGCATAAGTTTGCGCGTATGGGTGTTGACGACGCGCTCGAGAAGGCCGGTTGCCGTGCGGGCGACGAGGTCCGCATTTGCCAGCGTGCCTTTGACTTTGAGGGCGCTGAGGACTTCTCGGAGTACGAGGAGCTCGAGGACGCTGGCGAGGACGTTGCCGTTGAGGCCATTGACGTGGCCGATGCTGCGGATGAGGGCGTCGAGGTTGTCGATGCGGCGGATGCCGCGGACGATGCCGAGACCTCGGAGGGCGAGTAAGCCATGTCGCTGCGCGGTGGAATCGGTTTGCCCGAGCTGCCTATAAAAGAGGGCAAGGAGTTTCGGCTTGGCATTATGGGCGGCACATTCGACCCGATTCATTACGGGCACCTGGTGACTGCCGAGCAGGCGCGCGAGTCCCTCGACTTGGACGCTGTGCTCTTTATGCCGGCGGGCTCTCCCGCCTTTAAGCTTGACAAGCCGGTTACGCCTGCCGAGGACCGTTATGCCATGACGGTCCTCGCCACCGCCGCGAACCCGGCCTTTTTGGCGAGCCGGTTCGAGATTGACCGTCCGGGTGTAACCTATACGGCCGATACGCTTCATGCCCTTCGCGATTTTTACCCGCCGCAGGTAAAGCTCTACTTTATTACGGGCGCCGATGCGATTATCGATATTGTGACCTGGCATGATGCCGAACGAATCGCTGAGCTTGCTACCTTTATTGCGGCGACGCGACCGGGCTTTGATATCGATACGGCGCGTGCCCGAATCAAAGAGTCGGGGCTGCCGTTCGACGTGCGCTATATTCAGATTCCGGCGCTGGCGATCAGCTCGACGAACATTCGTAAGCGAGTTGCCCGCGGCATGAGCGTGCGCTATCTTACGAGCGAGTCCGTGCTCGGCTACATTCGCAAGCGCAGGCTATATGCCGATTTGGGCCAAGAAGATTTTGAGTGATGGGGGCTACGTTGTCGGTAGAGGATCAGTTTGAGGGCGATGAGCGCGCGCTGCTCAAGCGCATTCAAGAGCTGCTCGATGTTCGCATGAAAGATAAGCGCAAGCGCTATGTGCATTCGCTGGGTGTTGCCGAGACCGCACTTCATCTGGCCGAGGTCTACGGCGTTGACCGCTTTGATGCCGTTGCCGCCGGCTTGATCCACGACTGGGACAAGGTGCTTTCCGATGACGAGCTCGTGGCCCGCGCGCTTCACTATGGCATCAAGGTTGCCGGCTCTCCTTCCGCTGCGACGCCGCTTTTGCATGGCCCTGTTGCCGCCTATGAGCTTCCGCAGCTTTTTCCCGAGCTGTCGCCGGTCGTTTTCCAGGCTGTCGACCGTCACACCGTGGGTGCTTGCGACATGACGCCGCTCGATATGGTGGTCTTTGTGGCCGATGCCATCGAACCCAACCGCCACGGCGATTATGCCCATGCGCTGCGCGAGATGGTGGGGGAGTCGACGCTTGACGAGTTGTTCTTCTCCTGTTTTGCGCAGGGTTTGGTCTATGTGATCCAGTCCGGGCGCTATCTTTATCCCACGGCTATTTCGATTTACAACCATTACGCCCAGCTACGCTAGCTCGGGCTGTCTAGAAAGAGGTATTCCATGGCCGACGAGACCATGACCGACGAGCAGATTCTTGAAGGTGTGGAGCACAAGAGCTTCGCCGCCACGTCCGACCGTACCGCCGCCTCGCTGTCCGCGAGCGGTGTCGCCGCCGAGGATGTCGCCCGCGCCGCCGCGCAGGCCGCCTACGACAAGAAGGGCGAGGACGTTCAGGTGCTCGACCTGACCGAGCTTTCCGATGTATGCGACTACTTTGTGCTTGCCACCGGTGCCAACAACCGCCAGGTCGATTCAATTGTCGACGAGATCGAGGAGAAGGTCGCCGCGGCTTGCGGCGAGCATCCGTTTTCCATCGAGGGCCGCGAGCAGAAGACCTGGATGCTCATGGACTACGGTTCGGTTGTCGTCCACGTCTTCACTCCCGAAGCCCGCGACTTCTACCGCCTCGAGAAACTCTGGGGAGACGCTCCCCAGCTCCCCCTCGACCTCCTCTAAATGATTCTTCTGGGACGGGGATAAAATAATCATTGCTACCGTTTGCCGAACCGCTCACCTTTGTTGGGCGGTTCGGCCCTTTTCTTCCTTTCCTTTTGTATGCTGTGACTACTGCATCCTTGGAAGGGAGGGTTTCGATGACTCGTGTTGCCCGTGCGTTGTCCGAACTCGGCCATTATCACGTCATGCTCAAGGGCTGTGCTGGCCAGCTGATCTTCGAAGACGATGACGATCGCCTTTATTTTCTCAATCTATTGAACAGACGATTTACGTCCGCTCATATTCGTCTTCTTGCCTGGTGCCTCATGGACAATCATGTTCACCTGCTATTTGATGATCTCGATAATCAGATGAGCGTTGCTATGCATGCGATTGATACGGCATATGCGAAACACTTCAATCAAAAAACCGGCCGCCGCGGACCGGTGTTCCAGGAACGATTCAAGAGTGTGATCATTTCTGACGACAAACAGCTGCTCCGTTGCGTCCGATACATACACGATAATCCTGCAAAAGCAGGTATTTCATCTGCTCCTCTGTATCGCTGGAGCAGCTTCCATGAGTATTTCTCTCATCCCGAAATTTGTGATTGTGAAGGTATTCTCAATCTGTTTGGGGGTACGGAAGCGTTTTATCTTTCGAGTACCGACGGCAAGCCTAATCCCTATTTTATGCCCGAAGGTAAGCATATCTCCGATATGGATGCGCTGGAAGTTGCCCGGGCTCTCTTGGCTCCGCATGAGCCTTATCAGCTTAAAACTTTGCCGAAATCAGAGCGAAATCGTCTTCTGGCAGTGTTGAGGCATCGGGGGTTTACGATTGACCAGATTTCGCGTCTGACGGGAATTGGGACCAATATCATTCAAAGGGCGAAATGACGCTCCAAATGATTAAAAAATCCCCGTCCTAGAATAATCATTCGCAGCTGCCCGGCTTTCTTTTTGCCCAAAGGCGGTTAATCGTTGAAGCGGGATTGGCGGCCGAAGGATAGGGCGGTGTCGCCGAACTTGTCTCGGACGGCGTCGATAGCAACCGAGAGGTCGCGTCGGTCGCTGGATTGGGCTCCGCGGTCGTCGACTTCGCAGAACAGGTCGGTCTGGATGCCGCCCTGATGGTCAAAGTCGCTCATCCCGATACCCGCCAGACGCACATGCATGCCTTCCTGCCAGATGTTGTCGAGCAGTTCGAGCGCAACCGCCACAAAGATGTTCTCATCGTCGGTCGGATGAGGCAGCCGGCGCTGTGCCGTACGCCCGCTGCCATACGAATACTTGAGCTTGAGCGTTACCGTGCCGCCCGTCAGTCCCTGACGGCGCAGGCGGCGTCCAACTGACTCGCCCAACAGTGCAATCGCCGCTTCGATGTCTCCGCGCTCAGTTAAATCTTTCGCAAAGGTGCGTTCATTGCTGACCGACTTGATCTTGCGCTCTTCATCGAGACTCGTGACTTCGGAGATTTCAAGTCCCAGCGCACGCTGACGCATACGTTCGCCGTTGACGCCAAAAATAGAGGCCAAGGTGGATTCCGGCGCGCGTGACAGCTCGCCGAGCGTGTAGATGCGCATACGGCGCAGTCGCTCCTCGGCCGAGCGCCCGATGCCGCTCATGGCAGATACCGGCAGCGCGGCCAAAAAGCGCTGCTCGGTTCCGGGGCGCACGATGGTCAGCCCAAACGGCTTATCCCGCTCGCTTGCGATCTTTGCGACCGTCTTGTTGCAGCCCACGCCAATGGAGCAGGTCACTCCCAGCGCTGCCACGCGGTCGCTTATACGCCGCGCAACCAGTAGCGGGTCTTCGGGCGCAAAGCGACCCGGTGTGATATCGATAAAGGCTTCGTCGATGGATACGCGCTCTACGCGCGGCGTTTCCTCGGCAAGAATCGCCATGACCTGCGCGCTCACCTCGCGGTAGCGATCAAAGTGCCCGTGCGTCCAAATGGCTTGCGGGCACAAGCGCCGCGCCTCGGCCGAGGCCATGGCAGAGTGCACGCCAAAGCGGCGCGCCTCATACGAACACGTGGACACGACGCCACGCGAATCGGCGTCTCCGCCCACGATGAGTGGCTTTCCGCGCCATTCGGGATGATCGAGCATCTCCACGCTAGCAAAAAACGCATCGAGGTCCATGAGGCCCACCGCCGGACCCGTCCAGGGAGGTGGCGTGACGCCCATGGCATCCTCATAACCGTATGTATGTTCGCGTCTTTCCATGTCATGAGTATACCGCGCAGCTCATGTGGGGTGCGTGTATGTGCTTGCAAATCCCGAATTCTTGTCTAAGATATGGATTTGCCCTCGACTACACCGAAGAAGTTGGTCTCACGGACTTCACCTGCCCGCGTCGATGGCGTATTATGTTCAACTGTTTGTTTGTAGTTGCAGCCTAAAGCTGCTTGGTTGGAGGAGTTTCCTTTGGCAGTCAAGATTCGCCTTGCTCGTCACGGCGCTAAGAAGCGTCCGTACTACCGTGTCGTCGTCGCCGATTCCCGCGCCCCGCGTGACGGTCGTATCATCGAGGAGGTTGGCCGCTACAACCCGATGACCGCCCCCAAGACCATCAACCTCGACCTCGAGAAGATCGCCGACTGGCAGTCCAAGGGCGCTCAGCTCACCGACGCCGTCGCCGCTCTGGTCAAGGCCGCCAACGAGGGCGAGAAGACCGAGACCGTCGTCAAGAAGTCCAAGAAGCAGCTCGCCAAAGAGGCCGAGGCCGCTAAGGCTGCCGCTGAGGCCGCTGAGGGCGCCGAGGAGTAAATCGTGCCTGAGGTTGACGCTGCACAGCTCGAGGGTGAGGCAATGCTCTCAGATCGCATCGCCGATCTCGTCGAATATCTCGTTGTTCAGATCGTCGACGACCCGGATTCCGTGAGCCTTGAGGTCATTGATGGTGATGACGCCTCTACGATTGAGGTTTCTGTCGCCGAGGATGACGTCGCTAAGGTCATCGGCCGTCGTGGCCGTACCATCAAGGCCATTCGCACGCTCGCCCGTGCACTGGCCGCTCGCCTCGACACTGCTGTCGAGGTAGAGGTTCTGGGCTAGGACCTTGAGGTCCCAGTACAAAAACATCGCCCGTGTGGTCAAGCCGCACGGAAGGAAGGGGGAGGTCCTCGCGCAGCCGCTGCGGGGGCTTCCTTCTGTATTAGAGCCGGGTATGCGCGTCGCCCTGACGCCGCCGGCGCTCAAGCGCGACCGCTTTTGCACGGTCGTGTCCGTCACCGATACGGGCGATGGCGATCTGGTCTCGTTTGAGGGCATTGACGACTTGACGGCCGCCGAGGGCATCACGGGATGCTATGTGCTGGCAAATCGTGACGATTTTGAACTCGATTCACTCGACGCCGCCTATACCGACCTGATGGGTCGCGAGGTGATCGATGAGCGCTTCGGTTCGCTCGGCACGATCGTCGAGATCATTTCGACGCCCGCGAACGATGTTTGGGTTGTCGAGGGCAATCGGTACGGCGAGGTACTGATTCCCGTGATCGAGCAGGTTGTGCTCGATCTTCCCGACACAGGAACAATTTCCGTCCACGTTATGGACGGCCTGATCGATATGGACAAGTAGGGAGGACAACATGCTGATTGAGACCCTTTCGGTCTTTCCCGAGATGTTTGAGCCCGTCATGTCCACATCGATTTTGGGCCGCGCCCGCAAGGCCGGCCTTTTTGATTTTAAGGCGTATAACCTGCGCGACTGGACGCACGACCGCCATCGCACCGTCGATGACGAGCCGTATGGCGGCGGGCAGGGCATGCTCATGAAGGTCGAGCCTATTGCCGAGGCCATCGAGGCTATTAGCTCCGAGGGTCCTAAGCCCACCGTGGTGTTTTTTACCCCCTGTGGCGAGCCCTTTACACAGCATGTGGCCGAGCGCCTGCTCAAAAGCGAGCGCTTGCTGTTTGTGTGCAGCCGTTACGAGGGTGTCGACGAGCGTGCCTATGCGTATGCCGACGAGCGCCTGTCGATCGGCGATTACGTGCTCACGGGCGGCGAGCTTCCCGCTATGGTCGTTGCCGATGCTGTCGTACGCCTGATTCCCGGCGCCCTTGGTGACGAGATGAGCAACGTCGACGAGTCGTTCTCGACCGCCGAGGACGGAGGCCTGCTCGAGTATGCGCAGTACACTCGCCCTGCTGAATTCAACGGCGAGGGCGTGCCGCCGGTGCTCGTGAGCGGTGACCATGCCAAGGTCGATGCCTGGCGCCGTAAGAATGCCATCGAGCGCACCTGCCGCTGGCGTCCCGACCTGATCGAGACGGCACGGCTTACGCCCCAGGAGCGCGCATACGCGCAGGAGATTCTGGACGCTTCGTATTCGCAGAGCGAGGAGTGAGAATGGTTCCATCGCAGCATTCCGCGTTGAGGGGCGCTTTTGAGTGGGTCGCGGTCATCGCGATCGCGCTCGTGGCCACCTTCCTGATCCGCACCTTTGTGGTCGAGCCCTTTGTGGTACCCACCGGCTCCATGGAGGACACGATCGAGATTGGCGACCAGATCCTGGCACAAAAGGTGAGCCTCGAGCTCGGTCAGCCCGTCAAACAGGGTGATATCGTGGTGTTCCACAACCCCGATGCCACTTCCGAGCATGATGTTCTTGTCAAGCGTGTTATTGCCACGGCCGGCCAGACGGTCGACCTGCAGGACGGCAAGGTGGTCGTTGACGGCCAAGCGCTCGACGAGGACTATACGACGGGCATGAGTTGGCCGCTTTCGGTCCAAGCGCCTGGCGCCCAGGTGAGTTATCCCTACACCGTTCCCGACGGGTGCGTGTGGGTGATGGGCGACAACCGCGAAAACTCTGCCGACTCGCGCTACTTTGGTCCCGTCGATCGCTCTGATTTGATCGCTGTGGCGCTTGTGCGCTACTGGCCGCTCAACCGCATCGGCGCTATCGACTAAAAACCGCTATAGTACAGTACCTAACCGTGTAATCGTTTCGACGAGGGGATATTAGAGGCATGAACGCTTCATCGCTTTCCTTCCAAGACATCATCCTGCGCCTCCAGCAGTACTGGGGCGAGCAGGGCTGCGTCATTATGCAGCCCTATGACTCCGAGGTCGGTGCCGGTACCTTCCATACCGCGACCACGCTGCGCTCGCTCGGTCCCGCCGAATGGCGCACCTGCTATGCGCAGCCCTGCCGCCGTCCCGCCGACGGCCGCTACGGCGAGAACCCTAACCGCATGCAGCACTACTATCAGTTCCAGGTGCTCATTAAGCCCTCTCCGGTTAATGCTCAGGAGCTTTACCTGGGGTCTCTTGCTGCCATTGGCCTGGACCCCAACGACCATGACGTCCGTTTTGTCGAGGACGACTGGGAGAGCCCGACGCTGGGCGCCTGGGGCCTTGGCTGGGAGGTCTGGCTCAACGGCATGGAGGTCACGCAGTTCACGTACTTCCAGCAGGTGGGCGGTATCGAGGTCGACCCCGTGCCCGTCGAGATCACCTATGGCCTGGAGCGTATCGCCATGTACGCCCAGGGCGTCAACTCCGTTTACGACCTAGTGTGGAGCTACCTGCCCGACGGTACGCCCATGACTTACGGCGACGTGTTCCTCGAGAACGAGCGCGAGTTCAGTGCCTATAACTTTGAGGTCGCCAACGTCGAGATGATGCGTCAGAAGTTTGACGACTACGAGGCCGAGTGCCATTCCTGCCTGGAGCGCAAGCTGCCGTTGCCGGCGTACGACTGTGTCATGAAGTGCAGCCACGCCTTCAACCTGCTCGATGCCCGCGGCGCCCTGTCCGCGGTCGAGCGTGCCAACTACATCCTGCGCGTCCGCGCCGTCGCCAAGGCGTGCTGCGAGGCCTACATGGCCGAGGTCGCCGGAGTCAACGAGAATGCCGACCAGGAAGGCGAGGTGGCGTAAGCCATGGCAGACGCTAAGGATTTCCTGTTTGAGATCGGTACGGAGGAAATGCCCTCTGCACCGCTGAACAATGCCGTCAAGCAGCTTGGTACCATGATCGCCAAGGGTCTCGACGAGGCCGGTCTGGCCCACGGCGAGGTCCGCGTGATCTCGAGCCCGCGTCGCCTGGCTGCGCTCGTGGCCAATGTCGCCACTGCGACCGACGAGGTCCACGAGGTTAAGCGCGGCCCCGCGGCCAACATCGCGTTCGACGCTGACGGTAACGCCACTAAGGCCGCCCAGGGCTTTGCCCGCAAGTGTGGTGTGGCTGCCGAGGATCTGGTCTGTCGCGAGGACACCGACGGCCGCGAGTACGTCTTTGCCGAGAAGAACATTCCCTCCGCACCGGCAACCCCGATCCTGACGGCCCTGTGCGAGAAGACCATTGCCGGCCTGCAGTGGCCCAACTACCGCTCCCAGCGCTGGGGCCACGAGCACGCGACGTTCGTGCGTCCGGTCCGCTGGATTTGCTGCCTTCTGGGCGAGGATGTTGTGCCTGTGTCATTTGCCGACGTGACGAGCGGCAACACCACGCGCGGCCATCGCGTGCTCGGCCCCGGTGACCACGTTGTCGCCAGCCCCGCCGCCTACGAGCAGGTACTCGAGGACGCCGGCGTGCTTTCTGCCGAGCGCCGTCGCGAGGCCATCCTTGCCGGTATCTCCGAGGTCGAGGCCGCTCGCCCCGGCTGCCATGTCGATACGCCCAAGAAGGTCTTTGAGGAGGTCATTAACCTCTGCGAGTGGCCGACGGTGCTCGTCGGTACTTTCGACGAGGAGTTCCTCAAGGTCCCGCACGAGATTATCTGCGAGTCCATGCTCACCAACCAGCGCTACTTCCCGATCTATGACGGCGAGGGCAAGCTGACGCGTGAGTTCGTGGTCGTCTCCAACAGCAAGCCCGAGAACGCCGAGCGCGTGATCGACGGTAACGAGCGCGTCGTGCGCGCCCGTCTGGACGACGCTAAGTTCTTCTACGAGGAGGACCTGAAGATCTCCCTCGACGAGTTCCGTGAGCGTCTGTCCAAGGTTGCCTTCCAGGAGAAGCTCGGTAGCGTGCTCGCCAAGTCCGAGCGCATCGAGCAGCTCGCGCTCGCTATCGCCCGCGAGGCTCACCTGGGCGCCCATCTTGCCGCCGACGCCGCTCGCGCCGCACACCTGTGCAAGGCAGACTTGGTGTCCAACGCCGTCGTCGAGTTCACGAGCCAGCAGGGCGTGATGGGCGGTTATTACGCGACCGCGATGGGGGAGAACGACGAGGTCGCTCATGCTATTCGCGATCACTATCGTCCCCGTTTTGCCGGTGACGAGCTGCCCGAGGGCACCGCTGGCTGCATCGTGGCCTGCGCCGACAAGCTCGATACCATCGCCGGTATCTTTGCCATCGGCGAGCCCCCGACCGGCTCCTCCGACCCCTACGCGCTGCGTCGTGCCGCTATCGGCATTATCAACATCCTGCGCGACCGTCTGCCGATCGACCCCACGTCGCTCATCGACTTTGCCCTCGAACTCTACAGTGAGCAGGGCATTGAGTTCGACGCCGCCGAGGTCGCCCAGCAGGTTCGTGACTTCTTCCATGGCCGCCTGGTGAGCATGGCCCGCGACGAAAAGATTCCGGCCGATACCGTCGCCGCCGTCTCCGCGGTGCACATCATCGCCCCGTCCGTCTTCTTCGCCCGCTGCGCCGCCCTCGACGAGGCCCGCAAGAACGACGCTGAGACGTTCGACAACCTGGCGACCGCCTATGCCCGCGCCGCGCATATCTCCAAGCCCGAGCTGGGTGCGGAGTATGACCGCAGCCTGATGGGCGAGGTCGAGCTTGCGCTCGCCGACGCCTCCGAGGCTGCTCAGACCGCCGTCGATGCCGCCCTTGCTGCCGAGGACTACCCGGCCGCATTTGCCGCCCTCGCCGCCCTGCGCGCGCCCATCGACCGTTTCTTCGATGAGGTCATGGTCATGGACAAGGACGAGCAGCTTCGCGATAATCGCCTTAAGCTGCTCAACCGCTTCGAGGCCGTTTTCTCCGGCATTGCCAACATCGGTGAGCTTGCCCGCAAAAAGTAAGCCAGCCTGCGCATAAGCGCAAAAGGAGCCCCGCATGGATTGCCCGGTCACCGCTCGTCCCACCGTTATCGTTATCTCCGACTCGCTCGGCGATACCGCTTGTGAGGTGGTGCTTGCGGCGTCCGGGCAATTTGATGAAGGGGCTTTTCGCGTTTTGCGCCTGCCCAAGGTGACCTCCGTGGAGCAGGTCAAGTCATTTGTGGGGCCGCGCGTCGATGCCGACCATCGCGATGTCGCCGTGTTCCATACCATTGTCGATCCGGCGCTTCGCGCCCGCGTGCTCGATTACCTGGGTATGCTGCATATCCGTTCGGTCGACCTGATCGGCCCGACGCTTGCCGTGCTGTCCTCGCTCATCGGTGTGCCGCCCAAGTGCGTTGCGGGCGTGATTCACAAGACCGATGACCGCTATTTCCATCGTATCGAGGCCATGGAGTATTTCGTTGAGCACGATGACGGTCGTGGTTGCGACGATCTGTCGGGTGCCGATATCGTGCTGCTGGGTGTGTCGCGTACATCCAAGACGCCGCTGTCGATGTATTTAGCCTATCAGGGCTACAAGGTCGCCAATGTCCCACTGGCGCATGGCATGGAGCCGCCGAAGTCGATTTACGAGGTTGACCCGATGCGCCTGTTCGGCTTGATTTCGACCGTCGATGTGATTTCCGAGATTCGCGATAGCCGCTTGGGCGACGACTACGCCCGCGCCGTCGCAGGCTCCTATGCCGAGCCCGAGAGCGTGCGTAGTGAGCTTGCGGAAGCCCGCGCGCTCATGAAACGCCTGGGCTGCTTTGTAGTGCGTACCGACGGCAAAGCCATCGAGGAAAGCGCTGCCGAGATCATTGCTCACCTCGAAGAGATTCAAGAGGCAAGAGCCCGCCGTGCCGCCCGCCGCGCTCAACAGCAGTAGTCCTTTCTGTGATGATTTTTCTGGGACGGGGATTAAAAAATCATTGGAGTGGCTAATTAGCCTGAATTGGTAAAGCGGTTTAGCAATTAACTTGTATTTTACCTGCGAGTTTCTTATATTGGTATCTTCATAAGGTAACCACCTTTACCTACCGTTTACCGCTAGTTTTAGCACGTTTACCAAACCGCGCACCCTCTGCTCAAGCCTGCCCAAAACCCGCCGTATAGTTCCCTCACGGCCTGCATCCGGCGGGTCGATTCGTTACCACGGTCGTGCGCGTAAGCGCATGGAAGGGGAAGTATCGTGAGCGATTGCAAGAGGGTTTACCGTTTTGGAACCGACGCCCAGGGCACCTGTGTCACCGAGGGCGACAAGTCCATGAACTTCGTGCTTGGTGGCAAGGGCGCTAACCTTGCCGAGATGAGCCGTATCGGCCTGCCGGTTCCCGGTGGCTTTACCATTACCTGCCAGACTTGCGTTGAGTACTCCGGCGCCGGCAACGTGTGGCCGGAGGGCGCGCTCGACGAGATCGTTGCCGCCGAGGTCGACCTCGAGGCCCGCTGCGGCAAGAAGCTCGGCGATGCCTCCGATCCGCTGCTCGTGTCGGTCCGCTCGGGCGCTCCGTTCTCCATGCCCGGCATGATGGACACGGTTCTCAACCTGGGCCTCAACGACGATTCCGTCCAGGGCCTTATCGCCCAGACGCAAAACCCGCGCTTTGCCTGGGATAGCTACCGCCGCTTTATCCAGATGTTCTCCAACGTCGTCATGGGTGTCGATGCCGACTTGTTCGAGAATGCCCTGACCCAGGCCCGCCTGGTCGCCGGCGTTCGCGTCGATTCCGAGCTTTCGGCCGAGGACCTGCAGGAACTCGTCGAGACCTTCAAGGGCATCTTCTCCGAGAACGTCGAGGCTGCCCTGTATCCCGAGCTCGAGGTCGCTGACGGCAAGCCCGTCTTCCCGCACGACCCGGAGCTTCAGCTGCGCCTTGCCATCCAGGCCGTCTTTGGCAGCTGGATGAACGAGCGCGCCTGCATCTACCGCAAACAGCACGGCATCTCCGACGAGCTCGGTACTGCCGTCAACGTCCAAGCCATGGCCTTTGGCAACAAGGGGGAGACCTCTGCGACCGGCGTCGCCTTTACGCGCAACCCGGCCGACGGCACTAAGGAGTTCTACGGCGACTTTCTGGTCAACGCGCAGGGCGAGGATGTCGTCGCCGGCATCCGCAACACCGAGCCCATTGCCGACCTCAAGACCACCCCGGGCCTCGAGTCCGCAGGTGAGGAGCTCGAGCGCGTGTTCCTGACGCTCGAGGATCATTACCGCGATATGTGCGATATCGAGTTCACCATCGAGCAGGGCAAGCTCTGGATGCTCCAGACCCGCGTGGGCAAGCGCACTGCTACCGCCGCCCTGCGCATCGCTATCGAGATGGTCGAGGAGGGCCTCATCACCCGCGAGGAGGCCGTGAGCCGCATCGATCCCGCGCAGCTCGATCAGCTCCTGCACCCGCAGTTCGACGCCTCCAAGAAGTACGAGGCCCTGGCCAGCGGCCTTAACGCCAGCCCCGGTGCCGCCGTGGGTGAGGTCGTGTTCTCGAGTGATGACGCCGTCGCGCGTTCCGCCGAGGGCCACAAGGTCATTCTGGTTCGCTGGGAGACCAACCCCGACGACCTGAAGGGTATGGTTGCCGCCGAGGGCATCCTGACCAGTCACGGTGGCAAGACGAGCCATGCCGCCGTTATCGCCCGCGGTATGGGTACGCCCTGCGTCTGCGGTGTCGAACGCTTCCATATCGACGCCGCCGAGAAGGTCGTGCACATCGAGGGCAGCGACCGCGTGCTGCATGAGGGTGATGTCATCTCCATCGACGGTACCCAGGGTATCGTCGTCGACGGCGCTGTTGATCTGGTTTCGGCCGAGCTCACCGGCGATCTGGACACTATCCTGTCCTGGGCCGACGAGATTCGTCTGGACGAGACCGGTGGCCACGCCAACCACGTGCGCGTTAATGCCGACAACCCCGAGGATGCCGAGCTCGCGCTCGAGTTTGGCGCCGAGGCCATCGGTCTGTGCCGCACCGAGCACATGTTCCTGGGCGATCGCAAGAACATCATCCAGAGCTTTATCCTGTCTGACGATGAGGCCGTGAAGCAGCAGGCCCTGGCCGACTTGCTCAAGGTTCAGACCGAGGACTTCCTGGCGATGTTCAAGACCATGTCCGGTCGCGATGTGGTCGTCCGCCTGCTCGATCCGCCGCTTCATGAGTTCCTGGATAATCCTCGCGAGCTCGAGGTCGCCATCACCAAGAAGGAAGCCGCTGGCGTCAGCGAGGAAGAGCTTGCCGTCCTGCGCGCCCGCCTGCGTCGCATTGACGGCATGGTCGAGTCCAACCCGATGCTCGGCCTGCGCGGCGTGCGCCTGTCCGTCGTCTTTGGCGATCTGCCGCTCATGCAGGTCCGCGCTGTGGCCACGGCTGCTGCCCGCCTTATCAAGGATGGTGTCGACCCGCGCCCCGAGATCATGGTTCCGCTCGTTTCCATCACGGCTGAGCATGTCCAGACCCGCGAGGTCATCGAGCGCGTGATCGCAGAGGTTTCCGCCGAGGAAGGCGTCGAGCTCAATATTCCCGTGGGCACGATGCTCGAGCTGCCGCGTGCCTGCATGGTCGCTGACGAGATCGCCCATCATGCCGACTTCTTCTGCTTTGGCACCAACGACCTCACGCAGACGACCTTCGGCTTCTCTCGTGACGATGCCGAGGCCAAGTTCATCCCGCTGTACATGCACAAGAAGATCCTGAAGGACAATCCCTTCGAGACTATCGACACGGCGGTGCTGGAGCTCGTGCGCTTGGCCGTCGAGAAGGGCCGCGCCACCAATCCCGACATGCACTTTGGCGTGTGCGGCGAGCACGGCGGCGACCCCAAGTCCATCAAGGGCCTGTTTAACGTGGCCGACGTGGACTACGTGTCCTGCTCGCCCTATCGCGTGCCCCTCGCGCGCCTGGCTGCCGCTCAGGCCAAGCTCGAGGCCAAGCGCAGCGCCTAGCCCCCTGCGCATCGACGCCTAGCGTAGCGCCCCTTCATACCGCCCGTCTCATTCGTGAGGCGGGCGGTTATCATGTGCGGGTTTTGTCTTTTTGTCTGCGTAAAAAATTGTTCTTGCAGCAGAAACCCGCGCGTGTATACTCGAATACGTTTGTTCAACTACGTGCCGGCCAGGGTGGTACGGCACCTCTAGAAGAGTAAGGAATTGCACATGGATTACATCCGCGCAATCGAGCGTCAGCAGATCCGCGAGGACATTCCTCAGGTTCGCGTCGCCGACAACGTCAAGGTTCACTACCGCATTAAGGAAGGCGACCGCGAGCGCATCCAGGTCTTCCAGGGCGACGTCATCCGCATGGCCGGCGCCGGTGCCCGCGAGACCTTCACCGTCCGCAAGATGTCCTTCGGTGTCGGTGTTGAGCGTACCTTCCCGCTTCACAGCCCCAAGATCGCCAAGCTCGAGGTCGTTCGTCATGGTCGCGTCCGTCGCGCCAAGCTGTACTACCTCCGCGACAAGGTGGGCAAGGCTGCTCGCATCCCCGAGAAGCGCTAAGAAGATCGCAGCGTCTGTCCACTCGTTTGGACACAAGGGTCACCTTCGGGTGGCCCTTCTTTTTATCTGATTTGCATGCAAGGAGGGCCTGGTATGGCCAATATGACGAGCTCGGTTTCGGCATCGCAGGTTGCCGGTGAGTTGGCGAGCGCTACGTTTGAGGAGATCCCCGCCCTCGTGGAGCATTATCGCGAGGACCCGCGCCAGCAGGTGATCAAGGCTTGCGAGCGTGCTCTTAAGCGCCATGGCAAGGAACTTGCCGAGCGCGAGCGCGTCAATGACATGTACGAGCTTATGCATGAGCTTGGCGGCGATGGGGTAGTCGTTGGTGTCGACGAGGTGGGTCGCGGATCGGTGGCCGGTCCTTTGACGGTATGCGCCGTCTGCCTTCCTATGGAGCCGCGCGTCTGGGGCATCAACGATTCCAAAAAGCTCACGCCGGCGCGCCGCGAGTTGCTCTCAGTGAAGATTGCCGAGGTGGCGACGGCAATTGGTTTTTGCCATATCGCGCCTAAGGATATCGATGAGATGGGCATGGCCCGCGCCATTCGAGCCGCTGTCGCGGGCGCCGTGGCCGATACGGGGCTCGAGCCCGATTGCGTGCTTATGGACGGTAACCCCTTGGGCGCCGTTCCCAACGAGCGCGACGTGGTGAAGGGCGATGCCAAGATCGCCTGTATCGCCGCGGCGTCCATCATGGCCAAGGTCACGCGTGATGAGATGATGGTCGAGTACGATGCCGAGTATCCCGAGTACCATTTGGCCGAATCGAAAGGCTACGCAAGCCCCGAGCACATCGAGGCCATTCGCAAACATGGACTTTGTCCACTGCACCGCGTGAGCTTTTGCGGAAACTTTCTGCAGACTGAGCGCCTTTTCTAGGTCAATTGTGGAGACAGGGACCTCAGGGGTTTTATAAACCTGCTGGTAGCGGGCCGTATGCAACAGCATTGCTGCGTACGGCCCGTTTTTTGACGGCATTTGGTCAGCTTTTGGTTTGCTTCCGGTACTTACCCGCATGAAAGGTGCCCTCATCATCGGGGCAATGCAGTGTGCGGGAAAGGAGACCCCATGAGTGCCGCAAGCAAAAAGAGCAAGACGCAGCAGCTCAAGGAGCGTTGGGAAAACGGCGAGCTCGACTGCGGGGCGATGACGCCCGAGTTTATCAAGGGACTCAGTCCCCGCGAGCTGGGCATGCTGGGCGAGCTGATCACCATCGACTACTTTAACGAGCGCGGCTACACCTTGCTGGAGCAGGGTTATCGTTGCACCGAGGGCGAGGCCGATCTGGTGCTGCTCGATGAGCTCGACGATGTCGTGGTGATGGCCGAGGTCAAGACCAGACGCGTCGCACTGGATTGCAGCACGCGGGTCTTTCCCGAGGAGGCCGTGGACGCCCAAAAGCAACGCCGCTACCGCCGCATCGCAAGTTGCTATCTCATGGAGCATTATCCGCTCAAGGCGATTCGCTTCGATGCCGTGGGCGTCACCATTCGTGGCGGGCATATCGCTGAGATCGAGCATCAGTACAACGCGTTCGATTGGCAGGTGTCGTGATGGCGTTCGAGACGTTTGCCGTTCACGCGGCCTGCATCCGCGGCGTCGAGGCGATTCACGTCACGGTCGAGGTCTCGCTTGCCGGTGGTGTTCCGGGCATCCAAATGCTCGGCATTCCGAGCATGGAGGTGATGGAGTCACGCGGTCGTATTCGCTGCGCGATGCGCTCCGCCGGGTTCGAGATCCCACGCTCGGGCATTACGGTCAACCTAGCGCCCGGCGATATTCGCAAGACCGGTAGCGGCTTTGATCTGCCCATCGCCATCGCGGTTCTGGCGGCCGATGGGCAGATTCCCCGTGACAACCTCGATCGCTGCCTTATCGCCGGCGAGCTCGGCTTGGACGGTACGGTGCTTCCCGTCAAGGGCGAGGTGGCGTTTCAGCTATTGGCGCGTGATATGGGGCTGTCCTTTATCGCCGGCAGGTCCGATCAGCATGTGCCGCTCGCGGGCGTGGATTGTGGATTCATCGATCATTTGTCTCAGCTTGCCCATGGCATGGGCGAGGCGGCTCGGCACTATCTGGATTCCGAGGGCGTCGAGGCGACCTTTGAGCCTGAGCTCGACTATGCCGACGTGCTGGGGCAGGAAGTCGCTAAACGCGGCATGGCGCTTGCGGCGGCAGGAGAACTCGGCTTGCTCATGATCGGGTCCCCGGGATCGGGCAAGACGATGCTCGCGCGTCGTATGACCGGCATCCTGCCCGAGCTTTCCGTTGAGGATCAACAGGAGGCGCTGTGCATCCATTCGGTTTTGGGTGAGAACATTGATGGCTTGTTGGCGGGGCACCGGCCCTTCCGCAGTCCCCATCACAGTATTTCGACCGCAGGTCTTATCGGCGGTGGGCGCCCGGTGCACCCGGGTGAGATCAGCCTTGCTCATGGCGGCGTGCTATTTTTGGACGAGCTTGCCGAGTTTCCCACGGGTGTGCTGCAGACGCTGCGTCAGCCCATCGAACGCGGCTACGTCAGGATCGTACGCGTCGACGGGGCTTTTACCTTCCCGTCGCGCTTTCAGCTGCTGGCTGCGAGCAATCCCTGCCCCTGCGGCTTTTTGGGCGATCGTGAGGTACCGTGTCGCTGCTCGGCGGCGATGGTCGAGCGCTATCGGTCTAAACTGCGCGGTCCTTTGGCCGACCGTATCGACATGATGATCGATGTGACCCGTCCCGACCCTCAGGTGATTATCGAGGGCGCGGAGGGTATGTCGTCAGCTGAGTTACGTGACTACGTTGTGCGCGGTCGCGCTTTTCGCGCTTGGCGCGAATCCCGTATGGACGATGCGGATGCCGAGGCCGAGGATGACGAGACACGGTCCATTGACGGCGTCGTTTCGACCTTTGAGCTCGATGATGCGGCGGAGAAGTGTGTGCTCGGCCTGTCGAAGCGCACGCATCTCACGGGCCGCGGCATCGTGCGCCTGGTTCGCATTGCGCGCACGATCGCAGATGTCGCCGAGAGCGAGCATGTGACGCAGGACCACGTGCTCGAGGCGGCGATGTACCAGGGAAGGAGGGACCAATGATGGCCGAGGGAACCTTCGAGCTGCATCCAGGTGATACGTTGTATCCCGAGACCGTTTTGGAGCTTTCTGATGTACCCCAGACGCTCTATGTGCGCGGCAACCCCGAGGTGCTTTCGACGCCCGCGCTCTCCATCATCGGCGCGCGCAAGGCCTCGCCGTATGGTCTTGCCGTGGCAGAGCTTGCGTCAAAGGTGGCGGTCGAGGCGGGCGTGACGGTAGTCTCGGGCGGCGCGGTCGGTTGTGACCAGGCCTCGGGTTGGGCTGCGGTCAACGCTGGCGGCAAACACGTCGTGGTGCTGGGGACGGGCGCCGACGTGGTCTACCCGCGTTCGAGCGCGGGGCTTATTACGCGCACGCTCGATACGGGTGGCGCGGTCGTGTCGATCTCTCCGTGGGGCATGGGTCCGCGCAAGTTTGCCTTTCCGCGCCGCAATCGCGTAATCGCGGCCTTGTCGCAAGCCCTCTTTGTATCCGAGGCGGGTATGCCTTCCGGGACGTTTTCTACAGCCGAGGCTGCTATGGATTTGGGGCGAGAACTTCTTGCCGTGCCGGGGTCGATCCTATCGCCCGAGTCGCGTGGCACGAATTACCTCATTGCGAACGGTGCCTGCTGCATCATCGACGAGGAATCTATCGAGATGGCTATTTCACGCATCTACGGCACCCTGCGCTACTCGCGCCCCGATGCTCCCGGCATTGCCGACCTAGATCAAACACAGCAGACCGTGATGCATGCACTCATCGCCTCTCCGCTCAAGGTCGACGACATCGCGGCACTCGTCTCGCTCGATGCCGTTGGCGTACTTAAGCTCCTGGGTTCGCTTGAGCTCGAGGGCCTTATCGAGCGCATGATGGATGGAAGGTATGCGCCCTCCAAGTTTGCTCTTCACGCCCAGACACCCTTCGGTCACAATGGAAAACATGTCAATTAGAAAGGTGTTTGCAGATGCTGTTTGATCAGGTGACGGTTATCGGTGGCGGTCTGGCGGGTTCGGAGTGCGCGATTCAGCTGGCGGATCGCGGGTTTTCCGTAAAGCTGTGCGAGATGCGCCCCCAGGTGAGCTCCCCGGCCCACCATACCGATCACCTGGCAGAGCTCGTCTGTTCCAATTCGTTTAAGTCGACCCGTCCGGATTCCGCGGCTGGTTTGCTGAAGGCCGAGCTTGAGCGCATGGGTTCAGTCCTGCTCGATTGCGCCCATCGCGCGGCTGTTCCCGCCGGCGGTGCCCTGGCGGTCGACCGCGTCAAGTTTTCCGAGCTTGTCGAGGCCGAGGTTGCCGCCCGTCCCAATATCGAGATCATTCACGGCGAGGTCACGCAGATTCCCGAAGGTCACGTGGTCATTGCCGCCGGCCCCTTGTGCTCGCCGGCGCTGAGCGAAGAGGTCATGAAGCTCGTCGGTGGCGACGCCCTTGCGTTCTTCGACGCCGCGGCGCCGATCGTCGATGCCTCCACGCTCGATATGGACGTGCTGTTCTCGCAGTCGCGCTACGAGGAGCAGGGGAGCGGCGACTATCTCAACGCTCCGCTCAACAAGGAGGAGTACGAGGCCTTTATCGAGGCGCTTACCACGGCAGACCGCGTGGTGCTCAAGGACTTTGAGGGCGGCGATCTGTTCCAGGCCTGCCAGCCTGCCGAGGAAGTTGCGCGCACCGGCAAGGACGCCATTCGCTTTGGCGCCATGAAGCCCGTCGGCCTCACCGACCCGCGAACCGGTCGTCGTCCCTGGGCGGCGATTCAGCTGCGTGCCGAGAATAAGGAGAAGACCGCCTATAACCTGGTGGGCTTCCAGACCAACTTGACCTTTGGCGAGCAGAAGCGCGTCTTCCATATGGTGCCGGGCCTGGAGAACGCTGAGTTCTTCCGCTACGGTGTCATGCACCGTAATACCTTTGTCGACGCCCCGCACGTGCTCGATGGCACCTTTGCCGTGCCTGGTACCGGCGTGCGCCTGGCCGGTCAGATCACCGGCACCGAGGGGTACATGGAAGCCGTGGCGACCGGTCTGCTCGCGGCGCTCAACACCTATGCCGAGGCTATCGGCGCCGCGGGCGTCGAGTTGCCCCGCGTGGGCGCCCTGGGCGCGCTCGTGGGCTATGCGACCGATCCTGCCACCGTGGGCTACCAGCCCATGCATGTCAACTTTGGCCTGGTGCCGCCGCTCGAGGACGGTAAGCGTCGCAGCAAGCGCGACCGCTACCAGGCGTATGCGGACCGTGCGCTCGAGGCTCTTGATGCCTATCTGGCCACTCGCCCCGATCTGTTTGGAGGCGACCGGTCATAGCCTTTGACCTGTACGATGCCGTCGACTCGTTTATCGCCTATATCGCACGTGTCGAGGGACTTTCTCCCAACACGGTGACGGCCTATGGCTCGAGGCTGGAGCGCTTTGCTGCCTGGTGCGAGCGCGAGGATATCGATGCCTTCGCTGCCGACGTGCGCACCATTCGTCGCTATCTTGCCGAGCTTTCGCGTGAACAGGTGGCTCCCCGAACGCTTGCGGCGCACCTTTCGGCTATCCGATCGCTCTATCGCTGGATGGCTGCCGAGGGGATTGTCGAGGGCGATGCAGTCTCGGCGATCGCATCGCCCAAGCTGCCGCGTGACCTGCCGGGCGTCCTTACGATCAAGCAGGTCGATGCGCTGCTCAAGACGCCTGATACCTCAACACCCGCGGGACTGCGCGATGCGGCGATGCTCGAGCTGCTCTATGCCTCGGGCGCCCGTATCTCAGAGCTCGCAGCACTCAATGTGGAGTCCATTGCGTGGTCCGAACGCACGCTGCGCCTGTGGGGCAAGGGGAGCAAAGAACGTATCGTCCCCCTGTATCGTCGTGCGCTCGAGGCGACGCGTCTCTATATTGAGGAGGGGAGGCCGAAGTTGCTCGCTCAGGCAAAGCGTCGTGACCCCGCTACCGGGCCGCATCCGCTGCTTATATCGGCGCGCGGTAATCGCATGAGTGCAGCCATGCTCAGGCGGCGGTTCCATACGCTGGCGACGCTCGCCGGCATTCCGGCCGACATCGCCCCGCATGCGATGCGCCATACCTTTGCGACCGACTTGCTCGAGGGCGGCGCGGACCTGCGCTCGGTTCAAGAGCTGCTGGGTCATGCGAGCCTGTCCACGACGCAGATCTACACGCATCTCACACCCGATCGGCTTAAGCGGGCTGTGGCTCAAGCCCATCCCCGCGGCGAATAGTGGCTGGGACGTCCCGCGCCGCGCTCAGGTGTGTGGTTTTGATTGCGGGTTGGCAGGAAGATGCATTCCTGCTATCATTCATCGGGTTGCTTCACGGCAACAGGTTTTTATCACGCACGCGCGGCTACTTCATACCGTGGTGCCCGGGCTTTGGTAGCACATGTCCGGGTTGGTTTTGGAGGATGACCCCGCGCGGAGGCAAACCACAGGAGGTTTAACATGGCTACCAAGATTAATATCCGCACCCTGCTCGAGGCCGGCTGCCACTTCGGTCACCAGACCCGTCGCTGGAACCCCAAGATGAAGCCGTTCATCTTCGGTGAGCGCAACGGCATCTACATCCTCGACCTCAAGCAGACCATCCTCGACGCCGATCAGGCCTACACCTTCGTCAAGAACGTCGCCAAGGGCGGCAACGTGCTGTTCGTCGGCACCAAGAAGCAGGCTCAGGAGGCCGTCAAGAACGCTGCTGAGCGCGCCAACATGCCTTACATCAACCAGCGTTGGCTCGGCGGCATGCTGACCAACTTCGTCACCATCCGCTCCCGCATCAACCGCATGGAGGAGCTCGAGGCCATGGTCGAGGACGGCCGCATGGCAGTGCTCCCCAAGAAGGAGCAGGCTGTTCTCGGCAAGGAGCTCACCAAGCTCCAGACCAACCTCGGTGGTGCCCGCGACATGAAGGGTCTGCCCCAGGCTCTCTTCGTCATCGACACCAAGCGCGAGGAGAACGCCATCAAGGAGGCTCAGCGCCTGAACATCCCCGTCGTCGCTCTGATCGACACCAACTCCGATCCCGACGAGGTCGAGTACGGCATCCCCTGCAACGATGACGCTATCTCTGCTGTCACCCTTATGTGCGAGCTCATGGCTGACGCCTGCCTCGCTGGCTCCGGCAAGGAGCAGGTCTCCGAGGCCGAGATGGCCGCTGAGCCCAAGGCCGAGTAAATCAGTCTTAGTTAATTCTTTTTCATCTCTTTGAAAGGAACCACAATGGCCCAGATTACCGCCGCTATGGTCAAGCAGCTCCGCGAGATGACCGACTCCCCGATGATGGAGTGCAAGAAGGCTCTCGTCGAGGCTGACGGCGACATGGACGCCGCTGTCGACGTTCTGCGTAAGAACGGCCTTGCCAAGGCTGCCAAGAAGGCTGGCCGTGAGACCAACGAGGGCGCTGTCGCCGCGTTCGTCTCCGAGGATGGCAAGACCGGCGCTCTGCTCGAGCTCTCCTGCGAGACCGACTTCGTTGGCTCCAACGCCAAGTTCACTGGCTTTGCTTCCAAGGTCGCTGAGGTTGTCGCTACCACCGAGCCTGCTGACGTCGACGCTCTGCTCGAGAAGCCGATGGGCGAGGAGACCGTTTCCTCCGAGCTCACCGAGATGATTCACATCATGGGCGAGAACATGAAGATCTCCCGCTTCGCTGCCCGCAAGGCCGAGAACGGCGCGCTCGCTTCTTACATCCACATGGGTGGTAAGATCGGCGTCCTCGTCGAGTTCGCCTTCGAGAAGGCCGAGACCGCTCAGGCTGAGTCCTTCAAGACCTTCGCTCACGACGTTGCCCTTCAGGTTGCCGCCGTCGCACCGATCTGCGCCACCCGCGATCAGGTTCCGGCCGAGACCGTCGAGCACGAGAAGCAGATCTACATGGCCCAGGCTGCCGAGTCCGGCAAGCCCGAGGCTATCCAGGAGAAGATGGCTGTTGGTCGTCTGGAGAAGTTCTACAAGCAGTCCGTGCTCACCGAGCAGGAGTTCATCAAGGACAGCTCCCTCACCATCAAGAAGTACGCTGAGCGGGTCTCCAAGGAGCTCGGCGACACCATTACCGTCGTTGCCTTTGACCGTCTGGTCCGTGGCGAGTAAATAAGCTCTTGTAGCTGGTAATGAGCAGGCTGTGGGTTTTACTCACAGCCTGCTTTTTCATGGCTCTTATCAGAGCCTTTGATATCATATTGAGAGTCTAATTAAAGGAGGATCGCTTTGTCCGACATCCGATATAAACGCGTGCTTCTTAAGCTTTCCGGCGAAGCACTGATGGGCGACGGCCAATATGGCATTGACCCCAAGGTTACCGACCATCTTGCCAAGCAGGTCAAGGAGCTGCTCGCCGTTGGCCATGAGGTCGGCGTCGTTGTCGGCGGCGGCAATATTTTCCGTGGCATGGCCGGCGCTGCCGGTGGCATGGAGCGTGCTCAGGCCGACTACATGGGCATGCTGGCAACCGTTATGAACGCGCTCGCCCTGCAGGATGCCTTCGAGCATAACGATGTTCCCTGCCGCGTGATGAGCGCTATCCAGATGAACGAGATCTGCGAGCCCTATATTCGTCGTCGTGCTATCAACCACCTGTCCAAGGGTAATGTCGTTATCTTCGCCGCCGGCTCGGGCAATCCGTACTTTACGACTGACACCGCCGCGGCCCTTCGCGCCTGCGAGATCGGTGCGGAGATTCTGATTAAGGCCACCAAGGTTGACGGCATCTACGACAAGGATCCCGTCAAGTGCGCCGATGCCGTCCGTTTTGACAAGATTACCTATCACGAGGTTCTCGTCCGCGGTCTGCAGGTTATGGATTCCACGGCTACGGCACTGTGCCAGGATAACCGTATGCCGATTTTGGTCCTCAACATCGATGGCGAGGACACCGTCAAGCGCGCGCTCGCGGGTGAGCCCGTCGGCACGCTCGTCTATCAGGAGGATTAAGCATGGCAGAGAACATCACCGCCCATATGGACAAGTCGCTCGAGTCCCTCAAGCATAACTTCTCCAAGGTTCGTACCGGCCGCGCCAATGCCAACATTCTGTCCGACATCACCGTCGATTATTACGGTGTTCCCACGCCGGTCACGCAGGTTGCCGCCGTCAAGACCCCCGAGGCCCACATGCTGCTCATCGAGCCGTGGGACAAGGCGCTCATCAATGCTATCGTCAAGGCCATCGGCGCTTCCGATCTGGGTATTACCCCCAACTCCGATGGCACCGTCGTTCGTCTTCCGTTCCCGGCTCCCACTGAGGAGCGCCGTCGCGAGCTCGTCAAGGAGTGCCGCGAGTACGCCGAGCAGGCCAAGGTGTCTATCCGTAACATCCGTCGCGACTTTAACAACAAGCTCGAGCGCGATGAGGAGCTCACCGAGGACGATGTCCGTCGCGAGCAGGCCAAGGTCCAGAAGCACACCGATGAGTATGTCGCCAAGGTCGAGGAGCTTCTGAAGGAAAAAGAAGCCGAGGTCATGGAGATCTAAGGTGCAATACGACGAGCATAAACTGGTCGAGTACTTTGCCGACGCCCCTGCGGGCGTCGGTTTTTCCGACCTTGACCTCAATAACATTCCGCACCATATCTCGTGCATCATGGACGGCAACGGTCGTTGGGCCACGTCGCGCGGTCTTGCGCGCACTGAGGGCCACAAGGCGGGTATCCTCTCGCTGCGCGAGATCATTACCGCCTGCGTGCGCCTGGGCGTCGACGTGCTTTCTGCCTATGCGTTTTCTACCGAAAACTGGAACCGTCCGCAGCATGAGGTCAACGTCTTGATGCATCTGTTTGCCAAGACGTTTATCGACGAGCTGCCGCTTCTGAAGCGCGAAAACGTGCGTGTTGTCTTTTTGGGTGATATTTCAGCGCTGCCCAAGAAGACTCGCGACGTTTTTGAACGCGGTCTAGCCGAGTGCGCCAATCACACCGGTATGACGCTGGCGCTTGCCGTCAACTACGGCGCGCGTGCCGAGATTACCCGCGCTGTCCGTCAGATCGCATTCGACGCTGCCGCCGGTAAGATCGATCCTGCCGCGATTGATGACGACATGGTGGCTTCCCACCTCTATACCGCCGGTCTTCCCGATCCTGAGCTTGTGATTCGCACCTCTGGTGAGCTGCGCCTTTCGAACTATCTGCTTTGGCAGGTGGCTTATTCCGAATTCTACGTCACCGATACCTATTGGCCCGACTTTGATCGTTGGGGCCTTGTCGACGCCATTTTGGCCTATCAGGGCCGTGACCGTAGGTTTGGTGGACTGAGCAAGACCGAGGAGGCTTAATCGTGTCCGATCGTCCCAAGGCATCTGCTCCCAAGACGCCGGTTTCCGCGGCGCCTGCGCGCAAGGCTGCCGCTGCGGGAGCACCTGCAGCAAAGAGCGGCACCGGTTCGTGGCTGGCGGGCTTTATTACCCGTGCCGCCGCCGGTATCGTCTACGCCGTTGTCTTTATCCTGTGCCTGGTTTTGGGTATCGTGCCCACGGCCATCTTTGTTTCTGTCATGAGCGGTCTGTGCTGCTATGAGTTTTTCCGTATGACAAGGCTCGATGGCAAGATGGCTAACGAGCGCATGGGTATCGCTGCCGCCGTACTCTTTCCGCTGTCGGCGTTGGGCGATTCGATGTTGCTGAATGCCCTGCTTTTTGCCTTGATGCTCGCTGTGGGCATTTGGTATGTCTGGTCGCCGCGTACCCGCATCTCTGATGTGGCCGTGACGCTCATGGGTCCCATCTACACTGGCTTTATGCTGTCGGCTATCGTGCTGCTGCGCGATGCCGTGCCCGGTTTTGCCGGCGCCCTGCTTTCAGTGGGCGTTTGCGCGTCCCTTTGGGTTTCCGATTCGTTTGCCTACATCGTGGGCAGCCGTATCGGCAAGCACAAGATGGTTCCCAAGATCTCTCCCAAAAAGAGCTGGGAGGGGTTTGCCGGCGGCATCTTGGGCTCGGTTTTGATTTGGCTTATCCTGTGGGCGACGCACTTCTACAAGCTCAGCCTGCCCTATGCGCTGCTGTGCGGCGTGGTCGTGTCCATTCTGGGCGTTATCGGCGACCTTATCGAGTCGCGCATCAAGCGCGGTGTGGGCGTCAAAGATTCCGGCAACCTTATCCCGGGCCACGGCGGAATGCTCGATCGTAGCGATTCGCTTATCTTCGGCTGCATCACCGCGCAGCTGTTGCTGATGATCGGAGGCGTGCTGTAATGGCGTTTCAGACGACGTATGGCCCCGATGGACGCCTTCGCGTTGCCATCCTGGGTTGTACGGGCTCTATCGGCACGCAGGCACTCGATGTATGCCGTCAGCATGCCGATCGACTGCAGGTGACGGCGCTGTCCGTTAATTCCAGCACCTCGGAGCTCGTTGCCGCTGCCCGCGAGTTCTCGGTTCCGGCGGTTGCCGTTGCCGATGTCGCTCATGGCGATGACGCCGTGCTGCAGGAGTTGCCCGAGGGCACACAGCTCGGCGTTGGCGCGCAGGCGGTTTGCGAGCTCGCGCGTCGCGACGATGTCGACTGCGTGCTCGTCGCTATTGTGGGCGCCGCCGGTCTCGAGGCGAGCCATGCGGCCTTGACCTCGAATAAGCGCCTTGCCCTTGCCAACAAGGAGTCCCTCGTCGTCGGTGGCGACTTGCTTATGCCGTTGGCGCAGCCGGGTCAGCTCATTCCGGTCGACTCCGAGCACTCCGCCATCTACCAGTGCTATCTGGGGGAGAATCCGCGCGAGGTTCACTGCATCTGGCTCACTTGCTCGGGTGGTCCGTTCTTTGGCCGTACGCGCGACGAGCTCAATCGCGTGACACGCGCCGATGCGCTGGCACATCCCACGTGGGCCATGGGCGCTAAGATCACCATCGACTCCGCTACCCTCATGAACAAAGGCCTGGAGCGTATCGAGGCGATGCACCTGTTCGGTTGCGACCTCGACTTTATCAACGTGGTCGTTCAGCGCCAGTCAAAGATCCACTCTATGGTCGAGTTTGCCGACGGCTCCGTGATGGCACACCTTGGCGCCTCCGATATGCGTATTCCCATTCAGTTTGCCTTCTCGTATCCTGAGCGTTGGGATACTCCGGCGCCTCGTCTTGATTTTCGTGAGTTGGGGCAGCTCACCTTTGATGCCGCCGATATGGACACGTTCCGCTGCCTGGCGCTAGCCGAGCGTGCCGGCAAGACGGGCGGCACCATGCCATGCGTGCTGAATGCCGCCAACGAAGTTGCCGTCGATGCCTTCCTGCACGATGCCTGTACCTTTACCGATATCGACCGTATCGTGGAGTCGTGCATGGATGCACACGATACACAGGCGGTCGCATCGTTTGAGCAGCTTCGCGATATCGATACGTGGGCTCGTGCCAAGGCCGCCGAGGTGCTTGCTGCAACCCGCTCTTAATCGTAAGGATTGCTTTTCGTTTTATGGATACTGTTCTGAGTGTTCTTTCCTCGGTCTTTTGGGGCCTTTTGATGTTATCCGTCCTCGTGTTTCTGCATGAGGGCGGCCACTTTTTGGCGGCCCGTGCGTGCGGCGTGCGCGTCACCGAGTTTTTCTTGGGCCTGCCGTGCCGCTTTGACATTCATCATACGTCGCGTCGCATCGGTACCAAGTTTGGCATGACGCCGCTGCTGCTTGGTGGCTATGCCGCTATCTGCGGTATGGACCCGACCGATGTCTCGTGCGCCGACCGTGTGCTTGCCGCGATTTATCGCCATGGTCGCGTTTCGGTTGCAGACCTTTCCGTTGAGCTGGAGCTGCCCGAGGAGGATGTTCTCGAGGCTTGTGCCTTGCTTTTGGGCTGGGGTTCCATTGCGCCTTGGTGCGAGGAGGGGGAGAAGCCTTCGCCTGGCTACTATCCGGTTAGGTACCAGACGCTGCCGCGCGACGCTGCGGGATATACCACCTTTGACGGCCGCCGGTTCGATCGAGAGCATGCAACTACTGAGGGCGATGTGTGGGAGCTGCCGGTCACTGCTTCGGAGTTCTTTGAGCAGGAGCGTTCGCATACCTATCTTGGCCAGGGTTTTCTCAAACGTGCCTTTATGTTGCTCGCGGGCATTCTCGTCAATATTCTGACGGGCTTTTTGCTGCTTATGAGCATTTACTCTATCGCCGGCGTATCGGTGCCGGTCGATAGCAATGTCATCGGTCAGGTCGAAGAAGGCTCGATAGCCGACAAGGCGGGCATCGAGGCCGGTGACACGATTCTTAGTGTCGATGGCGTGTCCTGCTCCAGCTGGATGGATGTGTATGATGCCATCGGCAAGGCTGCCGGCAAGGACGATATCGCTATTGAATATCAGCGCGATGGCAAGAATCTTTCGACCTCGGTCGCGCTCAATGAGGACGAACGTTTGGGCGTTTATGCCTCTACGCAGGTGGTCCATTTGGACCCTATCACCTCGGCGCGTCTGTCGTTCTCCTATGTTCAGCAGACTGCTGAGGGCGTTATGCGTCTGCTGCAGCCGCAGCATACGATGGAGATACTCGATCAGTCCACCTCGATTGTGGGTATCAGCGTCATGTCTTCTCAGGCGGCGGCAGCCGGTCCCGCGACGTTCTTGACGTTTGCCGCGCTCATCTCGTTCTCACTGGGCTTTATGAACCTGCTGCCCATTCCTCCGCTCGACGGGGGAAAGCTGGTTATCGAGATCATCCAAAAGGTTGCCGGTCGCGAGCTGCCGCTGAAGGTGCAGACAATCGTCAGCTATGTCGGCATCGCGCTCTTTGCGCTGCTGTTTGTCTATATGCTTCGTTCCGACGTCCTTCGATTTATTTTGTAGGGGAGTGTTTGGATTGTCTTTGTCCCATCCTTTGCCGCGCGACCTGACGCGCCCCGTGTTTGTGGGCGACGTGCAGATAGGCGGCGGCGCTCCGGTGGTGGTTCAGTCCATGACCTGCACCGATACCGCCGACGCCCAGGCAACGCTTGCGCAAGTGCGTGCACTTGCCCAGGCGGGTTGCGATGTTGTGCGCGTGAGCGTGCCCACCGAGGCTGCGCTCGAGGGCTTTCGCACGATTTGTGCGGAGTCTCCGGTGCCGATTGTCGCCGATATCCACTTTAACCATAAGCTCGCCATTGGTGCCGTTGAGGCCGGTGCTGCCAAGCTGCGCATCAATCCCGGCAATATCGGCGATTGGGCCAAGGTCGATGCTGTGATCGATGCCGCGGGCGCCGCTGGGTGCGCGATTCGCATTGGCGTGAACGCGGGCTCGCTTGAGCAGGATATCGCAGAGCGCGATGACCTTACGCAGCCCGAAAAGCTCGTGATGTCGAGCGAGCGTTTCGTCAAGCATTTTGAGGATCGCGGCTTTACCAATATCGTGCTTTCCGCCAAGGCGCATAGCGTGTCCACGACGCTCGACACCTATCGCGCCCTGTCGCGTGAGATTCCTCACGTTCCGCTTCACTTGGGCGTAACCGAGGCGGGTACTAAGCTGCAGGGCACTATCAAAAGCTCAGTGGGCCTGGGTATTCTGCTGTCCGAGGGCATTGGTGACACCATGCGCGTCTCGCTCACGGCCGATCCGGTCGAGGAGCCGCCGGTCGCCTGGGGTATTCTGCAGTCGCTCGGCCTTCGCCGCCGTGGCCCCGAGATTGTCTCGTGCCCCACGTGTGCTCGTTGCCAGGTCAACCTCATTCCTATCGCCGAGGAGGTCACCGAGCGGCTTAAGAACTACTCCGCGCCGCTTTCGATCGCCGTTATGGGATGCGCGGTCAATGGCCCCGGCGAGGCTTCTGACGCCGACTTGGGCGTTGCCTGCGGACGAGGTCAGGGCCTGCTCTTTTCGCACGGCCAGATCATTGGTAAAGTAGCTGAGGACCAAATTGTCGACGCGCTTATGGCCGAGGTCGACAAGCTTATTGAGGAGAAATAAATGACTCGAGCAATGTATATGTCTAAGCTGTATGCTCCGACGCTCAAAGAGGATCCGGCCGACGCCGAGCTTGCGAGCCATCGCCTGCTGCTTCGTGCCGGCATGATTCGCAAGGAGGCCGCTGGTCTCTATTCCTATCTGCCGCTCGCGTGGCGCTCGATTCGCAAGATCGAGAACATTGTGCGCGACGAGATGGACGCTGCCGGCGCCCAGGAGCTCATGATGCCTATCATGGTCGATGCCGAGCTGTGGCGCGAGTCCGGCCGTATCGATGCCTATGGCAAGGAACTCGTGCGCTTTGATGACCGCCACGGCCGCGAGTTCGTGCTCGGCCCCACGCACGAGGAGACCGTGACCGCCCTGGTGCGCAATGAACTGCGTTCCTATAAGCAGCTGCCCGTCAACCTCTACCACATCCAGGATAAGTTCCGCGACGAGTTCCGTCCCCGCTTTGGCCTGATGCGCGGTCGCGAGTTCATCATGAAGGACGCCTACAGCTTCTCCGCCACGCAGGAGAGCCTGCAGGAGGAGTACGACAAGATGAAGCAGGCCTACGCTAACATCTGCGAGCGCTGCTACATCAAGGCCCTGCCCGTCGTTGCCGATTCCGGCGAGATCGGCGGCGACACCTCCGTCGAGTACATGGCGCTGGCCGACGCCGGCGAGGCCTCGCTCGTCTACTGCGACGACTGTGGCTTTGCTGCCGATGACGAGGCGGCAAGCACAAAGGTCGTCGTGACCGAGGGCCCCGGCGACGGTACGCTCACCAAGGTCGAGACCCCGGGCATGGGCACCATCGAGGCCGTCGCCAAGTTCTTCGGCTTCCCCGAGAACGGCACGCGCAAGTCCCTGGCTCTCATCGACGCCGAGGGCAAGCCGGTTGTGGCCATTGTCCCGGGCGATCATGAGCTCAACGACTGCAAGGCCGAGCATGTCTTTGGCAAGGGTTATCGCATGATGACGGACGAGGAGCTTCAGACCTACGGTCTGCACAAGGGCTTTATCGGACCGGTTAACTTGCCCGAGGGCATCCGTCTGGTGTGCGACGAGAGCCTGCGCGAGTCCAAGCAGTGGGCCTGCGGTGCCAACGAGGTCGATTATCACTTTACCGGTGCCTGCCCCGAGCGCGACTTTACCGTCGATGAGTGGGCAGATCTGGTCACCGTCGTTGCCGGCGATCCCTGCCCGCACTGCGGCAAGCCGCTCTCTGCTGCTCGCGGCATCGAGGTCTCGCAGGTCTTCCAGCTGGGTACCAAGTATTCCGAGGCCATGGGCGCCACCTTTATGGACGAGGACGGCAAGGAGAAGCCGCTTATCATGGGTTGCTACGGCGTGGGCGTGTCCCGCTCGCTTGCTGCCGTCGTGGAGCAGCACAACGACGAGCACGGTATCGTCTGGCCGGTTTCCGTTGCCCCGTACGAGGTCGCTGTGATTCCGCTCGATCCCAAGAAGGAGGAGTGCGCAACCGTCTGCGACCAAATCGTCGAGGGCTTGTGCGCCGAGGGTATCGAGGTCGTCGTCGACGACCGTGACGAGCGTCCCGGCTTTAAGTTTGCCGATAACGACCTTATGGGATTCCCGTATCAGGTGGTGCTTGGCAAGCGTGGCCTTAAGAATGGCACCGTTGAGCTCAAGGACCGTGCCACGGGCGAGCGCGAGGACGTGGCGATTGACGAGGTCGTCGCCAAGGTTGCCGAGCTTGTTAAGGCGGCCCGCCGTTAATCGACGTTTCTGCTATTAGATGTAATTGCGGGACTGCTCCGTATCTCTCTTAGGAAGAGATGCGGAGCAGTCTATTTTGTTGCGTGAATAAACTCGATGGGTAAAGGAAAACCCCACAGCCCATATGAGCTGCGGGGTTTTCTTGTGCCTCCGATGCGAAATAAATCGCTCAGATATTACTGATAATCGACGACGTCGATCCAGTTCTTCAGGAACTCATCGTTCACGTTGCGCTTACGAGCGAGCTCGGAAGCGGCGACGATGCTCGTCCACTGACGCACGACCTGCATGGGCATGTCGGCGCGGTCGCAGTAGAGCTCCAGGTAGGCCTCGGCCTGATCCTTGCTGTTGAGGGCGAAGAGCAGGTAGGTGGTGGCAACGTCGGCAGCAGGGGAGCCCTGGGTGGCGTGTGCCCAGTCGCACACATAGAGCTGGCCGTCGTCGCCGACGATGACGTTGGAGGGGTTGAAGTCGCCGTGGCAGACCTTGAACTCCTTGGTCATGCCGTCCAGACGCTCCTGAAGGTTGTAGCGCGTGGTGGCATTGAGCTGATCAAGGCTGTCGATCATGCGGGCGAACTTGTCGCGCTGACGGTTGAGCAGCGGGGAGGTGTAGCCGTGGATCTCGATTTGGAGGTCGACGAACATCTCGAGATACTCACCAAAGCGCTGGGGCTCGGCAGTCATCTTCTCGGCAAGGGTGGTGCCCGGAACCTTCTCGGTCACGAGCGCCCAGCCGTTGGCGTTCTCGAGCTGGGAAACCTCGAGAGCCTTGGGGCTGCGGATGCCGCACTCATTGATGCGGGCAAGATTCAAAGCCTCGTTGAACACGTCGGAGACAGGCTTGGTCTCGTTAAAGACCTTGACAATCTTGTCGCCCAGGTCGTAAACGACCTTGTTGCCACGGCGGACGAGCTCGGTCTTGGAATCGGGTAGCAGCATGGTTGCATCCTTTCAACGATGCGATAGAAGCGACGGCGGGGGTGTGTGAAACACCCGTGCACCCCCGCCGTTAAAAACCGTGCTAAAACTAGCAGACGGCGTAGTCCTGAGGCTCGCGGCCGTAGTAGGCGTCCAGGTAGAGCTCCTTGATCTCACTCATGAGCGGGTAGCGCGGGTTAGCGCCGGTGCACTGGTCGTTGAATGCCTGCTCGGTCATCTCGTCGAGGGTGTCGAGGAAGTACTGCTCGTCAACACCGTAGTCGGCGATGGTCTTCTTGACACCGATGAAGTCCTTGAGCTCCTCGAGCTTCGTGATGAAGTTCTCGAAGACCTCCTTGTCGTCCTTGCCCTCGATGCCGCAGTACTTGGCCATCTCGGCGTAGTTGTGCAGCGCGTTGGGGTAAGGATACTGGGAGAACGTGCCCATCTTGACGGGAGCCTCGGCGGCGTTGTAGCGCATAACGCGGGTCAGGATGACGGCGTTGGCGAGGCCGTGGGGCAGGTGATGGAAGGCGCCGAGCTTGTGAGCCATGGAGTGGTTGAGGCCCAGGAAGGCGTTGGCGAAGGCCATACCGGCCATGCAAGAGGCGTTGTGCATCTCCTCGCGGGCATGCGGGTCCTTGGCGCCGTTCGTGAAGCTGGAGGGCAGGTTCTCGAAGACGAGCTTAGCAGCGCGCTCGGAGAGGCCCTTGGTGTAGTCGGAAGCCATGATGGAGACGTAGGACTCGATGGCGTGGGTCATGACGTCGATGCCGGAGGCAGCGGTCAGGCCGCGCGGGGCGGTCATGCAGTTGTCGGCGTCGACGATAGCCATGTTGGGGAGCAGCGCGTAGTCGGCGAGCGGCCACTTGATGCCGGTCTCCTTGTCGGTGATGATGGCGAACGGCGTGCACTCGGAGCCGGTACCCGAAGAGGTCGGGACGGCGACGAAGTAGGCCTTCTTGCCCATCTCGGGGAAAGTGAAGATACGCTTGCGGATGTCCATGAAGTCCATGGCCATGTCCTCAAACTTGCACTCGGGGTGCTCGTACATCATCCACATGATCTTGCCGGCGTCCATAGCGGAGCCACCGCCGACGGCGATGATGACGTCAGGCTCAAAGAGAGCCATCTGCTTGGCGCCGCGACGTGCGCACTGCAGCGACGGATCGGGCTCGACGTCGTAGAAGCAGTCGTGGGCGATGCCCATCTCGTCGAGCTTGGCCTCGATGGCGCGGGTGTTGCCATTCTTGAAGAGGAACTGGTCGGTGACGATGAAGGCGCGCTTCTTGCCCATGACGGTACCGAGCTCGTCGAGGGCGACGGGCGTGGAACCCTTCTTGAAGTAGACCTTCTCGGGAGCGCGGAACCACAGCATGTTCTCACGGCGCTCGGCCACAGTCTTAACGTTGATCAAGTGCTTCACCCCAACGTTCTCGGAGACGGAGTTGCCGCCCCAGGAGCCGCAGCCCAGGGTCAGAGACGGCTTCATGCCAAAGTTGTACAGGTCACCGATGCCGCCGTGCGAGGACGGGGTATTGATGACGATACGACAGGCCTTCATGACGTGCTCGAACAGGCTGATCTTCTCGGCCTGAGCGGGGTGCACGTACAGAGAGGCGGTGTGGCCCGGGCCACCGGCGAGCACCAGGTGCTCGGCCTTGTCGACTGCCTCCTGGAAGTCCTTGGCGTGATACATGGCCAGGACCGGGGAAAGCTTCTCGTGGGAGAACTCTTCCTTGGCGGGGTCGGTGGAGGTGACCTCGGCGATCAGGATCTTGGTCTTGGCGGGAACCTCGATGCCGGCGAGCTCGGCGATCTTGGCGGCAGCCATGCCGGGGATGCGGTGATCGAGGGCGCCATTCTTGAACATGGCGGCACGCAGGGCCTCCATCTCGGCACCCTGCTTGACGAAGTAGCAGCCGCGCTTCTGGAACTCGGCCTTAACCTGGTCATAGATGGTGTCGATGACGGTCACGGACTGCTCGGAAGCGCAGATCATGCCGTTGTCGAAGGTCTTGGAGTGGATGATGGAGTTGACGGCGAGCAGCACGTCGGCGGTGTCGTCGATGACGACCGGGGTGTTACCGGCGCCAACGCCCAGGGCGGGCTTGCCCGAGGAGTAGGCGGCCTTGACCATGCCCGGGCCACCGGTGGCGAGGATGATGTCGACGTCGCGCATGACCATGTTGGTCAGCTCGATGGAGGGGACATCGACCCAGCCGATGATACCCTCGGGGGCGCCGGCCTTGACGGCGGCGTCAAGCACGAGCTTGGCGGCGGCGATGGTGCACTTGGCGGCAGCCGGGTGCGGGGAGATGATGATGGCGTTGCGGGTCTTCAGGCTGATCAGCGTCTTGAAGATCGCAGTGGAGGTGGGGTTGGTCGTCGGGATGACGGCGCCCACGATACCGATGGGCTCGGCGATCTTGGTGATGCCATAAGCCTCGTCGCGCTCCAGGACACCACAGGTCTTGGTGTTCTTGTAAGCGTTGTAGATGTACTCTGCGGCGTAGTGGTTCTTGATGACCTTGTCCTCAAGAACGCCGCGGCCGGTCTCCTCGATGGCCATCTTCGCCAACGGGATACGAGCCTTGTTGGCGGCCATGGCGGCCTCATAGAAGATCTTGTCGACCTGCTCCTGCGTGTACGTAGCAAAAAGCGCCTGGGCCTCTCGCATCTGAGCGAGCTTAGCCTCAAGCGCCTCTACGTTGTCCACAATTGCGGGAGTAGTGTTTTCCGGTGACTTTTTCACCATTTGTGTCTCCTTGCGATCGGAGATTTACCCTACGTCTTGCATGATAGCAAGAAATAATTCGGTAAACGGTAAGATTCCCGTAAAAGGCATACTAAAACGTTTCAATCAACTGAAACGTTTCAACTATAACTATCTGCCTATTGCATTGCCCCGCTCATTGGGGACAGACTTACATGAGTGCTTTCACTCATTTGTGACAGACATGGATTTGTCATTTTGCCGTTCTGGGCCTGTTTTTGGCGCAGATTGGATATAAATAGGTCACAGGCTCAGCATTTCGCGTTCCTTCTCTCCTTTTAGGTGTTGCCTGTACGGCTTTGAAAGGAGAGGCCATGCCCCGATGCGCCCGCGAAATATCGCTCACCGGCTATTACCACGTCTTTGACCGCGGCAACTCCAAACAGATCATTTTTGAAGATGATTCCGACCGCTATCGTTTCTTATCGGACATCTCAGACAGGTTTGCGTGCCATGACGTGGCGGTGTTGGCCTGGTGCCTTATGGATAATCACTTCCATTTGATGGTTGATGACCCATATGACAACCTTTCAAAGGCAATGCAGTGCGCGCTGACGGCCTATGCCAAGTATTTCAATGGAAAAACGGGAAGAACGGGTCACCTGTTTGATAATCGCTATTCGCGGATCGCGGTCGAGTCGGACACGCAGGCGGTGCAGTTGCTCGATTATATCCATCTCAATCCTGTGAAAGGTGTGCTCGACTCGCTCGATGCCTACCGCTGGTCAAGCTACAAGGCATACCAGCTGGGATACGATCCCTTTGATATCTGTGACGCGGCTCCTATGCTCGATATTGTCGGAGGCTCTCGTTGCTATTGCGAGCATCTCGAGGAAGTTGCCGGGCGCATCTGGTCAGTGGAGATTCTTCCGCGCCGACGGATCCCCGATGAGGACGCCCTTTCCGTTGCGCGCGAAGTTTTGCCGAGCATGGATCCTGCGCTGCTCAAGGCCCTGCCACGCTCCGAACGTGATGCCTGTCTGCTGAGGCTCAGGCGGGCACATCTCACGGTCAAGCAAATTGCCCGTATCACCGGTATCGGCGCTACAAGCGTGACCAAGGCCACTGTAGGCTGGAAGGAGGCAGCGTGAGGTAGGGGCCGAACCGCAGTCGGCATGCATTACGTCTGTCCCCAATGCGTGAAAACACTCATGTAAGTCTGTCCCCAATGAGTGCAAAAAGGCGCCCTCCGTGGGGGAGGACGCCTTTGGTAAGTTCTATATGAACGCGAGGTCTTTGACCCGGAGAGTCCGAGGTACTTGTTGGTAAGACCTTATTTAGGAGCGCGCAACCTTGCCGGACTTGAGGCAGGTGGAGCAAACGTTCATCTTGCGACGGTGACCATCGACGACGACGTAAACGCGCTGGATGTTGGGGCGGAACTTACGGTTGGTGACGCGGTGAGAGTGGCTGATGGAGCGACCGGCAACGGGGTGCTTACCGCAAACTTCGCAAACTTTGGACATAACTGACCCTCCTTGGGCGACAAACGAACATGTCGCGTTAACAAACAAGCCTGAACTATAGCACAGAAGCAGCTCCCTGTGCGTAATCTACACAGAGATATTCCTCTTTTGGCGATAGTGCTCACGCCACGGCCCTGGACGTAGATCCGATTTGCGTGCAGCAGAGGGGATTATGCCAGCTCGTGCGTGCGTTTTCAAGCTCGTCCCACAAATATATATAGGTTTATGGAGCATTGGGCTCCGTTTACGGATTGTTCTGTATTTATGCTCGCAATTAAGCTCGAGGTTGGCTACACTATCCCTTGACCATTAAAGGGGTACGAGATACCCACATGGAATTACATAGCTGCCGAAGAGCAGCCCTTCCTGTGGGTGTCTGGTCCGCTTAAGCGGTCGGGCATCTATTTTTTTGACTGTGTCAGCAGTCAAGACATGTGAGGAAGGAGATCGATGGGCACGACTTCCCCCAAGGCGGTCATCATGGACGAGACCGCCGTCAATCGAGCGATGACCCGCATTGCGCACGAGATTCTCGAGCGCAACGAGGGCTGTGAAGACCTCGCTCTGGTCGGCATCGTCACGCGCGGCGACCTTCTGGCAAAGAAGCTCGCCGAGGAGATCAAGGAGATCGAGGGCGTCGACGTTCCGCTCGGTAGCCTCGACATCAGCTTCTACCGCGATGACTACGCTACCAATTTCGCTCCCGCGATCCACGCTACCAACATTCCCTTCAGCGTCGACGGCAAGCGCGTTGTGCTGGTGGACGACATCCTGTATACGGGCCGTACTATCCGCGCCGCTCTGGATGCTGTCATGGACCTGGGCCGTCCGAGCCGCATCGAGCTGGCAGTTCTCGTTGACCGCGGTCACCGTGAGCTCCCCATCTCGCCGGACTTTGTCGGCAAGAACGTTCCCTCGTCGCATGAGGAGAACGTGCACCTATATATGAAGGAAGTAGACGGCCGCACCGCTGTCGAGATTAACGACGTCGCGCCGGGTTCCCATGTGGGCTCCGCGCCGCTGGGAGGTGAGTAGTACCGTGGCGTTCAACCATAAGCACCTGATCGACATTACCGAGTACTCCGAAGAGGACATCAAGCTCATCCTCGAGACCGCCAAGGCGTTCTCCGAGGTCAACGAGCGTGCGATCAAGAAGGTCCCCACGCTCAAGGGCAAGACCATCGTCAACATGTTCAACGAGCCCTCGACGCGCACCCGCAGCTCCTTCGAACTCGCCGAGAAGCGTCTTTCGGCCGACAGCCTCAACTTTGGCGGCTCCTCGACCTCCACGGTCAAGGGTGAGAGCCTCGTCGACACCGTCGAGACCCTCAACGCCTATAAGATCGACTGCATCGTCGTGCGCGATAAGCACGCCGGTGCTCCCTACATCGTCACGCAGAACTCGCCCGCGAGCGTTATCTGCGCCGGCGACGGCAAGCACAACCATCCTACGCAGGCCCTGCTCGACCTGTACACCATCTGGGAGCACAAGGGTGACTTCCACGGTCTGAAGGTCGCCGTCGTCGGCGATATCGCGCACTCCCGCGTCTGCGGCTCGCTGATCCCCGCCCTTAAGATCATGGGCTGCGAGACCTACGCTGTCGCCCCCGGCACGCTGCTGCCGCCGGCGCCCGAGGTTCTGGGTTGCGACCACGTGACGAGCGACCTCGATTCCGTCCTGCCCGAGTTGGACGTCGTCTACATGCTGCGCGTGCAGCAGGAGCGCCTTGAGGGCGCTCCGTTCCCCACGATTCGCGAGTATCACAAGCTCTTCGGCCTGACCAAGGACCGCGAGAAGCTCATGAAGCCCGATGCGATCATCTGCCACCCGGGCCCCATCAACCGCGGCGTCGAGTTCGACTCCTATATGGCCGACCACCCGCAACGCTCCGTCATCCTGGAGCAGGTCTACGCCGGTATCTGCGTGCGTATGGCTATCCTGTATCTGCTGCTTGGAGGTGCCGATAATGGCCTTGCTTCTTAAGAATGCCCACGTCGTCGACCCGTCTGTCGAGCTTGACGGTGTCGTTGACGTCCTGATTGACGGCGACAAGATCGCCGAGGTCGGCGAGAACCTCGCCGCCGAGGGAGCCGAGGTCCGCGACCTTTCCGGCAAGTATCTCGTCCCCGGCCTGGTGGATATGCACGTGCATCTGCGCGAGCCTGGCTACGAGGTCAAAGAGGACATCGAGAGCGGCACCCGCGCTGCTGCCAAGGGCGGCTTCACCGGCGTGTGCGCCATGCCCAACACCGATCCCGTCACCGATAACGGCACCGTCGTGGAGTTCGTCAAGTCCCGCGCTGCCGAGGTCGGCCACTGCCGGGTCTATCCGTCGGGCGCCATGACCCGCGGTCTTAAGGGCGAGGCCATGTCCGAGATGGGCGATATGGTCGCCCGCGGTGCCGTCGCCTTCACTGACGATGGTCGCGGCGTGCAGGGCGCGGGCATGCTCCGTCGCTGCATGGACTACGGCAAGATGTTCGGCAAGGTCTTTATGAGCCACTGCCAGGACGAGGATCTGGTCGGCCACGGCCAGATCAACGAGGGCAAGGTCTCGACCCGTCTGGCCCTCGAGGGTTGGCCGGCCGCCGGCGAGGAGCTTCAGATTGCCCGCGACATCGAGATTGCCAAGCTGACCGGTGCCAAGCTGCACATCCAGCACATCTCCACCGCTCATGGCCTGGAGCTCGTGCGTGCCGGTAAGGCTGCCGGTGTCCAGGTGACCTGCGAGGCCACCCCGCACCACATGTTCCTGACCGAGAACGACCTGGACGAGACCTACAACACCTCGCTCAAGGTCAATCCGCCGCTGCGCACCGACGAGGATGCCGAGGCCATCCGTCAGGGTGTCATCGACGGTACCGTCGACGCTATCGTTACCGACCACGCTCCCCACACCCCGTGGGAGAAGGCCCGCGAGTTCGAGCTCGCGCCCTTTGGAATGATTGGCCTCGAGACTTCGCTGTCGCTCGTGCTCACTGAGCTGGTCAATACGGGCAAGATGAGCGTGAGCCGCATGGTCGAGCTCATGGCCATCAAGCCGCGTGAGATTCTGGGCCTCGATCAGGTTCAGGTCAAGGCGGGCTCTGTCGCCGACCTGACCGTGTTCGACCCCTCCGCAACCTGGACGGTTGGCGAGGACGGTTACGAGTCGCGCGCCGAGAACTCCGGTTTTGCCGGCCGCACGCTCACCGGTCGTGCCACCGATGTATTTGTCGGTGGCAAGCAGACGCTCGCCGACGGCTGCATCTGCTAGCATAGCCTTATCGCTTTTGTGCGCGGCGCCCTTGCGGTGCCGCGCTTTCTGTTCGTTTAGACCATGCAACCGCATGGGGGATTGGAGCGTCTATGCCCACACCTTCCACTGCACGCATGCACGACTTCGAGGTCGTCTCGAACCGGGAGATCGCCGACGGCATCTTCTCGCTCGTCATCTCGGCCCCCAAGCTTGCAAGTGCGCTCAAGCCCGGTCAGTTTGTGAACATTGCCGTGCCCGGCGATGCCTCCTCGCTGCTTCGCGTGCCCCTGAGCTTCTATCGCGCCGACGCCGAGGCCGGCACCGTCGAGCTGTGGTACGCCGTCGTGGGCGACGATACCCGCCGTTTGTCCCAGATGGGCCCTGGCTCCACCTCTAACCTGTTGGGCCCCGGTGGCCGTGGCTGGATGGTACCCGAGGGCACCAGGAAGGCACTGCTCGTCGCCGGTGGCATCGGCGTTCCGCCTGTGCTGTGTCTTGCCGGCATGCTTGCCGATCAGGGTGTTGATGTGGACGTGTGCCTGGGCTTTGGCACCGCTTCCAAAGTCGTGGGTGTCGATGAGTTCCGTGCGCTGGGCGCCACGGTTAACGTGTGCACCGACGACGGTTCGCTCGGCACGCACGGTTTTTGCACCGATCCGGCAGCCGAGCTGCTTGGAGAGGGCGGCTACGACTACGTCGCCAGCTGCGGCCCCGCCGTCATGATGAAGAAGGTCGCCGCCGCTGCCGCCGAGGCCGGTGTGTACTGCGAGGTGTCGCTCGAGCGCATGATGAGCTGTGGCTTTGGCGCCTGCAACACCTGCAATGTCGAGACGGTTGACGGTATGAAGGGTGCTTGTATGTGCGGCCCCGTGTTCGATGCTTCCAAGGTGGTGGTCTTCTAGTGGGTACCGTGAACATGGCCGTCGATTTCGGCGGCGTCAAGATGCAGAACCCCATTAACACCGCAGCCGGTACCTTTGGCTACGGTTGGCAGTTCCAGAACTTCTTTGATGTTTCCCAGCTGGGCGCCATCACTACCAAGGGTTGCGCTGCCGAGCCCTGGCCCGGCAATCCCGCGCCCCGCATGGCCGAAATTCCCGGCGGTATGATCAACTCCGTGGGTCTTCAGAACCCCGGCGTGGCCGCCTTTGCCCGCGAGTCCGGTCCGTGGCTCGAACAGCTGTCCAAGGACGGCTGCCAGGTCATCTGTCAGGTTGCCGGTCACTCCGTTGACGAGTTTGTCCGCGCACTCGAGATGTATGTCGAGCTATGCCCCTGGGCTGCCGGCTACGAGATCAACGTGAGCTGCCCCAACATCGCCGCCGGCGGTGCCGCCATGGGCTCCACGCCCGAGGGCGCCTCTTCCGTCATGGCCGCCTGCCGCAAGGTGACTGATAAGCCGCTGTTCGTGAAGATGGCGCCGGTCAACGTCGCTGAGATCGCCAAGGCCCTCGAGGCTGCCGGCGCCGACGGCCTTTCGGTCATCAACTCCATCCAGGGCATGGCCATCGACGTCCATACCCGCAAGTCCCGCGTGGCCAAGCCCAAGGGCGGCCTTTCGGGCCCGCTGTGCCACCACATCGCCGTGCGCATGGTCTGGGAGGTTGCCCAGGCCGTCGATATCCCCATCAACGGTGTCGGCGGTGTCATGACTGGCGAGGATGCGGCTGAGTTTATCCTGGCCGGCGCCACCTGCGTGTCGGTCGGCATGGCCAACTTCGTCGATCCGTGTGCTTCGCTTAAGATCGCGCATGAGCTCGAGGCCTGGGCCGAGTCCCAGGGCGTAAAGGACATCAACGAGCTGGTGGGTGCTTTCGAATGCTAGAGAATGATGCCCGCGACCGTGTTATCGTCGCCCTCGACTGCGACCGTGAGCGCGCGCTCGAGCTCGCCCACGAGCTTTCGGGCCATGCCACCTGGCTCAAGGTCGGCATGACGCTCTATTACGCTGAGGGTCCCCAGATCGTCAAGACCTTTAAGGACCTTGGCTTTAAGGTCTTCCTCGACCTTAAGTTCCATGACATTCCGCATCAGGTGCGCGGTGCCGCCCGCTCGGCCTCGCTTGCCGGTGCTGATCTGCTTTCGGTTCACGGCTTGGGTTCGGGCGCCATGCTCGCTGCCTGCCGCGAGGGTGCCGAGGAGGCGCGCGAGGACCGCGCCAAGCTCGTCGCCATCACCGTGCTCACGAGCATGAATCAGGATGCCTTGAGCGAGATCGGCGTCGAGTCGCCCGTGGCCGAGGAGGCCGCCCGCTTGGCAAAGCTTGCTCAGGCCAACGGCATCGATGGCATCGTGTGCTCACCGATGGAGGCTCACGACATGCGTGAGCTGCTGGGTCCTGATGCCCTGATCGTGACTCCGGGTGTGCGTCCGGTGGGTGCCGCCCTTGGTGACCAGTCCCGCGTGGCGACGCCTTCCCAGGCTATCGAGCGTGGCGCAAGCCACATTGTGGTGGGCCGTCCCATCACCGGTGCCGACGATCCGGTTGCCGCCTTTGACGCCATCGTCGCCGAGCTGGTCGAAAACGTCGCGTAAAAGATTCCCCTAAGTCACCACTTTTGGGTCTCATTAGCACAAAATAGCCCCTGTGCCTGCGTAAACTTTCCCATCCTTTGTGTGGAATCGCAGGTCAGGGGCTTAACTTTGGGCGCAGTATATTGCACTTTTTGCGGGTATCGTCTAACCTATGGAGCCGCGATTAGGCATTTTGTACGTTCTACGTGCTAAAATGCCAATTATTGAATCAGATATAACCCAACTATTTGGAGGTACGAATGGCACTCCCTCAGCTTACCGACGAGCAGCGCAAGCAGGCTCTTGAGAAGGCTGCTGCCGCACGTCACGCCCGCGCTGAGCTTCGCGAGCAGATCAAGAAGGGCGAGAAGTCCCTCGAGTCCGTGCTCAACTCCGATGACCCCATCGCTTCCCGCATGAAGGTTTCCACCCTCATCGAGTCTCTCCCCGGTTATGGCAAGGCCAAGGCCGCCAAGATCATGGAGGAGCTCGGTATCTCCGCTACTCGTCGCGTCCAGGGCCTCGGCGTCCGTCAGCGCGAGCAGCTCCTCGAGCAGCTGACCAAATAAGTGAGCGCTCAGGATTCCAAGCTCTTTGTGATTTCTGGACCGTCAGGCGCAGGCAAGGGTACGCTCGTCACTCGTGTGCGCGAGCGCCGCTCGAACCTGGGTCTGACGGTTTCGGCTACCACGCGAGCACCACGCAAAGGTGAGGTCGACGGCGTCAACTACTTTTTTCTGACGCGCGAGGAGTTCGACCGCCGCGTGGCAAACGGTGAGTTTGTTGAGTGGGCCGAGGTCCACGGTAACTGCTACGGCACGTTGGTGAGCGAGGTCACATCCAAGCTCGCCTCGGGCGCGTCTCTGATTTTGGAGATCGATGTCCAGGGCGCCCTGCAGGTGAAGGAGCGTTTCCCCGAGGCCGTGCTGATCTTTATCAAGCCGCCTTCGCTTGAGGTGCTCCGCGAGCGTCTAGTCGGTCGCGGTACCGAGACGCCCGAGACGATTGAGCTGCGTATGGCAAACGCCGCCGATGAGCTTGCCCTTGCCGACCGCTACGACGACGTCGTGGTGAATGACGATCTCGACCGCGCGACCGATGAGCTCGTTCGCGTTCTCGATATGCATGAAAGGATCTGAGGTCCGTGTCCGTTGTAAAGCCTTGCATTGACGATCTTCTGGAGAAGACCGATCACAACCGCTTCCTGCTCGCTTCGCTTGCTTCCAAGCGCGCCTGCGACATCAATAGCATGCTGCGTGGCCAGCACAACCGCGTGCTTGCCGTCCAGGATGTCGATGACATCACCATCGGGCTTTCCGGTGCCGATACCATCTCGATGGCTATGGACGAGATTGTCGACGGTGACATCTCTTACGACGAGGCCCGTTACGAGAAGGCGCTCGGCCACAAGGTTGCTGAAGCCTAAATGGCGGCTCGCGTCTGCCTAGTCCACTATCACGAGGTTGGGCTGAAGGGCAAGAACCGCGCACATTTTGAGCATATCCTCATGGATAACATCAAGGCGGCCTTGGCCGCCTTTTCCGTGAATGCCGTGTCTCGAATTTCCGGTTATATCCTCGTGACCTTTAACGAACATCAGGCCGACGAGGCGGCGCGTGTCATTCGCACCGTTCCCGGCGTTGCCCGTGTGTCTTTGGCGTATCACACCAACCGCGACCCGCAGGAGTACTGCGCCGCCGCCGTGAAGGCGCTGCGCGAGTTTGGTTCCTTCGATTCGTTTAAGGTGCACGCCAAGCGCTCCAATACTGACTATGAGCTCACCTCGATCGATATCAATCGTCAGGTGGGCGAGGTACTGTGTGAGGCCTTCCCCGATAAAAAGGTTCAAATGCACGACCCCGATGCAATGGTGCACGTACTGGTGGTCCAGGGTAGCGTTTACGTGTACGCACGCTCCGAGCGCGGCGTGGGCGGTCTGCCGGTGGGTTCTGCCGGCAAGGTCGTGACGCTGCTGTCCTCGGGTATCGATTCTCCGGTGGCGACCTGGATGCTCGCGCGCCGCGGCGCGGTTTGCGTGCCGGTACATTTCTCCGGTCGTCCGCAGACGCCCGATACGAGTGAGTATTTGGTGCAGGATATCATCCGTGCGCTTGAGCCGGGTGTCCAGATCGGCCGTCTGTACGTGGTGCCGTTTGGCGACTGCCAGCGTGAGATTTCGGTCACCTGTCCCAGCAACCTGCGCGTGATCATGTATCGCCGCATTATGTATTCGGTTGCTGAGCGCATTGCACACATCGAGGGTGCCAAGGCCATCGTTACGGGCGAATCGCTTGGACAGGTTGCCTCCCAAACGCTTGAGAACATCATGGCCGTCAACGAGGCCGTGAAGATCCCCGTGTTCCGTCCTCTCATCGGTTCGGACAAGCAGGAGATCATCGCGCGCGCCGAGGAGATCGGTACGTTCGATATCTCGACTGAGTCCGCTCCCGACTGCTGCACGCTGTTTATGCCGCGCCGTCCCGAGACGCACGCTAAACTCGATGCCGTGCATGAGGCCTGGGAACTGTTTGATCACGAGGAGATGATTGAGCGCCTGCTCAAGCAGACCGAGTACATCGACTTCGAGAGCAACACATATAAGGCCCCTAAGACCTTAAAACGCAAACATTCGGAGCTTGCTCCGCGTGAGATTTACCAAGATTACGAGTAAATTTGTGCATAGACCGACGATGCGCCTGCATCGTCGGTCTTTTGCTATCTGGGCATTTTGCGGCTAAGTGTTCATTTGCTGACGTGTGCCTGAATAAATGGACAGATTTGTGCAAGGTTTTGGTCAGCTTTTGTTTTGACCTCGAAAACCGGTTTTGGGGCGTGGCTGTTGCGGAGCTCCTTTCCTGACACGATGATGTTGGGAGGTTTTGCTATGGCGCAGCGCGAACAACACGAACGAGTCAAAAAGATGGACCGCTGGGCGGGCAAACTGCTCGGTCATAAGGCAGTGGTGATGGCGATACTGGTCGTCATTGCGATGGCGAGTGGACTGGCAATGGCGAACTTTGGCGGCGGTGCCGGCGGTGTGTCGTTTGAGCGCACTGATGGTTCGGGCACGTTAGTGGAGCCGGGATCCGGCGATGCTTCGAGTGGAAAGACATCTGAAGGCTCTTCGCCTAAGGCGTCTGCCGCGGCAGGGGTCTATGTCGATGTTGATGGCGCCGTGATGTCACCCGGTGTATATCGCCTCAAAGACGGGGCGCGGGTGGCTCAGGCGATTGATGCCGCCGGCGGGCTGGCGCCCGAAGCAGACGTTACGGGGCTTAATCGTGCATCCAAGGTCACTGATGGACAAAAAATTCATGTTCCAACGGTAGGGGAGCAGCAGGTGTCCATTGCGGAAGCCGGTGTTGACGGTGGGGCTTCCGCATCATCAGGCGTCGGTGGCGCAACAGGCCTAGTAAACATTAATACGGCAAGCTCGGCAGAGCTGCAGACGCTCTCGGGAATCGGTCCCTCAATGGCACAGTCGATTATCGATGAGCGGACAAAGAACGGTGCTTTTGCTTCGGTTGACGATCTGATGCGCGTGTCGGGAATCGGCGAGAAGAAGCTTGCCAAAATCAAAGATTGCATCTGCGTATGAGTACGACCGAGCGAGAGCACGTGATGCCTCCGCGGCCCCTGATTCCGTGGACGATGGCCCTGTGTGCCGGCATGTGCGTGAGCTGCGCCTTGGTGCTCAGCATAGCCGCTGATGCGCTGCTGAGGGAGCAGGCGACGGCGGTCGGGCCGCTATGGGCCATTCCCGTTGCGGCAGCGGTTTTCGTTGTGCTGGCTCACTCTTGTGCGCGGCTTGCCCCTTTGAAGCGGTGGCTGTATGCCGCGTCCGTCGGTCTCGTGGCGGGAGCGGTCGTCTCGGCGTGGTGGGCCGTGGGTGTGCTCAGTGCCTCGAGGGCGCTCGACGGTCGAGCGGCAAGCGGCCTCGAGTTTGTCGTGCAGGGTGATCCATCCATAAACGACGACGTGTATTCCTATACCTGCGAGGCACGCGCGGACGGTAAGAACTTGGCAACGGTTCGCCTATCGTGTGATCGTGAGCTCAAGGTCGGGGCGCACGTGCGTGTTATCGGTCGCGTTTCACGTTTTGAGAACGATGCATATGGACGATCGCGCGTGCTCCGAGGCGAGGTGCGCAAGGTTAAAGCTGTTCGAGTCGTGTCGGTCGATGAGGGCTCTCCGGTGCCGCTGCTTCGGCTGAGAAATGGGCTGCTTGCGTCCATCGCGCCTGCGACCGACCCGGCGCGTGCGCTCATAGCCGGTGTCGTCTGCGGTCGTTCGGCCGAGCTGCGCGCCCAGCCGGCGGGCGATTGGTTTTCGGTGACGGGAACGGCGCATCTTATCGCCGTCTCGGGCAGCCATTTGGCTATCGTGGGGTTTGTAATCGAGGGTGTATTGCAAAAGACTCGGTGCTCACGTGGTCTTCAGCGGGCGATATTGGCGATAACGCTTGTGGGCTATGCTGCCTTTACGGGCGCGTCTCCCTCGGCCGTGCGTGCGTGCTGCATGGTGTTCGTGACGCTTGTCGTAAACAGCGTGGGGCGTCGTCGGCACGGCCTTTCGGCACTCTTCGTAACCATGTCCATCTTTGTGCTACTGCGGCCGACGGTGCCGTTCGAGATGGGCTTTCAACTCTCGTGTGCCAGCGTCTTAGCCATTCTGTGCTTTTGTCCCTATGCGACCTACGCGTTGGGTGAGCTAGGTGTGCCATCAGGCGTTGCCAGCGTGCTTTCCGTCACGCTGTGCTCACAACTGGCGACACTTCCCATTACCATTCCTGCCTTCGGTACATTCTCGCTCATTGCTCCGTTGGCAAATGCGGTCCTCGGTCCGGTGGTGAGCGTACTGCTCGCTGTGTCGATCGTGCTGGTTCCCTTTTCGTTCGTGGCACCGTTGCGGACTTGGGCGCTCGTTGTGCCCATGATTGCCGCCCGTTGCGCGCTGTTCTTCGAGCAACTGTTTGCTGCCGTGCCGGGTGCATACGTGAGCGTGCCGCCCGATAGCATGTGGATTTACCTAGTGCCGTGTTTTCTGGCGGTTCTGCTGGTCTGGTGGCCGCGTCCCCGTGCACGTCCTATGGCGGTGGGGCTTACATGCCTGATGCTCTTGGCTGCGATTCCGTACGTCTATTGGGATCGATGCGCTCCGCCTTCGGTGACGGTGCTCGATGTGGGCCAGGCCGATGCGATTCTTATCCGCCAAGGCGGCGCAGTAGCTCTCGTCGACTGCGGGCTCGACGAGCGTGTGGTTGCGGCGTTGGTTCGCAATAACGTGCACCATATCGATGCCGTCTTTGTGACGCATTGGGATGAGGACCACTGGGGTGGTTTGCCTGCCGTGCTCGAACAGTTTTCGGTCGGAACGATTGCCGTGGCGGCGGATGCGCTGGAGGATGCTCCTGCCGAGGTATTGAACCGACCTGGCGTGGAGTATCGGCAGGTGCGCCGTGGGGATACGGTCGACATCGGCTCATTTTGCGCTCGCGTGATGTGGCCATTCGAGTTCGTGGATGGCGAGGGAAATGAGGACTCGCTTGTCCTGCTGCTCTCTTATGTTCAGGAAGGCAAGGGCCTGCGAATACTTCTCACCGGTGATGCCGAGCTCGACCAAGAGCGGGAATTCGTGCAGGAGGTGGGGGATATCGATGTCCTTAAACTTGGGCATCACGGCTCCAAGGTTTCAGTCGATGGCGAGTTGCTGGACGTCCTGAAGCCCGAGCTTTCCCTCGCAAGCGCCGGTGAGGGGAATCGATACGGCCATCCGTCCGATGCCTGCATCGATGCCGTTAAGGAAGCGGGTGGTGTGTTCTCGTGTACCATCGAACACGGCGACATTACCGTCACACCGACTGCGAATGGCTTTGCGATGCGATGCCAGCGACCGTGACGACGTCGTTGGCGTGTGGTGGGCCCCTGGGCTAGAATGGCACGGAACGAATACGAAGGCCTGCGGGAGGGGAGCGCAATGTCCGAAACCGGTTTGCTGCCGGCATATCTGATCGTCGGTACCGACGGAGTTAAGCGCGACCACGCCGTCTCGCGTATGAAAGCGCGTCTGGAAAAATCGGGTATGGTCGAGTTCAACCTCGACGAGCGAGACATGACCAAGGACCCCGATATCGAGTCCATTATCGGATCGCTTAACACCTTTCCGATGGGCAGCGAGTTTCGTCTGGTAATCCTCGATGGCTGCTCAAAGCTCGCCAAGGCGGTCTCGGAGCCGCTCGTTGGGTATCTGGCGAGTCCCAGCCCAACAACGGTCTGCCTCATCATCGCCGACTCACTTGCCAAGAATACGCGCCTGTATAAGGCAATCGCCAAGATCGACAAGAAGGCTATCGTCGATTGCTCGGGTACCAAGCGCTGGGAACTGCCGCGCCGTGTTCAGCAGATGGCGACGCAGCGCGGTAAGTCGATTTCGACGGCGGCCGCCGAGGAGCTCGTCTCGCGTTCGGGCGAAAACACGCGCATGCTCGATAACGACTTGGCTAAGCTTGCCCAGATGGTCGAGTCGCCCCAGATTGAACTTGCCGATGTTGAGCGCTGGATTGTACGTACGGCCGAGGTCCAACCCTGGGACTTCCTCAACGCCGTCTCGGCTCGCGATATGCGGCGTTCGCTCGAGCTCTTTAAGCTCCTGCCCTCCAAGAGCTACGTGTGGACTTACACATTGCTGTGCGGTCGCATTCGCGAGCTTATCGTCGCCAAGGCGCTCGACGCGCGTGGGCAGGGTCGCGAGCTGGCCGCAACGCTCAAGCTCCAGTCCTGGCAGGTCAAGAATCACCTTACCTGGGCGCGTCGTTTTTCGATGACCGAGCTCGTCGCAGCGCTCGAGGGTGCCGTTGATGTGGAGCTCGCGCTCAAGGGTTCGGCCGATTCTCAGACGGCGCTTTTGCTCTGGATTACGAACATCTTGAGAAAATCGTGATGATACCTGCCTATTTGACAAATTCGTTCTATCCCTTTGAGGGGGAGCGTGCTATAGTAGGCGCTTGCATGACCTCACCGTGTCTCAGAGGTGTCATACATTTTTTGCAAGGAACTCGAAAGGAACTCCAGAAGTGGCAAACATCAAGTCTCAGAAGAAGCGTATCCGCACCAATGAGGCAGCTCGCATGCGTAACAAGGCTGTCAAGTCCGAGCTCAAGACGCTGACCAAGCACGTCCAGTCCGCCGTCGCCGAGGGCGACGCCGAGAAGGCCCAGGCTGCCCTCAAGACCGTCACCAAGCGTCTCGACATGGCTGCCGCCAAGCATGTTATCCACAAGAACCAGGCTTCCAACCGCAAGTCCGGTCTTGCCAAGCTCGTGAACAGCATCAACGCCTAAGTTGTAAATTTCACACCACACAGATTACGCGCATAAATGGAGCCTGTTTTATGGAACAGGCTCCATTTTTTGTACCGCTCGGGTAAGATAGTCCGCATGAATACTTCAATTGACATTTCCCACATCCGCAACTTCTCGATCGTTGCGCACATCGACCATGGCAAGTCCACGATCAGTGACCGCATCCTCGAGCTCACCCATACCGTCGACGAACGCGACATGGAGTCGCAGCTGCTCGACACCATGGATATCGAGCGCGAGCGCGGCATTACGATCAAGTCCAATGCCGTCCGCGTTTCCTATGACGCCGACGATGGTGAGACGTATCAGTTCAATCTGATCGATACGCCGGGCCACGTTGACTTTACCTACGAGGTCTCGCGTTCTCTGGCCGCCTGCGAGGGCGCGGTGCTCGTCGTCGACGCCACGCAGGGCGTCGAGGCACAGACCGTCTCCAACGCGACGCTCGCCATGAACGCCAATCTGGACATTGTGCCCGCCATCAACAAGATCGACCTGCCCTCGGCCCATCCCGACGAGGTTAAGACCGAGATCGAGGACGACCTGGCGATTCCCGCCGATGATGCCGTGTGCGTCTCGGGCAAGACCGGCGAGGGCATTCACGATCTGCTGGAGTCCATCGTCTTTTTGATTTCGCCGCCCAAGGGCGATGCAAACGCGCCGCTCAAGGCGCTCATCCTGGACTCGTATTTTGATGAGTACCGCGGCGTCGTTGCCACGGTCCGTGTCTTTGACGGTTCCATCAAAAAGGGCGATACCCTGCGCATGATGCAGGTCAAGGGTGACTTCTTGGTCGACGGCGTGGGCGTCAAGCGCCCTGCCGAGACGCCGGTCGATGCTCTGACCGTCGGCGAGGTTGGCTATGTGGTCACGGGTCTGAAGGACCCCGAGGCTGTGCGCGTGGGCGATACCCTTACGTGGGCGTCGAACCCCTGCCCCGAGCCGCTTCCCGGTTATCGCGAGGCCAAGCCCATGGTCTATACGGGCCTGTTCCCGATCGACAACAAGGACTACGAGAACCTGCGTGACGCGCTCGATAAACTGCACGTCAACGACCCGTCGTTGGTGTGGGAGCCCGAGACCTCGGTGGCGCTCGGCTTTGGCTTCCGCGTGGGCTTCCTGGGCCTGCTGCACATGGAAGTCGTCAAGGAACGCCTGGAGCGCGAGTTCAACCTGGACCTCATTGCCACGAGTCCCTCGGTTGACTATCACGTCTACAAGACCGACGGCGAAATGATCGATGTCCGCAGTCCGCAGGACCTTCCCGAGGCCACACGCATCGATCGTATCGAGGAACCCTACCTCAAGGCAAAGATCATCTGCCCGCCTGAGTACACGGGTGCCGTCATGCAGCTCGCCATCGAGCACCGCGGCGTCACAACCGACATGATCCACCTGACGAGCAAATCGGTCGAGATGCGCTTCGATATGCCGCTCGCCGAGCTCATCTTGGACTTCTTCGATCAGCTCAAGAGCCGCACCAAGGGCTATGCCTCGCTCGACTACGAGTTCAACGAGTACCGTCCCTCCGAGCTCGTGAAGCTCGATATTTTGCTTTCGGGCGACGAGGTGGACGCGCTTTCGTTTATCGTCCATAAGGACAAGGCATATGGCCTGGCCCGTGGCCTGTGCGACAAGCTCAAGGAGATCATCCCGCGTCAGCTGTTCGAGGTGCCCATCCAGGGTGCTATCGGCAACAAGATCATCGCCCGTTCCACCGTCAAGGCGCGTCGCAAGGACGTTCTTGCTAAGTGCTACGGCGGCGATATCTCGCGTAAGCGCAAGCTGCTCGAGAAGCAGAAAGAGGGCAAGAAGCGTATGAAGGCCATCGGATCGGTCGAGGTCCCGCAGGAGGCGTTTATGGCGATTCTCAAGGTGGACGAGTAGGTCCATGGCGCTTTCTGAATACAGCAAGCGGCTGCTGGGTGCTTATGCCGAGCAGCCGTTCCTTATGGCTCCCATGGCGGGCGTGACCGACCCCGCCTATCGCATCATGTGTCGCCGCCGCGGTGCCAACCTTGCCTACAGCGAGATGGTGAGCGTGGCGGGTCTTGCCTATGCCAGCAACAAGACCTGGCGCCTGGTGCTACCGGCCGACGAGGAGCAGCAGATTTGCGTGCAGCTCTTTGGCTCCAAGCCCGAGCAGTTTGCGAGCGCCGTCGCCGCCGTTGAGGAGCGCGTTGACGATCGCCTGTCGCTCATCGATATCAATATGGCATGCCCCGCCCGCAAGGTTGTCACCAAGGGCGAGGGTTCGGCGCTCATGCGCACGCCCGACCTGGCGGAGAAGATCGTCGAGGCCACGGTGGGCGCGGCGCACGTGCCCGTGACCGTCAAGATTCGCAAGGGCTTTTATGCCGAGGACCGTAATGCCGCGACATTTGCCCAGATGCTTGAGAGTGCAGGGGCTGCCGCAGTCGCCGTGCATGGTCGTTGCGCCACGCAGCTCTACACGGGCCAGGCCGATTGGTCGGTCGTCGATGAGGTTGCCGACGCTGTCGAGATTCCCGTGATTGGTTCGGGCGATGTGTTCTCGGCCGAGGAGGCTGCTGAGCATCTGCACGGCTCGGGTGCCAGCGCGGTGTTTATCGCGCGCGGCATCTACGGCAATCCGTGGGTGTTCGGCGATGCCCGAGCCCTTGCACTCGATGGCACGCCGGTTCCTTCTCGCTCCTCGGTCGAGCGCCTGGAGGCTCTGCGTGAGCACCTGACGTTGACGCACGAGCTTCTGCCGCTCATGTCGCGTGCTCGCACGTACGCAAGCTGGTACTTAAAGGGCATGCCCCATGCCGCCGCCTGGCGCGCTCAGGTGGTGCGTTGCTCTACGTACGAGGAGTTCATGGCGCTGGTCGATGATATCGAGCGCGACGTGGTGGCCTGCGAGGCCGCGCTTGCCGCCGGCGAGTCGGTGCCTGCTCATCCGCTGGAGGCCTAACGGTGGCCGTTACCGCGCTGTACGTGCACGTGCCGTTTTGCGCTCAAAAATGCCGCTATTGCGACTTTGACTCGCGCAGCTTTGCTGCGTGTGATTTGGATGCCGCGCTCGATTCGTATTTTGAGCAGTTGTATGCGCGCCTCGATTCCTTTGGCGACGCCGGGGCGCTTGCGCAGGTCCGCACGGTCTATACTGGCGGCGGCACGCCGTCACTTGCTGGGGAGCGCCTGGTGGAACTTGCCCGTCGTATCTCCATGTGGTGCAAGCCCGTTGAATTTACTTGCGAAGCCAATCCTGAGTCCCTGACCGCTGAGCTCGCCTCAGCGCTTGCCGAGGCGGGTGTCACGCGCATCTCTCTGGGCGTGCAAACCCTCGACAATACCGAGCTGGCTGCTATTGGCCGCATTCACGATGCCAATCGGGCACTTGCGGCTATCGCGACGGTGAAGGATGTTGGGCTCGATGTGTCGTGCGACCTTATGTGCGGGCTTCCCGGACAGACTATGGCGAGCTGGCAGCACACGCTCGATGGCGTGCTCGAGGCGGCCCCGCACCATGTGTCGGTCTATCCGCTCACGCTCGAGGAGGGCACGCCGCTTTACCGCATGGTGTGCCGTGACGAGTCGCTTGAGCCCGACGAGGATTTTCAGGCTTCGTGCATGGACGCGGCGCGTGAGCGCCTGAGTGCGGCCGGCTATCATCCGTATGAGGTGGCAAGCTACGCGCTCGACGGCCATGAGTGCGCCCATAACATTGCCTACTGGACCGGACGGGGCTACCTGGGCCTGGGTCGTTCTGCCGCGGGCATGCTCGACGACGAAGATTTCGACCGTCTTGCAGGTTTGTTCCCCGGCGTGTCTTCTCGAGGCGATGCGTACCGCGTGCGTCTGGTGCAACGTGACGATGACGCGACGGCGTTCGAGGCCGAATATCTGTCGCAGCGCGAGGCTGTCGCCGAAGACTTGATGCTCGCTTGTCGCATGACGCGCGGTGTTGCGTCCGACCTGTTGGCTCGTGCAGCTTGCGTCATCCCAACGGGCGAGCTGGCAGCTGCCTGCGATCGCGCGCTCGAATTGGGTCTTGCCACTTGGGTGCCCGAGACGCTCTGGGGTCATGAGGGACCCTTCACTTCGGCAGATGTCGTCGCGGGCCATGTTCGAGCTCGTCTGGCGCCGACCCATCTGGGCTGGCTCGATGGAAATGTTCTGTTCGAGCTGTTTTGGGATCTAGCTTAGGCCGCTCGGGTAGAATTACCGGAATATATACGCTGCTGTGAGCAGGAGGTTGCCGCGCATGGCGACGATGAACGAAAAAGATTACTACGAGATTCTGGGTGTCTCCAAGGACGCCACCTCGCGTGATATTCAAAAGGCCTTCCAGCAAAAGGCCCGTAAGCTCCATCCGGACGTCAATAAAGAGCCGGATGCCGAGGAAAAGTTTAAAGAGGTTTCCGAGGCCTACGCCGTGCTTTCGGATGAGCAAAAACGTGCGCGCTACGACGCCATGCGTTCTGGCAATCCCTTTGCCGGTGCTCCTACGGCTTCGCCCTATGGTGGCGGCTACGCCGGCAGCACGGGCTATGGCAATCCCTTTGAGGGCGGCTTTCCCTTTGGTGGCGCCTGGGGCCAGCAGCGTCGCGGCCAGGCTGCCTACAATCCCGAGAACGGCGCCAACGTCGTCGTCGATATCAAACTCGACGCCAAGGAGGCCAAGGGCGGTGCCCGCAAGACCGTCCGCTACACGCGCTTCGATACCTGTGGTCACTGCGGCGGCTCGGGCTCTGTTTCGTCCGAGCATGCACATACCTGCCCGAGCTGCGGTGGCCGCGGCCACATCGACGTCGACCTGTCCTTCCTGTTTGGTGCGGGCACGTTCCAGTCGGTCTGCCCCGAGTGCGGCGGTTCCGGTAAGGTCGTGGCCGACCCCTGCCCCGATTGCGGTGGCAGCGGGCGAACCCGTGTGACCTCCGAGCAGACGATTGAGTTTCCTGCCGGCACGCACGATGGCGACGAGGTCCGCATTAGCAGCATGGGCCATGCTGGCACTAACGGTGCCGCGGGCGGCGACCTGGTCGGCCGCGCCCATGTTGAGGCCGAGCGCTTGGAAGGCAAAGCTCGTACTGGCTTTTACCTGATGGGCATTGTTGCTCCGTTTTTGGTGCTGTCGGCCATCTCGGGCGTGTTCTCGGCCTTTGCCGTGATGTGCTTTATTCCGTTTACCATGGGCCTGTTCATGGTGCTTTCGGACGGTGTGCTTCATCGCAGCCTGCTGTGGTGGAAGCGCGGTGCGATGCAGTTTGCCAACGGTTTTGCCAACGGCTTCATGTTCGCGCTCGTGTCGGTTTGGTTCGCGAGCTGCTCGCAACGGGCCATGCTTTCGCCGTATCAAATGCAATAACATCAAACCCTTTGTTTGCGGTCGGCCCAGCTTGGGTATAGGACGCACTGTGACAATAATGAAAGTCGGAAGGATTCGGTCGTGTCGGAAAATAGGGATTACTACGAGGTGCTTGGCGTCGACAGGGATGCCGACGCGCGGACGATTAAGCGTGCGTTTCTAAAGAAGGCCCGTACCGTACATCCGGATGTTTCGGACGACCCCGAGGCCGAGGCCAAGTTCAAGGAGCTCAACGAGGCCTATTCCGTTCTTTCCGATGAGCAGAAGCGTGCTAACTACGACCGTTACGGCACCGCGGACGGCCCCGGTGGCTCTGGTTATGTCGACATCAACGATATCTTTGGTGGCATGGGCATGGACGACCTGTTCTCGTCGTTTTTTGGCGGCGGTGCCGGCGGTGGCGCCCGCAGCCGTCGTGAGCGTCGTCGCGGACGTGACATGGCCATCTCGCTTTCGGTGACGCTCGAGGAGGCGGCGCTCGGCTGCAAAAAGACGATCAGCTATGATCGCCTTGCTCCTTGCGAGGACTGCAACGGTACCGGTAGGGCCGAGGGTGCACAGGAAAAGCAGTGCAGTCGCTGCCACGGTACGGGCTACGTCACGACGGTTCAGCGATCGTTTTTGGGCCAGGTTCAGTCTTCCTCGCCTTGCCCCGACTGCCATGGCGAGGGCACGGTTATCGACCATCCCTGCGAGACCTGCGACGGTCAGGGCCGCACGCCTTCGCACGAAAAGATCGACATCGATATTCCCGCCGGCGTTTCGACCGGTCGCCAGCTGCGTGTGAGCGGCTTTGGCGAGGCCGGCCTTCGCGGCGAGCCTTCGGGCGACCTGATTGTCAACGTGCGCGTTGCCGACCATGAGCGCTTTAAGCGCAACAGTGACGACCTGTACCTGGTGAGCGATATCTCGATTGCGCAGGCTGCGCTCGGCTGCGAGATCGAGGTCGAGGGCATTATGCCCGACGAGGTCGTTAAGGTGACGGTTCCCGCCGGCGCCCAGTACGGCGACACCGTGAGCGTCAATAATTACGGCATGCCGCGCATTGGCGGTGGCGGTTCGCGTGGCCGCCTGATCGTGCAACTGCGCGTGGTCGTTCCCACCAATCTTTCCAATAAGCAACGCGAGCTGCTCCGTGCTTTTGCCGACGAGATGGGCGATGACGTCGCTTCCGGTAAGAAGTCGGTGACCGACCGTATTAAGAGTGCCCTCGACGATATCCTCGATTAAGGAGCCCGCGTGCTCGCACCCCATATTTCCGTCGTCAACCTCGGCTGCCGTGTCAACCGGGTTGAGTCTGACCGTATCACTGCCGATCTTATGCGCCTGGGCTTTGCTATTGTGGAGCCCCAGGATGCCGATTTGATCGTCATTAACACCTGTGCCGTTACGGGCGAGGCCGAGGCCAAGACCCGTAAGGCCGTCCGTCATGCGCTGGCCCATCCAAATGAGCCCTATGTGCTCGTGACCGGTTGCGTGGTCAATTTGCATCCCGAGGAGCTGTTGGAGCTTTCGGATCGCGTGATCGCCGAGCCGTCCAAGATCGATGTCGCCGAACGTGTCTGCGAGGTGCTGGGCGTTGAGTCCGATAGCGTTCCCGCCTGCAGCGATGGCGAGGTGGTCGATGCGCTCGGTCGCTCTCGCCTGGGCGTGAAGATCCAGGACGGCTGCAACCATCGCTGCACCTATTGCATTGTGTGGAAGGCGCGCGGCCCCGAGCGCTCCGTGCCTGTCGAGTCCGTGCTTGAGCAAGTTCGCGAGGCCCAGGAGGCCGGCGTGCCCGAGGTGGTGCTGACCGGTGTGAACCTGGGTGCCTACGATGGCAAGAGCGCGACCGACGAGCATGTCGAAATCGATGAGCTGCTCGAGGCCATCATGGAGCGCACGACTATTGCGCATGTGCGCATTTCCTCGGTCGAACCCATGGATATCTCTGAGCGCCTGCTTAAGGTTATGGCGCGCTATCCGCAGCGTATTGCCCCGTTTTTGCACCTGCCCGTGCAGTCCGGCTGTACGGCGACGCTGCATCGCATGGGTCGTCCCTATAGTGCCGAGGCCTTTGAGGACACGGTGCGCATGATTCGCGCCATCCTGCCGCAGGCGTCTCTTTCGTGCGACGTCATCGTCGGTTTTCCTGGTGAGACGGACGAGGAGTTCGAGGAGTCACTGGCGCTGTGCCGCCGTGTGGGTTTCTCGCGTATGCACGTGTTCCGCTATAGCAAGCGTCCCGGTACCCTTGCTGCCGACATGCCCGACCAGGTGCCGCCCGAGGTTATGGCCGAGCGCAGCCGTCGTATGCGAGACACGGCGCAGGAGCTCGCTATTGCCGATGCTCGTCGTCGCGTGGGCACTGTCGAGCGTGCCGTGCTCGAGTATGGTGACAGCCTGACGCTCGGTTCGTTCCATCATGCCCGTCTTGACGATACCTGTGGACTTACAGCCCCGTGCCTGCTCGATGTTGCTATCATCGGAGTCGATGATTCCGGCTTGGTCCATGCGCGCAGGGAGGTCCATGGAAGCCTCGAAGATTAGACTTACCGTTCCCGAGGGAGTTGATCCCTCGCGTGTTTTGGGCGCCGGCGACGGCGTCCTTCGTGCGCTCGAGAGCTTGGTTCGCGCTCACGTGGTCGCCCGTGGCGATAGCATCTCCGTGAGCGGCGACCCGGACGAGGTCGAGCTCGTGGCTCGCTTTTTCGAACATGCTTTTTGCGAGGCGGCGGCCGGTCGTACCCTGTCTGCTGACGACGTCTCGCGTTGCCTGGCCGTCTTGCGCGACGGCGAGCATGAGGCCACATCGCTTCGCGATGACGTGCTGCTTTCATACCGCGGTCGCGTCATTCGTCCCAAGACGCTTGGGCAAAAGCGCTATGTGGATGCCATTCGCTCGCATACCATCACCTTTGGCTTGGGTCCTGCCGGTACCGGTAAGACTTATCTGGCCATGGCGCTCGCCGTTGCCGCGCTCAAGCGCCACGAGGTGGGCCGTCTGATCTTGACGCGTCCGGTTGTCGAGGCGGGGGAGAACCTGGGCTTTTTGCCCGGCACCCTCGAGGAAAAGATCGATCCGTACATGCGTCCGCTCTACGACGCCCTTTTTGACATGATGGATCGCGAGCGCACCGATGAGCTTATGGAGCGCGGCGTGATCGAGATCGCCCCGCTTGCCTATATGCGCGGTCGTACGCTGAGCGATGCTTTCGTGGTGCTCGACGAGGCGCAAAATACCACGCCCGAGCAGATGAAGATGTTCCTGACACGCCTTGGATTCAACTCCAAGTTCGTGATTACCGGCGACCTCAGCCAGCGCGACCTGGTGGGTCGTCGTGGTGGCTTGGCGGATGTCGAGAAGATTTTGGGCCGTGTCGACGATGTGGCGTTTGCACACCTGGAGCGCGCCGATGTGGTGCGCCATGCCTTGGTGGGGCGTATCGTCGAGGCATACGATGCTTATGATGACGTGCGTGAGCAGCGCTCGCGCGACCGAAAGGAGTCCCGTTGAGTGTATTGATCAGCAACGATGCCGAGCTCGATACGCTGCTCGACGCGCAGGAAGTGGAGCACATCTGCGAGGTTGTGCTTGCCGCCGAGGGCGTTGAACGTGAAGTCGAGATTTCCCTTTCGTATGTCGACGAGGACGAGATGCACGAGCTCAACCACGAGTGGCGTGGCATCGACCGCACCACCGATGTGCTCTCGTTTGAATGCGACTCGGCCTTTGACGAGGATATTCCCGCCGACGAGACGCTCGAGCTCGGCGATATCATCTTGGCCCCGCAGGTCATTGCCCGTCAGGCCCCCGGCTTTGGCAATAGCCCTGCCGACGAGTGCCGCCTGATGCTCGTGCATGGCATGCTGCACCTGCTGGGCTATGACCACATCGAGGACGACGAGGCTGAGGTCATGGAGGCTCGCGAGGACGCTATCCTGCGCGATCTGGCGCTCGAGCGCGGCGAGGATCCTAAACTGGTCCACGTCGGCCCCATCACCAATCATGCCCACGACTAGGAGCCGTTTATGATTCCCGGATCGAACAAGGACCATCCGTCCTTTTTAAAGTCGTTCTCCTATGCCATGGAGGGCTTCGTTACCGCCGTCAAGACCGAGCGCAACATTAAGGTCATGCTCGTGGCAGGCGTGTGCACCGTCATTGCCGGCTGTATCGTGGGGCTCGATATTGCCGAGTGGGCTACGGTCATCATCTGCTGCGGCCTGGTGATTCATGGCGAGCTGTGTAACACCGCCATGGAAGCCATCGTCGACCTGGCGACCCAAGAGCTCCATCCGCTGGCAAAGCGTGCGAAGGACATCGCCGCCGCCTCTGTATACGTTCTTTCCATTACCGCCGCGATCGTGGGCTTGCTTGTCTTTGCCCACGCGCTCGACTTTATTTAGAAAGGGATTCCCATGTCCGACAATATGCAGCCTACCGATGAGATTTTGGACGAAGAGTCCCTGGATGCTAAGGCGACCGAGGATTGCGATGAGGTCGAGGAGTTCGACCCGTTTGAGGGCATGAGCGACGAGGAGCTCGACGCCCTGTGCGACGAGGACGACAACCTCGCGGGCTTTGGTGACGTTGAGCCTGGTTTCCGCAGCGGCTTTGTGGCCCTGGTCGGCCGCCCCAACGCCGGCAAGTCCACGCTGCTCAACGCCTGCTATGGCAAAAAGGTCGCCATCACCTCGCCGGTGGCCCAGACGACCCGCCGCCGCATGCGCGCCGTCGTCAATCGCCCCGACTGCCAGCTGGTCTTTGTCGATACCCCGGGTATCCACAAGCCCAAGGACGGCCTGGGCTCCGAGCTCAACAAGAGCGCGCTGTTCGAGCTGAACGATGTCGATGTCGTCGCGTTTTTGATTGATGCCACCAAGCCGATCGGCAGGGGAGACGCCTGGGTTGCCGAGCGCGTTAAGAACGCCCGTTCCAAGAAGGTCCTGGTGCTTACCAAGGCCGATGAGGCCGACCCCGCACAGGTCATGGAGCAGCTTAAGGCTGCCCACGAGCTCATGGAATATGACGACGAGATCGTGACGTCGTCGGTCAAGAACTTCAACGTCGATGCCTTCATCGAGACCGTTGCGCACTTTTTGCCCGAGGGTCCGCGTTGGTTCCCCGAGGACATGGGTACCGACGCTTCCGATGAGACGCTCGTTGCCGAGTTTGTGCGCGAGAAGGTCTTGCGCCGCACCCGTGATGAGATTCCGCACTCCGTGGGCGTGATTTGCGATGCGCTCGAGCAGACCAAGAAGGTGCTGCGCGTGCACGCCACCATTTACGTCGAGCGCGAGGGCCAAAAGGGCATCATCATCGGCAAGGGCGGCGAGATGATCAAACATATCGGCATCGACGCCCGTCGCGACCTTGAGCGCATCTTTGGCACCCAGGTCTTTTTGGAGCTGGACGTGAAGGTCAAGGCCGGCTGGCGCGACGACGAGGCCCAGATTCGCCGCTTTGGCTACAATGCCGAAGATTAAGCCCCGGCGTTTATGGCAGGCTCCCGGACATATCGCACGAAGGTGCTCGTCCTCGATAAGACTAAGCTCAAAGAGACTGATCTGATCCTGACGATGCTTGACGAGCGGGGTCGGCAGGTTCGTGCCGTGGCAAAGGGCGCCCGCAAACCCGGCGGGCGCTTGGCGGCGCGCTGCGAGCTGTTCTGCACCGTCGATATGCTGCTTGCGCATGGACGGTCGCTCGACGTGGTTTCCCAGGCCGAGCTTATGGAGGCGCCGCTCGGCGCTGCTCCCGATTACGAGATGACATGCGCCGCAAGCGCGATCGCCGAGGTCGCGCGCGTGTGCTCGTTCGAGGACGCCGAGGACCCGTTTACCTTTGCCATCACGCAGCGGGCGCTCACACTTGTCGGCAGCGGGCTCGACGCGGCACATATGGATCTACTTGTGGCGGCATATGCCTTTAAGCTGCTGTCGCACGTTGGCTATCGACCCGATTTTTCGGCCTGCGTGCTGTGCGGTGACCCCATGCTGTCGTATTTTTCACCCCAGGCGGGCGGTCTTATGTGCGGGTCGTGCGCGTCGAGCGTGCCCGGTGCCGAGCTGGTCTCGACCGGTGAGGTCGCATGGCTGCGCGCCCTCATGTCCATGACCTTCGATGCGCTCATGGCCGAGAGGGTCGACCCCCATGCCGCCGCCTTTTTGCTGGGGCTTTCGCACGTGTGGGCTGCGACGCACACCGATCAACGTCTCCGTGCGATGGAATTCATGTTGGGTCGGTGATGATGCGCAGGCGCGGGCTGCTTGTGGTAACATACCGACCTGTTGGTACCTCGACCTTGGATGCTCGCTCCACCGGCGGCTTCCCAGTCCGAGGCGAATAGCGTCGCCCGCGGGCGACAAGAAACGAAAGGTGAAACAATGACTGTTTCCAAAGAGCGCAAGGCGGAGCTGACTGCCCAGTTCGGTAACACCCCGGTCGATACCGGCAACCCCAAGGTTCAGGTCGCCATCCTGACCGAGCGCATCAAGGAGCTGACCGAGCACATGAAGTCCCACCAGAAGGACTTCCACACCCGTCGTGGCCTGCTCATGCTCGTCGGCCGTCGTCGTCGTCTTCTCTCCTACATCAAGAAGAACGACATCGTCGAGTACCGTGAGCTCATCAAGGCTCTGGGCATCCGCGACAACATCCAGTAGGATTTGTACATGCTAAGAGCGTCCTGCGCAGCGGGGCGCTCTTTTTGTGTAAGGGCGTGAACAATCACGCTCTGAAGCGTGGCGGGGGCAGGGGGCCCGCGTCACATGAGAAGCCCGCAGGCAAGGGGCCTGTGGGGTAAAGGAGAACAATGACACTCGTATCCAAGACCTTTGAGCTGTACGGCAAGACCTACACCTTTGAGTCCGGCGAGCTTGCTAAGCAGGCCACCGGCGCCTGTCTGGTCAAGCAGGGCGACACCACGATGCTCGACACCGTGGTCGTCTCCAAGGAGCGTAAGAACTACGACTTCTTCCCGCTGACCGTCGACTTCAACGAGAAGATGTACGCCGCCGGCCGCATCCCGGGTGGCTACCTCAAGCGTGAGGGCCGTCCCAGCGAGAAGGCCACGCTCACGGCCCGTATGATCGACCGCCCGATTCGTCCGAGCTTCCCGGACGGCTTCCGCAACGAGGTGCACATCGTCGCCACCTCGCTCGTCGCCGACCAGGTCAACCCCTTTGACGTCATCAACGTCATGGGTGCTTCCCTGGCAATGACGCTCGGCGGCGTGCCCTTCGAGGGCCCGCTTGCCTGCGTGCGCATCGGCCGTAACGTGGAGACCGGCGAGTTTATCGTCAACCCCACCTATGAGGAGCGCGAGAACTCCGATCTGGATCTGGAGCTGGGTGGCTCCGCCGACTTCATCTCGATGGTCGAGGCCGGCGCCGAGGAGATCTCCGAGGACGACATGCTCGCCGCCATGAAGTTTGGCCAGGAGGCCCTTGCTGCCTTCTGCCAGGCTCAGGACGAGTTTGTCGCCGAGTGGGAGCAGGTCAACGGCGCCATCGTCAAGAAGGAGTACCCGCTCGACCAGCCCGTCGAGGAGGTCCAGGAGCGCATCTTCGCCCACTACGACGAGATGGCTGCCGCCCTTCGCGATGCCGACAAGCTCTCCCGTATCGGCAAGGTCGAGACTCTGAAGGAGTCCATCCGTGCCGAGTTCACCGAGGAGGAGCAGGCCGCTTGGGAGCGCGAGATCCCCGTGGCGCTCAAGAAGCTCGAGAAGAAGGCTATGCGCACCATGGTCGTCGAGACCGGCGAGCGCGTCGACGGCCGTGCCGCCGATGAGATTCGCCCCATCATGGTGAAGGACAACTACCTGCCGCTCGTTCACGGCTCCGGTCTGTTCCAGCGTGGCCAGACCCAGGTGCTTTCCGTCCTGTCGCTCGGTATGCTCAACGAGGGCCAGCGTCTGGATACCATCGAGCCCACCGAGGGCAAGCGCTACATGCACCACTACAACTTCCCGCCGTTCTGCACCGGCGAGACCGGCCGCATGGGCAGCCCCAAGCGCCGCGAGATCGGCCACGGCAACCTGGCCGAGCGCGCTTTGCTTCCGGTGCTTCCCGACGAGAACGAGTTCCCCTACGCCATCCGCGTGGTCTCCGAGGTCATGGAGTCCAACGGCTCCTCTTCGATGGCTTCGACCTGCGGCTCCACGCTCGCCCTTATGGACGGCGGCGTGCCCATTAAGCGCCCGGTCTCCGGTATCGCCATGGGCCTGATCCAGGAGGAGGGCAAGACCGTGGTCCTGTCCGACATCCAGGGTCTCGAGGACTTCCTTGGCGACATGGACTTTAAGGTCACCGGCACCACCGAGGGCATCACCGCCCTGCAGATGGACAACAAGGCCACCGGCCTTACCTTCGACATCCTGGCCCGCGCCCTGCAGCAGGCCAAGGAGGGTCGCGCCTTCATCCTGCAGAAGATGCTCGATGTGATCCCCGAGCCGCGTCATACCACGCGCAGCACCGCCCCGCGCATCGTCTCCATCCAGGTTCCGACCGATAAGATCCGTGACGTCATCGGTTCCGGCGGCAAGGTCATCCGCGGCATCCAGGACGAGACCGGCGCCTCGGTCGACATCCAGGAGGACGGCACCGTCTTTGTCGGCGGCACCGGCGAGTCCGTCGATCAGGCTGTCGAGCGTATCAAGCTTATCATCAAGGTTCCCGAGCCGGGCGAGGAGTACACCGGTCGTGTGGTCTCCATCCAGCCCTTCGGCGCCTTCGTCAACCTGCTGCCTGGTAAGGACGGCCTGCTGCACATCTCCCGCGTCGCCAAGGGCCGCGTGGAGAAGGTCGAGGACGTCCTCAACGTCGGCGACGAGGTCAAGGTCGTCGTTATCGAGGTCGACGATCGCGGCAAGATCTCGCTCGATCGTCTCGACAAGCCCGAGGCTCCGGCTCGCACCGAGGGTGCCTCCGAGGGCGACGGCGAGCATTTCCAGCGCCGTGAACGTCCGCGTCGCGAGCGCAGCGACCGTCCGCGCCGTCCCGGCGACAACGGAGGCCGCAAGCCCCGCCGTCACCACGACGCCGAGTAACAGCCGCATATAAGCAGCTCATCAAGGGCGACTCCGGACTGGGGTCGCCCTTTTGCTTGCGCCCGGGAGGGACGCATACGAAGTTTCCTGCTCTACAGTCCTGCGCAAGACGGAAAGCACATTAAGTGCTTTCCTTTGCGTGCGGAACTCGCGATAAACTTCATATGCGTCCCTCCCAGGCGCAAGCAAAAGGGCTGGTTAGTGCCGCTCGCTATTGAGTTTGACAGTCTATCCAGTAGTCAGATTTCAGATTAGTAGTTAGATGCAGCAGTATTTCCCCAGATAAAACCACCCAAAATAAACCTGTCCCTTATTGGCAGGTTTCCCGTGGGGCGGGCACTGATGAAGTTTATCGCGAGTTCCGCACGAACAGGAGGCCACTTAATGTGGCCTCCGTCGTGAGCAGGACTGTAGAGCAGGAAACTTCATCCGTGCCCGCCCTCGCGGGGAACCGGCGGGATAGACGGGTTCAGATGGGGCTTTGATGCATGGGTGGTCTGTTGTTGTGCAAATGGGTATCATACTGTGGTTATTGCATCGACTCTGTGATGCATGTTTGTACGTTCCCGGCGGTCGGTTTGCCAGAAGCGCCCCGTCGGTTGTTCCAGACCCGTTTCGAAGAAAGGAAACCACACTAACCTATGGCAGCTAAAAAATCATCTCCCTTGAAGATCATCCCGCTCGGCGGTCTTGACGGCATCGGCAAGAACATGACGGTCTTCGAGTGCGGCGACGACATGGTGCTCGTCGACGCCGGTCTCATGTTCCCGGATGACTCCCAGCCCGGTATCGACCTGGTGCTTCCCGACTACACCTATGTTCTAGAGAACGAGGAGAAGCTCCGCGGTATCGTCGTCACCCACGGCCACGAGGACCACACCGGTTCGCTTCCGTATCTGCTGCAGGACCTCAACAATAAGGTGCCCATCTTCTCGAGCAAGCTGACGCTTGGCTTTATCGAGGGCAAGCTTTCCGAGTTCCGCATCCGCGCACCCAAGTTCCGCGAGGTCAAGGGCGGCAGCCATGTCAACCTCGGCGGCATCTCGCTCGACTTCTTCTCGATGACGCACTCCATCCCCGGCGCTCTGGGCGTGTTCATCCGCACCAATCAGGGCACCGTTATGCACACCGGCGACTTTAAGCTCGACCAGACGCCCATCGATGGCGTCACGCCCGACTATGCCGCTATCAGCCGCTTTGCCAAGCAGGGCATCGACCTGCTGCTTTCCGACTCCACCAATGCCACGGTTCCCGGCTTTACCAAGTCCGAGGCCGAGGTTGGTCCCAACCTGCTGCACGCCATCAAGAACGCCCCGGGTCGCGTGTTCGTCGCATCGTTCTCGAGCCACATCCATCGTTTGCAGCAGATCTGCGATGCCGCCCGCAAGTGCGGCCGTAAGGTCGTTGTGACCGGTCGCTCCATGCTCACGAACACCCGCGTGGCGCGCGAGCTCGGTTATCTCAACATCGATGATGCCGATATCATCGATGCCTTCGATATTGATAACCTGCCTGACGACAAGATCGTCGTCATGTGCACTGGTTCGCAGGGCGAGCCGCTGTCGGCTCTGTCCCGCATGGCCAATGGCGAGCACAAGACGCTCTCCATTCACGAGGGCGATACCGTTATCCTCTCGGCAACTCCCGTTCCTGGCAACGAGAAGGCCGTCCAGCAGGTCGTCAACAGCCTGGCCAAGCTCGGCTGCGACGTGTGGGATAAGAACCGCGCTCTCGTCCACGTCTCGGGTCACGGTAGCCAGGAGGAGCTCAAGCTCCTGATGGCCATGGCCAAGCCCACGTACTTTATGCCGGTTCACGGTGAGGCCGTGCATCTTCGCGCCCATGCCCAGCTGGCCCGCAAGATGGGCATCAAGGACGATCATATCTTTATCCTCGATAACGGCGACACGCTCGAGATGCGCGGTGGTATCGTCAAGCGCGGCACGCCCGTCGAGTCCGGCGTCGTCTACGTCGACGGTCTGCGCATCGGCGATACCGACCCCATCGTCCTGCGCGATCGCCAGAAGCTCGCCAACGACGGTATGGTTACGGCTGTCGCCATCGTCTCGCTCAAGCACAAGAAGATCGAGGCCATCGAGTTCTCGGGCCGCGGCGTCTCGTTTGCCATCGACGACCAGTTCTCCGAGGATGCCTCCGCGTCCATCATGAAGACGATCGAGAAGGGCAAGTTCAGCTTTACCAGCAGCGGTTCCGACGCCATTCGCAAGGCCGTGCGCGACTCGCTCTCCAACTTTATCTGGAGCCGTACGCGCACTCGCCCGATGATCATCCCGGTCGTCATGGAGGTTTAGTTTGGCGCGCGGATCTGCACAAAACGCCAAAGGCAATAAGGCCAACAACCAACCGGCATCTGCTAAGGGTGCCGGTTCCCATCTTCGTGCCAATAAGGGCCATGAGGCAGACTTCGACGATTTTGAGCCCTTGGTCGAGCCTTCGGCCAATCGCGATATCGCCGGTGTGGTCATCGCCGTTTTGGCGATCGCGTCCTTCATTGCCGTGATCTCTCCGGCAACAGCGCCCGTGACGGCTGCGGTTGCCGGTTTCTACCACCTGGGCTTTGGCCTGGGCGCCTACGTGCTGCCGATCGTCATCTTGCTGTTTGCCGCTACGCTCTTTTTGGGTGAGGACTCGCCGCTCAACGTGCGCTCTGTTGCGGGTGGCGCCTTGGTCTTTATCGCCGTCGTCTCCATTCTTTCGTTGATGGTGCCGGGCACGAGCGATTCGTGCGACCTTATGTTTACGCCGCAGAACCTTTCCGTGTCGGGCGGCTACATTGGCGCCTTTATCGCAAGTGCCTTGCAAAACGCCCTGGGTAAACCTATCGCCATGGTTGTCTTGCTGGGGCTTGTCGTCGTTGGTTTGGTCATTATCGGCTTTTCGGTGGGTGGCGTTTTGCGCTCCGCACGCGATCGCGCTGCCGATTTTGCCGAGCGTCGACGTGCCGATGTCAATGCGAGCCCGTGGGGCGATGAAGAGGCCCTGTCTGTTCCCGGCGTCGCTCGTCCGCACCTGAGCATTCTGCGCCAGAAGGGGACTGACGCCGCGGTGACCACGGTCATGGGTGGCGATGTCGACCCGGTTTTGGATGACGACGAGGACGATGACCCGTTTGTCGACGTATCCGAGTCGGTTGAAGCCGAGCGGGCCAAGACCACGCTGCTGCCGCGTCGCCATGTCAAGAAGGGCAAGGCTGCGCCTAAGCTCAATACGAGTGAGCCCGACCCATCTTGGTCCGATAGCGAGATTGAGCTTACCGAGGGCGATGACGAGGACGACGAGGCTCCGATTGAGACCGCAAAGACAACTTTGCTGCCGCGTCGCCATGCAAAGCGCGGCCAGGTAACCGGCCAGCTTTCGATGGAAGACGACCCCGATAAGATTGACGAGTCCGAGCCGCCGTTTGCCGTGAATCCCGTCTCGGTCGCACCTCAGATTCCCGACTTCCTGAAGCATCCCAAGGTTGCCGATGCGCCTGCCACGAGTGCTATCGAATCGGCTGCGGCTCGTGATGGGGGAGTGGATGACGGCGCCGCAGATAACGAGGGCGAAGAAGAGGACGGCCTCAAGCTTCCGCCGCTCGAAATCCTGCATGCCAACCCGCAGTCGGCTTCCGCTGCGTCTTCGGACAAGGAGCTGGAGCAGACCGCTGAGTCACTGCAATCCACCTTGCTTGAGTTTGGCCGCAGTGCCCGCGTGGTCGGCTGGATCGCCGGCCCCACGGTGACGACCTTTAAGCTGCAACCTGGCGAGGGCGAGCGCGTGAGCAAGATTTCGAGCCTCGAGGACGATATTGCGCTTTCGCTCGCCGCCCAGTCGGTTCGTATCTTTGCCCCGATCCCCGGCACCTCGCTCGTGGGCATCGAGATTCCCAACCGCAAGCGCCAGAACGTCAATCTGGGCGACGTGCTGCCCTATGTGAAGGGCGGTCCGCTCGAGCTTGCCATCGGCCGCGACGCCGAGGGCACGCCGGTCGTCGCCGACCTTGCCAAGATGCCCCACCTGCTGATCGCCGGTACCACGGGTTCCGGTAAGTCGGTCATGATCAATTCCATCATCACGACCTTGCTCATGCGCGCCCTTCCCGAGGACGTTCGCCTGATCATGGTCGACCCCAAGCGCGTCGAGCTTGCGGGCTATAACGGTCTGCCGCATCTCTATGTGCCCGTGGTGACCGAGCCCAAGCAGGCCGCGAGCGCCCTGCAGTGGGCCGTGTCCGAAATGGAGCGCCGCCTGAAGGTATTCGAACGCCTCAACGTCCGTAAGATTTCGACCTATAACGAAAAGCAGGCCGCCGGCGAGTTTGAGCATTACGACAACCCGCCGCAAAAGATGCCCTACCTGGTCATTATCATTGACGAGCTCTCTGACCTGATGATGGTCGCCGGTAAGGATGTCGAGGCCTCGATCGTGCGTATTGCACAGCTGGGCCGCGCCGCCGGTATTCACCTTATCGTTGCCACGCAGCGCCCCAGCTCCAACGTGGTGACGGGCCTTATCAAGGCCAACATCACCAACCGCATCGCCTTTAACGTCGCCACGGGCATCGACTCGCGCGTCATCATCGACCAGATGGGTGCCGAGAAGCTCACCGGTTTGGGCGACATGCTGTTCTCCAAGGTCGACTGGGGCAAGCCCCGCCGTATCCAGGGCTGCTTTGTCTCGGACGACGAAATCAACGAGATTGTCGAGTTCGTCAAGTCGCAGAGCGAGCCCGACTACCACGAGGAGATTCTGTCCGCCGTGGCGCCCGCTTCCATGTCCATGGCTGGTGGCGGCGGCATTGTCCGCACCGGCGTCGCCGAGCCGCAAGACGATGATCCGCTCATTTGGGAAGCCGCCCATATTGTGGTGGAATCGCAGCTGGGCTCCACATCTGGCCTGCAACGCCGCCTGAAGGTTGGCTATGCGCGTGCCGGGCGTATTATGGACATGCTGGAAGAAAAGGGTGTCGTCGGCCCGCCCGACGGTTCCAAGCCGCGCGAGGTCCTGTTGGACGAGGAGGGGCTTGCCGCGCTGGAATCTGTCGACGCCGAGATGGCACGTGAAGATCGTGAGTTTGGAGGATTCTGATGGCTGCACGCTTTGGTGACATGCTGCTCGAGCAGCGTCGCCGAATGGGCCTTTCCATTCAGCAGGTCGCCAACACCATCAAAATCAGGCCGCAGATCATCGAGTTTTTCGAGACCGGTAACTTTGCTTCGATGCCGCCGCGCGGCTATGCGCAGGGCATGATTTCGAGCTATGCTCGTTTTTTGGGCCTCAATCCGCGCGAGGTCGTCAATGCCTACTTTGACGAACTGATGGCATACGAACGCGAGACGTCGCAGCAGGGCGGTCGTTTCCAGGACGCCGCCGGCTACGTCAATTCGCGTTCCTCTGTCGATAACGGGCGCTTTCTGATGGTTCAGGGCGGTCGTTCGACTCGCTATGGACAGCGTCCTCAGCAGGCCGGTTATATTACCGAGACGGGTTCGGGCGAGGAGATTCGCTCGCAGCGTGACCGGTTCCGCAGTACGCCGATGCCCGAGGACCGTGCACTTCCCGCTGCCCGCGGCGTGGCGCGTGACCCTCGTGCCGGCTACGGCGACGGCGGCTATTCCGATCGCGGTCACCGTGGTATCTCCACCGGACGCTCTCGCAGTGGCTATGCGGACGCCGATGCCACGCAGGTGACGCCGCGTCTTCGCTCTCAATCACAGCCGTATGGCCAGCGCTCTTCGGCTCCGCGTGCGGGCCAGCGTGGCTATCAAGGCCGCGGTGAACTTGCGCCCCGCTCGGGTCAGCGCAGCCTTCAGGGCCAGGGTGGCTATCGCGGCCGTTCCGACAGCAATCGTGGTCGTATGCCTCAGGGAGGCGGCCGCAGCAGTTCCAGTCGTGGACGCGGCGGTTCCCGTACTCCTCAAAACAACGGTCTCGATCCGCGTATCGTCTACGCCGGCATCGGTGCCGTGGCGTTGCTGCTGATCGTGCTCATCGTGGTACTTCTGCGCGGCTGCGCATCTTCGACGCCCGAGACCACGCCCGAGACGCCCGCTGTTACCAAGACGACGACCAAGAAGTCTTCTAAGAAGACCGAAACGGTCGACGAGGACGAAGACACCGATGAGGCGACGGATGAGTCGACCGATTCGGACGCCACCAAGACGACGGCTAAAAAGGAAGAAAACGAGGTAACGAAGGTCAAGGTCTCCGTTGCCAAGGGAAAGACCGCCTGGATTGAGGTCAAGGTCGATGGCAAGTCGGTCTATGGCGCCCAGGCGACTGGCCCCTTTGAGCAGGAGTACACGCCTGAGTCCTCGATCGAGATCACCACGTCCAAGCCTTCCGATGTCACCGTTACCAAGAACGGCGAAAAGGTCCGTTACGATACCAAGACCTCGGGCGTGGCGCGCGTGACGATCACCGTTCCCAAGAAGGAGACGACTGATTCCGAGAATGGTGAAAGTTCTGATGGTGCCGACACCACCGATGGTACCGACACCACCGACGGCACCGATGCCCAGTCCACGGATGGCGCCGATACCGCAACTGACGGCCAGACGCCTACCGATTCTACCGACTATTCGTACGATAGCTACTAAGCCGCTCGTACGCGAAAGGAAACATCATGGCTAAAGATTCCAGCTTCGACGTCGTGTCCGAGGTCAACATGCAAGAGGTCGACAACGCCTTCCAGCAGACCACGCGCGAGATTTCCCAGCGCTATGACCTGAAGGATTCCGGCGCCACGATCGAGCTTTCGAAGGGCGACAAGCTCTTTACGATCAACGCCCCGGCTGACTTTGTCTCCAAGCAGATTATCGACGTGCTGAGCTCCAAGCTCATCAAGCGCGGCATCGACCTCAAGGCTGTCTCGTGGGATGCTCCGCAGGCGGCATCGGGCGGCACCGTGCGCGTGCTCGGTCATATCGTCGAGGGTATCGACCAGGCGACCGCCAAGAAGATCAACAAGGACATCAAGGATCAAAAGCTCAAGGTCAAGGTGACCATCGAGGCCGACAAGCTGCGTGTTTCCTCTGCTTCGAAGGACGCGTTGCAGACCGTGATCCAGTTCCTGCGCGACCAGGACTACGGCCAGCCGCTGCAGTTCACCAACTACCGCTAATATCATTCGAAAGGACCGCTCTCCAACATGGATACACCGTTGGGCTCCGTGCTCTACATCACCCTCGGGTGCGCTAAGAACGAGGTTGACACCGACCGCATGCGTTCTCTTTTAACCGCCGCAGGCTACGAGGAGGCATTCGACCCGCAGGATGCCGATATCGCCATCGTCAATACGTGCTCGTTCCTCGCTTCCGCAACGTCCGAGAGCATCGAGACCACCCTCGAGCTCGCCAACGAGGTTCAGGACGGCGTTCGTTCTTGCCCCATCGTCATGTGCGGCTGTGTGCCGTCGCGCTATGGCGACGACCTGCCCGATGAGCTGCCCGAGGTCGCTGCCTTTGTGAAGGCCGACGAGGAGGATGGCATCGTGGCGGTCATCGATGGCGTGCTGGGCGTCGAGCGCGAGATTGCCGCCTATATTCCGCAGGTCAAGCGCACCGTCGAGGGCGCCGTTGCTTACGTCAAGATTTCCGATGGCTGCAACCGCTTTTGTAGCTTCTGCATGATCCCGTATATCCGCGGTCGTTATCACTCGCGCAATGCCGAGAGCATTATCTCCGAGGTGCGCGACTTGGTTGCCGGCGGTGTGCGAGAGATCGTGCTGATCGGCCAGGACACGGGCATCTGGGGCACCGACTTTGCGGATGGTGACGTCGCCGAGGGCTCGCCGCGCAATCTGGCGCAGCTGCTGCGCGCCGTAGCCGAGGCCGTGCGTCCGCAGAACGTCTGGGTCCGTGTTCTCTACCTGCAGCCTGAGGGCATGACCGACGAGCTTATCGATACGATTCGCGATACGCCCGAGGTGCTGCCTTATATCGATATCCCCGTGCAGCACTGCGACGCGCGCATCCTCAAGGCTATGCGCCGTTCTGGTTCGCGCCAGGAGCTCGAGGACCTGTTCCGCGATCTGCGTGAGCGTATCCCCGGCATCGTGATCCGTTCCACGGCCATGGTCGGCTTCCCGACCGAGACCGACGACGAGTTCCGCGACCTTATCGACTTTATGGACACCGTCGGCTTTGACTACACGAGCGTCTTTGCCTACTCGCAGGAGGAGGGCAGCCTGGCCGCTAAGATGGAGGGTCAGGTCGATGAGGAGGTCAAGCTCGAGCGCGCCCAGGAGGCCATGGACCTGGCCGAGTCGCTCGGTTTTGCCGCCACCGCCGCACATGTGGGCGAGCGCGCCCAGGTGATTGTCGACGGCATCGAGGAGACCGAGGACGGCGCCGAGCTGATCGGCCATGCTTGGTTCCAGGCGCCCGATTCCGATGGCGCGGTGCACTTGGACGCCAGCGAGGCGTCCGTGGGCGATATTCTGACGGTCGAGTTTACCGATAGCTTCTGCTATGAGCTTATCGGCCATGTTGTGGAGTAGGAGAGCATCGTGGCAAACGAGAGCAATAAGGAACTGACGAGTGTCTGGACGCCCGCCAACATCGTGACGTGCGTTCGCATCGTCTTTATCCCGGTGTTCATGATCGTGTCGGCGCTTTCTCACACGAGCGTTGCCGGTACGGATTGGAGCACCTTCGACGGCCCGCTCGCCGCCGCAGCCTTCATTCTGTACGTCATCCTGTCGTGCACCGATAAAGTTGACGGCTATCTGGCGCGCTCGCGCAACGAGATTACCGACTTCGGTAAATTCTTGGACCCCATCGCCGACAAGCTGCTCGTGTTCTCGGCCTTGCTGCTGTTCTTGGACTTTGGCGCCGTGTCGGTTTGGTCCGTGTTCATCATCTTGTTCCGCGAGCTGTTGGTAAGCGCCCTGCGCATGGTTGCGAGTGCCGCCGGCGTGGTCGTTGCCGCCGATAAGCTTGGCAAGTACAAGACGGCGACCACGATGGTCTCCATCTGCGGTTACCTGTGCGTCTTTGCGATGGCCGGCTTGCACCTTGGCCCGCTGGTGCTGACGCTCGGCATCTACTCGGTGTCGCGCTTCCTGTATGCCGTTGCCGTTGTCCTGACCGTTATCTCGGGCGCCCAATACTTCTGGAACTGCCGCAAGATCGTCTTTTCGGTCTAGGTCCTGGTGGGTATGACGGACTCTTTTGAGCAGATTTCCGCACATAACGAGGAGCTGGCGCGTCATATTGTCGAGCGCGCGAGCGCTCGGGGCGTGACGGTTTCGACGGCTGAGTCGCTGACAGCGGGTATGATCGCCTCGACGATTGCCGATATCCCGGGCGCCTCGGCGGTGCTGCGTGGCGGTGCGGTGACCTACTGCGATGAGATCAAGCATCGCGTTTTGGGTGTTGATCAGGAGACGCTCGACCGCTATACCGCGGTGTCGCATCAGACCGCGCGCGAGATGGCGGCGGGTTCGCTGGAGCTGTACCAGAGCGATATTGCAGTGAGCGCAACGGGTTATGCCGGCCCCGGCGGCGGCACTGAGGACGATCCGGCTGGCACTTTCTATATTGGCTGGGCGTATCGCGCGGCTGATGGGGAAGTGCCGGTCGTGGACTCTGTGCGCTGCCACTATGAGGGCGACCGTTCGTGTGTTCGTGCCCATGCGGTCGCGGAGGCATTGGGACGCATTGCCCTTTTGTTCAACTCTATGGAATAGACGTGTTTTTCAGGGGCCTTAGGGCCCCTTAATTGTGGAGATAGGGACCCCTGACGAATTTAGCGTTTGCGCTGGTTATAGGTGTATTCTTGCCTTCTTTGTTCTTATTCGGCCCTTTGTGGTCAAGCATTTGGTCAGTGTTTGGTCGGCGTTTGGTTGGGTTTTGGAAAGACTGCCTGTATATGATTGGCCTGAACGGTTGACCACGAACAGCCGTTCGTTTACTATCAATGCAGGTTGTTAAGAGGAGGGCTATTCATGGCCAAGAATTCAGGTCCCGTACGTACCGTTCATGCTCGCACGACGGGTAAAGAGCGCGATGAGATGATCGCCACCACCAAGGCAGAGATCGAGAAGAAATTCGGCCAGGGTTCCATCATGAGGTACGGCGACGGTGGTCCCGAGCTCGAGGTCGAGGCCATTCCCACGGGCGCTCTGGCCCTCGATGCCGCTCTGGGTATCGGCGGTGTGCCGCGCGGCCGCATCGTCGAGATTTACGGTCCTGAGTCCTCCGGTAAGACGACGCTTTCGCTCGAGATCCTGGCCGAGGCCCAGGCTATGGGCGGCGTTGTGGCATTTATCGATGCCGAGCACGCGCTCGATCCCACGTATGCCGCGCGCATTGGCGTGGATATCGACGAGGTACTGATTTCCCAGCCCGATACGGGTGAGCAGGCGCTCGAGATCGTTGACATGCTCGTGCGTTCCGGCGCCATCGATGCCATCGTCGTCGACTCCGTCGCCGCGCTGACCCCGCGTGCCGAGATCGAGGGAGAGATCGGCGACACTACGGTCGGTCTTCAGGCTCGCCTGATGAGCCAGGCGCTCCGCAAGCTCGCCGGTTCGCTGTCCAAGTCCAACACGACGTGCATCTTCATTAACCAGCTGCGAGAGAAGATCGGCGTCATGTTCGGCAACCCCGAGACCACGACGGGCGGCCGCGCCCTTAAGTTCTTCTCTTCGGTGCGTATCGACATTCGCCGCATCGACAGCATTAAGCTTAAGGATGAGGTTATCGGTAACCGCGTGCGCGCCAAGGTCGTTAAGAACAAGGTGGCAGCTCCGTTCCGTTCTGCTGAGTTCGACATCATGTACGGTACGGGCATCTCTAAGGAGGGCTCGATTCTGGACATGGCTGTCGAGTGCGGCATTTGCAAGAAGATGGGCTCCTGGTTTGCCTATGGCGAGGACAAGCTCGGCAACGGTCGCGAGGCCGCCAAGGCGTTCCTGCGCGAACACCCCGATTGCGCCGACGAGATTGAGCATAAGGTCCGCCTTGCCTGCGGGCTTGAGTTTGATGACGATGCTCCGTCCGAGGTCGAGCTGACCGATCAGCCTGCGCCTGAGGAGTTTGACGAGCTTTACGCCATCGATGGTTCCGCCATGCTCGATGATGACGACGAGTAGCGGTTACGCTCATGTCGTATACGGTGACCGAGGCCACGGTCGTCTTTCCCGATAAGAAGGCGGCCTCCTCGTTCTCGAGCGGGTATGCGTCCAAAAAGCCTTGCGCACAGATCGATTGTGAGCTTGAGGGCGGTTTTGAGCGGTCCATTTGGATTCCCGTGCGGGTCGCGCGCCTGTATGTCAAAAATCGCCCCGATCTTCCCTGTGATTGGGATAACTTTCGTGAAGCGGTGCAGCTCATCGAGCGTAAATGTGCACTTACCATGGTGACCGAGATGCTATCGCGACGCGACCATGCGACGGGTGAGGTCCGTGACAAGTTGGCACGCTACGGCTTTCGCCAGCCCGCGATCGATTTCGCCGTCGAGCGCGCCACCGAGTATCGCTTTTTAGACGAGAACCGCTTTTGCTCGTACTTTATCGAGGAACGCAAGCGGCGCGGTTGGGGACAGCGTAAAATCGAGACCGAGCTCAAGCGCCGTCATGTCGTGCTCGATGACATTCCCGGTTATCCCGAGGATTATTTTGCCGTCGAAGACGATTTGGCGCGTGCGTCAGCCCTGCTCGCCAAGCGGCGTGTTCCAGAGACGCGCGGATTCGAAAAACTGGTTCGGTTTTTGATGGGCAAGGGCTTCTCGTATCACATCGCCGCCGATGCCGTTAAGGCACGTCTCGATGCCGAACGTGAGGAATGTGCGGTTTAGGCGTATGCGTTTTGTGGCCCTGCCGTTCACCGCGTTTTAGCCGCCGTGCTGGGGCCATTTATTTGACAGTTGTTGTGGTTCAACGTACGATAAACACTGTCATTTGCTTTGTGATATGTGCTCATCTGTGATGAGTTTGTTTATATGTTTATCTGTATCCGACCCGCATAAGCTGCGCCCATATTACTCAAATGTCGCGAGCCGTTCGTAAGGACGGTTCGCTTTGTTGTGTAACGAATCCATAAAAAGGAGTGAGCATGCCTATCATCGCAGCGCTCGTTGGCATCATTTTGGGTGCCATCGCCGCCATTGCCTACATGCGCACCGCCAAGCAGGGTAGTCTTCACGAGGCCGACGAAAAGATCCAGTCGGCACACGCACAGGCTGAGTCCCTGATCGGTGATGCTAAGCGTCAGGCCGAGACCCTCAAAAAAGAGGCTCTGCTCGAGGCTAAAGAGGAGATCATCAAGAACAAGCAGGCCGCCGAGGCCGAGGACAAGCAGCGTAAGAACGAGATTCGTACGCTCGAGAACCGCGTGATGCAGCGCGAGGAATCCCTCGATCGCCGCAACGACGCTCTCGACAAGCGCGAGCATCAGCTGTCCAGCCAGGCCGGTCAGGTCGAGAAGCGCTCCCGTGAGCTCGAGGAGCTCTGCGCAAAGCAGACCTCCGAGCTCGAGCGTATCGCCGACCTTACCCGCGAGGACGCCCACAAGGAGCTCCTCGATAAGGTTCGCGGCGAGGTCACCCACGAGGCCGCCACGATCATTCGCGAGTCCGAGCAGCAGGTTCGCGCCGAGTGCCACAAGACCGCCCAGGAGATTCTGTCTCTGGCGATTCAGCGCTGCGCTGCCGACCACACTGCCGAGGTCACCGTTACCTCCGTGCACATTCCCTCTGATGACCTCAAGGGCCGTATCATCGGTCGCGAGGGTCGCAACATCCGGACCTTCGAGCAGGTTTCCGGCGTCAACCTCGTGATCGACGACACGCCCGAGACCGTCGTTCTTTCGAGCTTCGACCCGGTCCGTCGTGAGACCGCCCGTGTCGCCCTCGAGAACCTAATCGCCGACGGCCGCATTCACCCTGCCCGTATCGAGGAGATGTATCACAAGGCCGCCGACCTGGTTCAGCAGCGCGTGCGCGAGGCTGGCGAGCAGGCTGCCTTCGATACCGGCATCCACGATCTGCACCCCGAGATCGTCAAGACCCTTGGTGCCCTGCGCTACCGTACCTCGTTTGGTCAGAACGTGCTTCAGCATTCCCTCGAGGTCTCTGATCTGTGCGGCGTGATGGCTTCCGAGCTTGGCCTGGACGTTGTGACCGCCAAGCGCGCCGGCCTGCTTCATGACCTGGGCAAGGCAATCGACCACGACGTCGAGGGCCCGCATGCCGTCATCGGCGCCGAGCTTGCCCGCCGTTATGGCGAGAAGCCCGTTATCGTCCACGCTATTGAGGCTCACCATGCCGATGTCGACCCCAACACGGTGCTCGATGTCCTGGTGCAGGCCGCCGATGCTGTCTCTGCCTCTCGCCCCGGTGCCCGTCGCGAGTCTGCCGAGAACTACATCAAGCGTCTTGAGAAGCTCGAGGAGATCGCCAACTCCCATGACGGCGTCGAACGTACCTATGCCATGCAGGCCGGTCGCGAGGTCCACGTCATGGTCCAGCCGGACAAGATCTCCGATGCCCAGTCCACGGTTCTGGCTCACGATATCGCCCATCAGATCGAGGAAGAGATGGAGTATCCCGGTCAGGTGCGCGTCGTCGTGATTCGCGAGAGCCGCGCTGTCGATATCGCTAAATAACATGAGCGACGCGAACGAGCTCATCTCATTTATCGCGTCGATGTCGGGGGAGGGCAACCTTCGCGTCGAGGAGAACCTTGGCGAGGGGTATGTCCGCCTCCGCGTTTCGGAGGCCGAGCGGCGCCAGGCTAAGCACGACATTCAGCATGTCGAGGACATCGTCATCGAAATGCTCCGTAATGCTCGCGATGCCGGCGCCGACAAGGTCTATCTCGCCACGACCAAGGAAGATGGCGTCCGCACGCTTGTCTTTCTGGATAACGGTTCTGGCGTTCCGCAGGATATGCAAGAGCGAATCTTTGATGCCCGCGTTACCTCCAAGCTCGAGAGCATGAAGATGGACCGTTGGGGCGTTCACGGTCGTGGCATGGCATTGTTTTCGATTAAGCAGAACACCGACGAGGCCCGTGTGGTCACGTCCGGCGTCGATCTTGGTTCAGCCTTCAAGGTGAGCGTTGCGGTCGACCGCCTCAGTGAGCGTGCCGATCAGTCCAGCTGGCCCCAGGCCGTCAAGGATGAGGATGGACGTTATGTCTGTGCTCGCGGTCCGCATAATATTATTCGCGCTGCATGTGAGTTTGCGCTCGAGGAGTTGCGTGGTTGCGATGTCTATCTTGGTTCTCCGTCTGAGATTGCCGCGACCCTTTATGCTCAGGCGTCAAGCCGGCTTGATACGTCTCGTCTCCTGTTCATTGATGACGAGAGCGAGCTTCCGGTTGTCGATCGTTTAGGCCTTGCTTCTGATGCCGAGGACTTTATCCGTATCTGTTCGGGTTTGGGTCTTGAGATGTCCGAGCGCACGGCCCATCGCATTTTGGCAGGGCAGATTAAGCCCGTTCGCGGTGTGACCGCGCGCCTGCTGCGCGAGCGTGATTCGTCCTCGCATGTGCCGGCTCCTGTCGATCTCGCGAAGGATCGTCGCGGGCTACGTATTGCCAAGGATGACATGGCACAGTTTTCGCGTGCTGTGGAGCGCGACTTTAATGACCTTGCTGCCCGGTACTATCTCAACCTTTGCGGCGACCCAAAGATTCGCGTTTCGCGTGATCGAATCACAGTGACCTTCGATCTTGCCAAAGAGGAATAGTGCCTTTACCGAGTCCACTCGGTACGATACAGTTATTGCAGTTAAAACGTACTTTTAAATGCAGGAGTTTCTTCATGGATTGCCTGAAGGTATCAAGCAAATCATCGCCCGCGTCCGTTGCCGGCGCCATCGCCGGCATGGTCAAGGATGGTGTACCCGTCAACATCCAGTGTGTCGGCGCCGGCGCCGTCAACCAGGCCATTAAGGCCGTTGCTATCGCGCGCGGTTTTTTGATTCCAACCGGTTTTGATATTTCCTGCGCGCCAGTGTTCTCCGACATCCTCATTAACGGGGAGTCGCGCACGGCCATCCGCCTTTCTATCTACGTTCACCAGATCAATCGAGCTGCTATGGATAACGTCGTCATGGATGATGTTAAGCCTGTGGCATAGCTTCTGCTTGCCTTGTTTCGCTCCCCATCGTTAGGACTTATGCACATGGACCAGCGTTCCGTACGCGATATTCTTGCCGGTAAAACCTACTTTATCCGCACCTTTGGCTGCCAGATGAATCAGCACGACTCCGAGCGTGTGAGCGGTCTGCTTGATTCGTATGGCTGCCTCATGGCGCTCGATCCCGCGCATGCCGATATCGTTGTCTTCATGACGTGCTGCGTGCGCGAGGCCGCCGATACTCGCCTGTACGGTCAGTGCAATTCCTGCAAAAGCCTGCCGCCTTCGCCTTCGGGCAAGCGCGTGGTTGCCGTTGGCGGTTGCATCGCGCAGCGCGATGGCGAGGGCCTGCTCACCAACGTCGATAACGTCAATGTCATCTTTGGCACGCATTCCATTGCACATGTGGCCGAGCTCATTGCCGAGGCGTTCCTTGATGGTAAACGTCATATCCGCACCAATGAGCATGAGGATACGGACGCCATGAGCATGCCGTGGCATCGCGAGACCCAGTATCACGCCTGGGTGCCCATCATGACAGGCTGCAATAATTTCTGCACCTATTGCATCGTGCCGTACGTACGCGGTCGCGAAAAGAGCCGCCCCTTCGAGGAGATTGTCGACGAGGTGACCGGTCTGGTGCGCCAGGGCGTGCGTGAGATTACGCTGCTGGGCCAAAACGTTAACTCATATGGTCGCGATCTGTTTGGCAAGCCGCGTTTTGCCGATTTGCTGCGTGCCGTGGGCGATACGGGCGTGGAGCGCATCTTCTTTACGTCTTCGCATCCTAAGGACCTGCTGCCCGAGACCATCGACGCCATGGCCGAGACACCTGCCGTAATGCCGCAACTGCACCTGGCCGTCCAGTCAGGTTCGACGCGGATCCTCAAAGAGATGAATCGCCGTTATATACGCGAGGACTATCTGGGCCTGGTCGATCGCATTCGCAACCGCATGCCCGATATCGCGCTCTCGACCGACATTATCGTTGGCTTCCCGGGCGAGACTGAAGAAGACTTTGAGCAGACGCTCTCACTTGCCGAGACGGTCCGCTATGCTCAGGCCTATACCTTCATCTATTCCAAGCGCGCCGGTACCCCGGCCGCCGAGATTGACGATCCTACGCCGCATGAGGTTATTCTCGAGCGTTTCAATCGCCTGGTTAAGGTTATCGAGACCACGGCACACGAGTATAACCAGGGTGAGCTTCATACTGTGGTTCCCGCGCTCATTGAGGGAACGAGTAAAAAGAACGATGCGGTCCTGCTGGGCAAGAGTCCCAAGAATCAGACCGTGCATGCGCCTATCCCCGAGGGTTACAGCATCGATCAGCTTGTTGGCAAGATCGTTGATGTTAACGTTGACGTTGCCAAGACCTGGTATTTGTCCGGTTCCGTTGTGGGCGAGCCGCGCTAATGGTTTCTCCCGGGGCAGGCCTTTCCGCCGTTGCGATCGTCGGTCCGACGGCGGTTGGTAAGAGTGATGTTGCCGACCGTTTGGCAGCTCGTCTTTCGTCCGAAGTGCTGTCGTGCGATGCGATGCAAATCTATCGCGGCATGGACATCGGTACCGCAAAGATGGTGCCCGATGAGTGTACGGCGCCGCTGCGTCTCGTCGACATTGTAGAGCCGGGTGTAGCATATTCTGCTGCGCTTTATCAGGCTGACGCTCGCGCGCATGTTGAACGTCTCCTTGGTTCGGGTTGCCTGCCGGTTTTTTGCGGAGGTACGGGGCTGTATCTCAAGGCTGCCCTTGATGAGATGGACTTTCCCTCGGGTGAACTTGAGGACGATCGCCGTGCGGCCTATCAGGAGCTTGCCGAGCGTATTGGCGAGGAAGAACTGCATGCCCTGCTTGCCGAGCGCGATCCAGAATCGGCTGCTGTTATTCATCCCCATAACGTGCGCCGTGTGATTCGTGCGCTCGAGATGCATGATGATGGTATCTCCTATGCACAGCAAAAAAGTCAGTTTAGTGTTCCGCGCGAGCATTATCATGCCCTATGGTTTGGTCTGACGCGTAATCGCGAGGTGCTCTACGAGCGCATTAATCTGCGCGTCGATCTGATGTTTGAGCAGGGTCTTGTCGATGAGGTCCGCGGTCTTATGGCCCAGGGTCTGGGAGATGCCCTGACGTCGATGCAGGCAATTGGCTATAAAGAGATCATTGATGCTTTCAATGGCGTGATGAGCATGGATGAGGCCCGAGAACTCATTAAGATGCGTTCGCGTCGTTATGCCAAGCGTCAGCTTTCGTGGTTTAAGCGCGATGACCGTATCGTGTGGTTTGATATGGATGAATGTACGATCGATGAGGTCGTTGAGGATATCCTGCATCGTATTGAGGCTGCCTAATGGCCCGTTTCCCCCTTGTTCCCACGGCACCCGAGCCCGAGCGTGCCATTTTAGTTGGTGTTGAGTGGCGCGACAATGCATGGCCGCTCGATCGCTCGCTTGATGAGCTGAAGCGTCTTGCCCACACAGCTGGTGCCCGGTGCGTGGCACGCTTGTCGCAGCGTTTGGTAAAGCCGTATCCTAAATCGTTTATCGGTTCCGGTAAGGTTGAAGAGCTGTGCGGCCTGGTGCATCGCATGGATGCCGATGTCGTTATTTTTGACGACGACCTCACCCCCTCGCAGCAATCCTATTTGGAGAAAGCCGTGGGCGAGCCGGTAAAGATTATCGATCGTACAGCACTGATCCTGGATATCTTTGGCCTGCATGCTCAGACGCGTGAGGGACGCCTGCAGGTACAGCTGGCACAGCTTCAATATTTGCTGCCTCGCCTGCGTGGCATGTGGAGCCATCTCGCCAAGGAGCAAACGCGCGGCGGCATCGGCTCACGTTTTGGTCAGGGCGAAAGTCAGCTCGAGGTCGACCGTCGCCTCATTCGTAATAAGATCGCTGCGCTTCGTCGTGAGCTCAAGCAGGTTGAACGGCGTCGCGATGTTCAATCCAAGAGTCGCATTGAGTCACCGGCGTTTCGCGTCGCGTTAGCCGGTTATACCAATGCCGGTAAATCGACGTTACTCAATCGTCTGACCGGCTCTACGGTACTTTCGCAGGACAAGCTGTTTGCTACGCTCGACCCGACGACGCGTTCGTATCGTCTGCCCGGCGGTCGCGGCATGACGATTACCGATACCGTCGGCTTTATTCAAAAGCTGCCCCATGGTCTGGTCGATGCCTTTAAATCGACGCTGTCCGAGGTTTTGGGTGCCGATCTAATTCTCAAAGTCGTAGATGCGTCTGACGAGGACTATGAGCGGCAGCTGGAGGCTGTCGACCGCGTGCTTGATGAGATCGGCGCCGGAGAGCGTTTAACGCTGACCGTATTCAATAAAATCGATCTTCTCGATAGCGTCGATCGATTGAGTTTCCGTCGTCGCTATCCGGAGGCCGTTCTGTTCTCGGCCCAAACGGGCGAGGGGCTCGACGATCTCGTCGACCGGATTGCTCGCGAGGCAGCTGCCACCGATGTGTTGCTCTCCGCTGATATCCCGTATCGTGAGGGCGCTCTCATCACGCTGGTGCATGAGCAGGGAACCCTTCTGCATGAGGAATATCTCGAGGACGGCGTTCGCATTGTGGCGAAGTTGCCGGCTCGTATTGCACCGCGGCTCGAGCGTTATCGCACCGAGTAGACGAGCTCTAAAATGCCCAGAATGATGGGCTGATGCAGCAGATAAAAGGGGAGAGCGTGACGTCCAAGGCTGGCGAGCGCCGGCAGGGGGTTGGCGTAGGCCCAGCTAGGGACGGTCTTATCGATTCCCTGCGCTATGTGTGCGGCGAAGTATCCTGCAAGATACATAAAGATAAACGGGATGATGGGGTAGTAATCACCTGAGATAAACCCAGGGCTCGGAAATCCCAGCCACGCCAGGTAGGGGACAGGGTAGATCGTTTTGGGGATGCTCAAGGTGATTGCGAACAACATAAGGCATAGGGGCATGCCCCATCTCGCCGTTATCTTCTTAAGGACGGGATCGGTCAACGCTACGATGCCGGTGCATGCGGCCATGCAGTAGATGATGCCAAAATTAACCGAATCGTCGACTGAGACAAGTGTTGTTGCCAACCAGACAACGAGTGCTGCTAAGGCGTATTTGGCGGCACGTTTGAAATTGTTGCGCGAAAGGGTGCACATCCAACCGGCGATAAACAAAAATACCCAGCTGATGCTGGCGCGCCAGATGTCTTGAAAGACTGACTGGGTAAACCAGGGCATATCCCAGCCGTACAGGTAGGCGAGATCATAGCAAGCGTGAAAACCTGCCATAGAAATCATCGTAAACCCGCGGACGGTATCAAAGATGGTTATGCGTTTTTGCATTACGAGAACCGGCGCATCAAGCCGACGACTTTGCCCAGGATAACGGGATTCGGTGCATAGATAGGTTCCATGGTGTCGTTCTCGGGCTGCAAGCGCACACGCCCCTGCTCCTTGTAGAACGTCTTGACGGTCGCCGAACCATCAATCATGGCCACGACAATTTCGCCGTTCATGGCACTCTTTTGTTCACGGACGATGATGTAATCGCCATTGAAGATGCCGACATTGATCATTGAGCTCCCATGCACCTCAAGGATAAAGGAACCCTGATCAGTGGCGATTTCGGTCGGGATAGTAAACGTGTCTTCGATATTCTGCTCGGCCAGAATGGGAATCCCAGCCGCGACGCGACCAACGAGCGGTAGCGAGACCGTTCCGCGAGGTGCGGTGGGCTCGTCAGATTTAGAAATTGAGACAGAGGAACCATCCTCGTTAAAGAGTTCCAGGGCGCGCGGTTTGGTGGCATCGCGCTTGAGTAGCCCGCGCGCCTCCAGGGCAGAGAGATGGGCGTGCACGGTGCTGGGGGAGGAAAGGCCCACGGCAGAAGCCATCTCGCGCACGCTGGGCGGATAACCCTTCTCCTGCTGATATTCCTTGATGAAGTCGTAAATTTGCTGCTGACGCTTGGTAATTTTGCGAGCCATCAGGGCATCCTCTCTACCCATGTCAAACAAATGTTCGAATTTTGCTTGACAGGAACAACTGTTCGAAGATAATAATAACCGAACATTCGTTCTCGCGCTAGACATTTTTGTCCGCGCGGCTTGATAAAACTGTTCTCAGCAAAACACGCGAGAGGAGAACATGATGAACGTAACGAATATGGTCCAGGGAAACCTCGCCCTTAAGCTCGAGACGCCTGCAGAACCCACTTTTACGGTTGTTCAGGGTGGCCGCTCCGGCTTTCAGCCTTTGACCGTAAAGCCTGCGCGCAATCAGCAGGCTGTAGTCGCGCCGGCCCGCGTTGCCCCGAAGGTTCCGACGATTGTCGCCGTCGCCGTTGCGCTTACGCTCTTCTTTGTCCTCGCTATGTCGGTCTTTAGCGCTCGTCACGCCGCGTATGCCGAGTCCGTTTCCAACATTACCTACGAGACCATTCGCGTTCAGCCTGGCGATTCTCTTTGGTCGCTTGCCGAAGAATATCCAATCGAAGGCCTTTCCACGCAAGAGACTTCCGACATGATCCGTAGCGTCAATCATCTGGAGCATGGTTCGCTCGCCGCCGGTGCGCATCTTAAGGTTCCTGATCGTTCGTAATCATTATCGCGCTGCGCATGGTACCCTTATTATCGTTTAAGAGGAGGTACCATGCGCTGTCCCAAATGCGGCAAGGCACATACCCGCGTCGTTGATTCCCGTATGCAGGAGTCAAATAACACCATTAAGCGCCGTCGCGAATGTTGCTCGTGTAACTACCGCTTTACAACGTTTGAGCGATGCGAGGACCCTATCGAGGTCATTAAGTCAGATGGAACCAAGCAGCGGTTCGATCGCAATAAGCTTCTTGTCGGCTTGATGCGCGCCACCATCAAACGCGATATTGACACTAAGAAGCTCAATGAGATTATCGACGACATCGAGGTCGAGTTGCGCTCTCGCACACTGACGGCCGTCACGTCCCATGAGTTGGGTGACATGGTGCTCAAGCGTTTGGCCAAGATTGACAAGGTGGCCTACATTCGCTTTGCCTCGGTCTACCGCGATTTCAAAGACGTCGATGAGTTTCTGCAAGAGCTCGACAAGCTAAGGTGATTCCATGTCCAACATTACCGTCAACATAAAGCGTCTCGATCCCACCGTTGAGCTTCCCAAATACGCCCATCCCACTGATGCCGGCTTGGATTTGCGCTCCAACGAGGACTGCGTCCTGAAGCCCTTCGAACGCCGTCTGGTCTCTACTGGGCTGGCCATCGCTCTGCCCGATGGCTACGCCGGCTTCGTCCAGCCCCGCAGCGGCTTGGCCATCAAGCAGGGCCTGTCTATAGTCAACACGCCGGGCCTCATCGACGCTCACTACCGAGGAGAACTCAAGGTTATCCTCATCAACCTGGATCCCTCCAATAACATTCAAATCAATAAAGGCGACCGCATAGCCCAACTCGTCATCCAAGAAGTCCCCACGGTCAATCTCATAGAAGTAGAAGAACTAGACGAAACCGACCGAGGCAAAGGAGGCTTCGGCTCCAGCGGCATCGCCTAGGGCGCCCGTATCCCTCCCGCCCGGGGCTTACCTATATCATTCCATGCTCAACCATTCTCGCGTCGCTTCGCTCGCTGCGAAACTGCGCGTGGAACGATATAGGTAAGCCCCGGGCGGGCGGCTACTCGCTTGAAACAATATTTACTTTTCTAGTAAGTCGATGCGATGAAGGGACGCCTCCTTTGTCGCATCGACTTACTGTATTTATATTTTCTGGTTCCCCTCTGCAGATTCTACTGGTGGGGAATCTGGTATAGCCGCTGGTACGTTAACGCAGCTTACCTGCGGGAGGCCCCTATATATCGTCCCGCGCGCAGTTTCGCAGCGAAGCGAGAATGTTTGAGCACGGGATGATATATAGGGGCCTCCCACAGGAAAGCGGACATTAAGACGCTACCTGATATGCGCAGGTTTTTCGCCCCAGTAGAAGCGGCAGAAGGCTCGTTTGCGCTTTTGGGGTTTGCCTACGAGCTCCATGGTTGCGATGGCTATGTCTTCGGCTGCGTGGGGGCGGCGTAGTACTTCGCCGTTGATGAGCAGTGCCTTGAGCGACTCAGGATGATCGTGGAGATGACGCAACGTCACGATGAGCTCTCGTGCGGTGGTGACATGCATGCTGGCGCCCATGCCGGTGAGCATGGTGGTGTTGGCCTTTTCCTGGCCATAGGACTTGCCCAGCAGGATCATCGGCAGGTGTGCGCACAGGCATTCGGTGACGGTGAGTCCGCCCGATTTGAGAATTGCCAGGTCGCAGCCGTGCATGAGGGCCGCCATGTCGTCGACATAGTCCAGCACCGTGACATTTTCGAGCTTCATGGCATCGAAGAGTGTCTTGAGGCGGGCGGCGTATTCCTTATCCTTGCCCGGCAAAAAGACAAAGTGCATGTCTTCGAAGCTGCGTAGGAAGGGGAGGGTGCGGTCCATCTCCGCGCGAAAGCGAACGTACGGTTGAGGCAAGCTGGCACCGGCCATTACCAGCACGACGGTCTTGTCGGTGGGGAGGTTGAACTTAGCTAGCTCTTCTTCGCGATCATAATCCGTGTCGAATCCGGCGCGAATAGGAATGCCGGTAATGCGAATCTTTGTTTCGAGCACCTTGCGCGGACGCAGCGTTTCGGCCATAAATTCGTTGGCAACACAGAATAAATCGGTGTCCTTGTGGGGCCACCATCCCTCGACTTCGTAGTCGGTCGGTACGCAGATGACCGGATAATCGATACCCGTAATTACGCGGGCGCCCACGGCAACATTGGCTGCTGTGATGTGCGTTGCAACCACGGCTATGGGCCTGCGGCTACGAATATATTCGTTGAAGGCGGGGAACATAATTCGCGACCATGCCGTTCCGCCACCCCAGAGAAGATGTCCCGTAAGCGTATATCGCCAGGTCAGGTCGTAAATGGGGCGCGTGGCTCCCGTAAAAGAAGCCGCGGTCTTATTGCCGTCGAATTTAATACGTCCAAAATCAAGGATATCGAGCACTTCAATCTCAATATCCTCGGGGATGCCATTGGTGCCGCGGATGAGGTCGAATGCCTGCGCAATCGCATTTGCGGCGGCCTTGTGGCCCGAGCCAACGGAGGCGTGCACGATGGTCACGAGAGGTTTTTGCTGAGCCAGGAGCGTGGTTTGCTCCGATTGGGGAGTGCTGTGCGTGAGCAGGGGAGCGTCGTCACTCGTCTGCGCCTGGTCCATCGATAACTCCCCTTCAGCTTTGTAATACGGATTTATCATTGTAGTGCATGAGTGTCACGTTCACGTAAATTTGGGTATGAGCGCAAAGAACGACAACGTTTCGACGAAAGGACGCTTCATGACTACCGATAAGCCGATCGATGTTGCGATTATCGGTGGCGGCCCCGCGGGCTATGCTGCCGCCATTTATGCTGCGCGTGCTAACCTGACGACGACCGTGATTGAGCAGGGCATGTCGGGAGGGCAGATCGCCACAACCAATGAGGTCGAGAACTATCCGGGTATCTCGCTCCTGAGTGGCGCCGAACTCGGCGAGCGTTTTCAGCAGCATGCAGAGGGCCTGGGAGCACAGGTTGCATGGAGCATGGTTACGGGTGTCGATTACGATGCCGATGCAGCGTTGTTTACGGTGCATCACGATATGGGCGATACGCTGGCCCCGAGCGTTATCGCTTGCATGGGTGCCACGCCGCGTCCGGCAGGTTTCGCAGGCGAGGATACGTATCGCGGTCGTGGCGTTTCATATTGCGCAACATGTGACGGCATGTTTTTCCGCGGCAAGCAGGTTTTTGTAATCGGTGGTGGCAATTCGGCATGCGAAGAGGCTCTGTTCCTGTCCGACATTGCCAACAGTGTGACCATCGTGCTGCGCCGCGACCAGTTCCGTGCGCCCGATGGTGTTGTTCAGAAAGTACTCGCAAAGGACAATATTACAGTTAGGTACCAAACTAGTATTGTGGAGCTATCGGGCGAAGCCATGCCAACGACGATTACCTTTAAGGACAATGCATCCGGCGAGACTCATACCGAGTCATTTGAGCCCGGCTCGTTTGGCATCTTTGTTTTTACCGGAACGCAGCCCCATACCGAGCTTGTTGAGCATCTAGTCGATCTGGCGCCTGATGGCGGCATTGTCACCGACGATTCGATGGCCACCCGTACACCTGGTCTATTTGCCGCTGGCGACATCCGTTCCAAGCGCTTACGCCAGGTTGTGACCGCCGTTTCTGATGGAGCCATAGCGGCAACGAGCGCATACGCGTTTCTCCGTGGATAAGTACGATAATATATCTTATGTAAGGTTGCTATCTTTAAACATAGTGGTTGGACAGTGCATCAATGTGCCGTCCAACCACTTTTACTTTGCGGCTATGTAGTATGCAAAACTATATAACCTAGAATACAATATAGAAAACGAACGGGGGCCTCTTATGAACCATGCTAAACATGTTATCCCGATGTCCGATACGTCGGTCAGCATTAAGCCTGAGGATATTCAGCCGACGGTTCTGCCGGATGCATTTATTCAGTCCGATATGGTGGGTAAACTCAACGCGTTGAGCCTGCCACGCTATGACCAGCTGCCCAACGTAACGCTCTATCGCGATCAGGTTATTGAATATGTTGCGCTGTGGATGGAGCCGCTTTCGATTTGCGTAGAGCAACCCGTTATCACGCCATCGATGATCAATAACTACGTAAAGGTCGGCCTCGTTCCTGCTCCGGTTAAAAAGCAGTATGGCCGTGAGCAGATTGCGCGTCTCATCGCCATTTGTATCTTTAAGCAGGTGCTGCCCATCGCTGCGGTTCAGGCGCTCTTTAATATTCAGCGCTTGAGCTACGACGCTCCCACGGCTTTCGATTATGTTGTCGATCAGCTCGAGGCATCGATTCGTGCGGCGTTTTCTGTTGAGCAGACTCCCGTGCCCGATACCGCACATCAGGTTACGCGCGAATCGTTGCTCGTGCGCAGTGCGGTATCGTCCTTCGTTTCGAAGGCGTATCTGATGAGCTATCTCAAGTTCAATGGGTTTAATAGCTAACCGAGGTATAAGATGGGCGGGATAAAGAGCCAATGGCTCCTTATCCCGCCCATACGTTTGTCTAGTTGGATATTATCGGCCCGACGCCACGCCCATACCGTAGCCGATAATGAGGCCGTGCATCTCGGCATAGTATGAATCTAGCCCGTTACAGGGCATGATAATCGTCTTGGAGCCGGGCCAATGCTCCACAATGCGGCTGGCAAGTGCTTGGGCGCCCGCCTCATTCTCGACATGGTCGATAACGACCTCGCCGCCGGTAAAGCCTGCGGCCTCCATGGTGTCGACAATCTTGGTGAGCATCTTCTTTTCGCCGCGGGTGTGCCCAACGAGTTCAATTTTGCCCGCTTCGCTCGCCGTGCCCAAAATGCGGATATTGAGCTTGTTGGCAATGACGCCGGCTGCCTTAGGGATACGTCCGGCTTTGGCCAGGTTTTCGTAATTGCACAAGCTGAAGAGGATTTTGCTGTTCTGCTCAAGGCTATTGAAGTATGCGCAAGCGTCCTCGAATGAGACATCCGGATTGCTTGCAAGATACCGGTCGAACAGCAGTAAGATCAGGTCCATTTTGCCGCCGGCTCCGCGTGAATTGACCAAATGAATTTGACGGTTCGGCTCCTCGGCAAGAACCAAATCGCGTGCCGTGGCGGCGGCGTTATAGCTCCCCGATACGCCCTCCGAGATGGGCATACAAATCGTCTTGTCGGCAAGCCTAAAGAGTTCGGTCCACTCGCCTACGCTCGGACAGGCGCTCGAAGAAGCGCTCGACTCCGCCTGCACGGCGCAATTGAGTTCGTGAACGTCGAGCGTGAGGTCATCGACGAACTCGCGCTCCCCCACTCGAATTTTGAGGGGTGCAAATGCAAAGGTGGTATGGGGCGCGGTCGGTTGCCAATCGCGGAGGTTACAGCTCGAATCGGAGATAAGTGCCCAGCTCATAGAGGGTCCTTTCTATATGCTTCTCAATCATTATAGCTATATTGCTCACCGATGAAGCGTGCATCTAGTATTGAAAACTAGCACATTAGGATCATGTATGGAGCACGGTCATAAATAAATGAACCTCGCAGCTCAAAGGCCACGAGGTTCACCTTCGTTCGCTATACAGAGTGACTTAGTAGCGCACGAAAATGTAGTTGTTGTTCATACCGGCTGCGACGGAACTGATGATGACGCCCGTTTTGTAGTCGGAAGCATGGATCATCTGACCATTACCGATATAGATGCCGGTATGGTAGGAGTTAACCACAACATCGCCGGGTTGCGGATCGGACACACGGGTCCAACCCATGAAGTCGACCGTGGTGCCCAGACGGCAGTAGCGTCCCGTGAGGCAATAGCCTACAAAACCGGAGCAGTCAAAGCTGTTCGGCCCAATGCCACCCCAAGAGTAAGCGTATCCGAGCTTGCTATAGGCACGCGAAACAACGGAACCGCCGTCAACGGACTGGCTCGGTGCGGAAGGCGTCGGAGCCGGAGCCGGAGCCGGAGCGGGCGTCGGGGGCTGCGGAGTGGGAGCGGGCGCGGGCGTGTTTCCGCCGCCGTCGTTGGTCGTACCGCCACCCTTGTTGGTGTTCTCGCTCGTACCGGCGGTGTCGTTGCTCACCGTGGCCTTTTCGGCGGTGCTAGCATTTATGCCAGCCTGCAGCGCGGCGTTGGCCTGGGCCTCGGCAGCAAGCTCGGCCTGCAACTGTGAATCCAGGGAGTTCACGACACTCTGGGCTTCAGCCTGCTGGGCGTTAAGCTCATCGACCTTCTTTTGCGTGGTGGCGACGTTCTTCTCCTGCTCGGCCTGCTTATCGGTGAGCTGCTGCTTAAGCTCCTTGACCTCTTGAATGGTCTGAGCCTGCTTATCGGAAACTTTGCCGTAGTAGAACAGACGGTTGAGCATATCGCTCAGGTCATCGACGCCGGTCAGAACCTGAAGCAGGCTCAGACCGCCGGTTTTGTACTCGCCGGCGACATAGGTCGAGAGCTTGGCCTGACCGTCAGCGATCTCCTGCTGCTTTTGCGTGATCTCGCCAGCAGTCTGATCGAGCGCCTGCGTCTGCGTGGCGAGATCATCGTAAATCTGCTGGGTTTGGGTACCGATCTGCTCGAGCTTCGTACGAGCAGCGGCAAGGTCGGATGCGGTATCGGCGTAGGCAGGAGCCGCGAGGCCCAAGCCCAAAACACAAGCGAGGGTTGCCGTAGCAGCGCAGCGTGCCATGTTTTTGTGCGTGTTTGCTGTGCGCATGTAGCTTCCTTTCCAGTAACTAAGGGTAACGGCTAGTCCACCGTCACCAGGCTAAAGAGCTCAACATCGTCGTCAGTCGGCGTGAGCTTCTCGCGCGGGTTGAGAAACGCAAGCTCAAGGATACACCCGTAGCCCACAAGCTTTGCGCCCATATCTCGCACAAGTTTACCTGTTGCCTCGACGGTTCCGCCCGTCGCGACCAAGTCGTCCAGAATCAACACGGTATCTTTAGAGGTAATGGCATCGGCATGGATCTCGATAGAGTCGGTGCCGTATTCGAGCTCATAGCTCTGGCTCACCGTCTTGCGGGGTAGCTTGCCCGGTTTACGTGCGGGAACAAAGCCGGCACCAAGGGCCACAGCCACCGGTACGCCAACCATAAAGCCACGGGCCTCGGGACCCACGACCTTGGTGATCCCCATGCCGGCAAAGTGCTCGGCGAGGGCATCGGTCATGGCTTTGAGCGCCTCGGGATTGCCAAAGAGCGGCGTAATGTCTTTGAAGATGACTCCGGGCTCGGGATAGTCGGGGATGTCGACGATTTGAGATTCGAAGTCGTACATTGCATGACCTTTCAATGGGTTGCCGGATAAGCGGTAGCTGTTATTTGCCCGCGGTGACAGTGTCGGATTGCGAAGGGGCGACAACCTTGAGCGGCTTTACGAGAGAATCCTCGTGTGAAGCCGGCGCGGCAGTTTCTTCGTTTTTGGCCTTGGTGGACTCGGAGCGAGCGATTTCTTCATCGAGTGCATCGATGTCGGCATCCTCGACCACGGCGTTGAGCGACTCAAAAACGCGGTTCTTGAGCAGTGCCGTATGCACACCCTCGGTGAGGTCGTGAAGCTTCTTAAACGCACGCTCGAGCTTGGCGTCGCGCTCGTCATCGGAGGTATCCATTCCGAGCATGCTCACGAGCACCTGCTCAAACATCGAGGACTCGCGGTTGGCGGAAGACACGTACTGACGCAGGTTGCGCGGCTCGATATGGAAGCGTGACAGCTCGGAGCAGTAGCGGATGATTGGAAAATCGCGACCATCGACGAGCTCACGGTTCTGCGGACTCTTGATGATGCGAATGAGGTCGTTCTCGGCGAGCGAGCGGATAAACGAGATCTCGACGCCCAACATATCGGGAATGGTCTCGATGGGATGCAGCTTTTGTTTAGTCTCCTTGGGCTCCGTCTTGAGCGGAACATCGGACAGCAAGCCCACCTCGTAGGCGAGCGTTGACAGGTCCGTGGCGTTTTCCAAGCGCTGCTTAATCACGTTGAGCGGCATGTAGCGAGTCTTCTGCAGGTGCAGAATGACCTCCAGGCGATCAACGTCCTCCTTGGAGTACTGACGGTATCCCTTAGGCGTACGATGAGGGGTAATGAGCCCCTCATCTTCTAGAAATCTAATTTTTGAGTTCGAAAGATCGGGGTATGCGCCTCGAAGTAGGTTGACGACTTGGCCGATACTCAGATAGTTGCGTTCGGCCATGCCCTACTCACCGGTTTCGATGCGCTCCGGCGTGCTCTCGTGGTAGATGAGCGTAAACGTACCGATCTGAACGGAAGAACCGTCGTGCAGCGGGGCCGCGTTGACAATGGCACCGTCGACCCAGGTGCCATTGAGCGAGCCCAGGTCCTCGATGCGGGCGCCGAGGCCCTCGCGAATAATGCGCGCGTGGCTGCGCGAAACGGTCATGTCATTGAGGAAGATGCCGTTCGCAGGATCGCGGCCGATGGTGGTCACGTCGTCCTCGAGTTCAAAGGCGGCACCAGTCTGCGGACCCTTGACGATGGACAGAACGGGGGCGGTGATGCGCACGTTGGCCATGAGGTCGGGAACGGTGACGTCGCTTGAAGGCACGCGGAATACGCAGGTAGCGTCAGCAGTCTTATCATTCTGAGGCATATTGTTAACCATGTTGTCCATGACAACCCCTAACTTATCGCGGACGTGCCGCAAATAATGAACCGTACGTAATCATACCCCAACGAATCAGTCTTCGATTTCGGGGTTCAGAAAGTCGATGTCCTCGTCCTCGGGATGCGCGAGAGCCTGTTTAATGGCCACTCCGCCCTTAATGGAATAGATGACAGCCGTGAGCATGGAGAAGATCACGCCGCCGTACACAAAGAAGATGCCGAGGGGCACCGAGCTTCCGTTGAGGCCCGGGAAGGCCGTAAGGGTTGAAGGTAAAAGATGCAGGCCGTCAATAACGGGGAACCCGAGCAGCATGAGCGAGAAGCCGGTCATGAGCAGTGCAGTGGCAATCTTTCCGGGAAAGACGACATCGATGGGGCGACGGTGATAATGACGCACGATAAGCGTGCCAATGCCCAGATAGATGTCGCGGCCAATAATGAGCACGCAGACCCAGATGGGCAGCTCTCCGCGGACCACCAGCCCCAAGACGCCGGTGAACAGCAGCGCGCGGTCACAAATGGGATCCATGACCTTGCCGAGCCATGAGACCGTTTTGGTCATGCGGGCAATCTGACCGTCCATCCAGTCGGTGGAGGCCGCGATGGCATAGATGACAATGGCGACGACACGGTTGTTGTCCGTCACAAACAGGTACAGGAAGACGAGCGTGAGGATCAGGCGCGTAAAGGTGATGAAATTGGAGACCGTAAAGATCTTATTCGACGGGTAATCGGAAGTGCCGATAAGCTCCTTTTTGATCTTCTTTTTGATGCCCACAGGACTCCCCCGCTGGTTAACGACAAAACTTTCGATACTATACCCGTTCCGGCGATGTCTATCCAGCGTAAGCATAGAGAGTCCAGACATGTGGAGGGCGCTTATGGGCGGCGGGGATTTTCGCATTCGTGTACATCAGTCTCCAAACATGTCGAAAAATGTCGTTTTTGGAGGTTGACGTACACGTTTTGATTCGGTGATTACATCGATCGGGAAAGTTGTTGCCTCAAGCAAATTAATCATGATGTGCGGGTCGAGAAGAGTTTGCGCCAAAAGAACCCAACGGCCGTTACGGATTCGTTAGAAACGCGTCCCACCATGGATGGTGAACCCGAAAGGTAAGGCGCGCGGGCACGGCGATTCGGCCCGCGCGCCCGGAAGAGAAAGGACGAACCCATGGGTTACATGCTCGAGACGCGCGGGCTCACCAAGCGCTTCGGCCGCGGCGACCAGGCGCAGGACGCCGTGGCCGACGTGAGCCTTCATATCCGCGAGGGCGAGGTGTACGGGCTGCTCGGCCCCAACGGCGCCGGCAAGTCGACAACGCTCAAGATGATCTGCGGGATGCTGCGGCCGACGGCCGGGGAGATCCTCTTTGCCGGGCACGCCTGGCGCCGCGAGGACCTCTACGCAATCGGCAGCCTCATCGAGGAGGCGCCGCTCTACCCCAACCTCACCGCGCGCGAGAACCTGCGCGTGCGCACCACGCTGCTGGGCCTTCCCGAGAGCCGCATAGATGAGGTGCTCGCCGCCGTGGACCTCGCGGACACCGGGAAGAAGCGCACCGGGCGCTTCTCGATGGGCATGCGGCAGCGCCTGGGGCTCGCGCTGGCGCTGATCGCCCGGCCACGCCTGCTCGTGCTCGATGAGCCCACCAACGGTCTCGACCCCATCGGCATCGAGGAGCTGCGCGACCAGATCCGCGGCTTCGCGGCGGCGGGTACGACGGTGATCGTCTCGAGCCACATCCTCTCCGAGGTGCAGCAGATGGCGGACACCATCGGCATCATCTGCGGGGGGCGCCTCGCCTACGAGGATGCGCTTCGTCCCGGGCAGGACCTCGAGGAACTCTTCATGAGCTTCTGCCGGGAAGGGCGACGAGCGCGCGGGGAGGTGGCGGCATGACGGGCGAGAAAGGCGGCCTGCTCGCGGGCCTGCGCGCCGAGGCCCTGAAGTCGCGCCACGCGGCACCGGTTCGCCTGGCCGTGCTCATGGCGCTGCCGATGCCGCTGCTCGGCGCGATGCCCTACCGGGGCGTGCAGATCTTTAGCGCGTGGAACTACTGGTACGCGCTCTTCCTGCCCGTGTCTCTCTCGCTTGTGGTGGCGTGCGTCGCGCGGGCGGACGCTCGCACGCGGATGCGGGGGCTTCTGGGCCTGGGCTTCCCGCTCGGGCGAGCCTGGTGGGCCAAGGCGCTCTGGTGCCTCGCTCTTTGCACGCTCTCGAACCTCGTGGTCTTTGGCATCTACCTCGCGGGATCGGCGTTCTCCTCGCAGGGTCTCACGGCCGCGGGCACGCTCACGATGCTCCTCTGCGCGCTCGCCAACACGGTGACCGCGGCGTGGATGATCCCCGCAGGGCTCTTCCTCACGGCGCGGCTCGGCATGCTCGCGGGCATCTTCTGCCCGCTCGCCGCGCAACTCGTAGGTGGGTTCGCCTGGTCGTTGGTGCCGCTGCCGCAGCTCTTTCCGCCGTCGGCGAACATGGTCATCCCCACGAGCTTCATCCCCGTGCTGCCGAGCGGCGAGCCGCTCGCGGCGGACATGGCGCTCGGCGGGGCGCTCGCGGCGGACGGCATGCTCACGCTGGCGGGCCTTGCGGTCTGCGCGCTCGCGTTCGCCGCGCTCACGGCGGCGGGCGCTGCCTGGTTCGCGCGCTCCGAGGAGAGGTGATGGCCATGACACGACTCTCCGACCCGACGCCGCGCATGACTCTCTCGCGGGCCCTGCTCTCCGAGGCCCTGCGCCTGGCGCGCTCCCCGCTCTCGGCGGTGCACCTCGCCTGCGGCCTGGCAGCCGGTCTTGCCTGCGGCGAGTACTTCTCCGTAACCCGATGGGACCCGGCGCTGGGCGCGGACGCCTACGCCCAGTTCCTCGGCGCCCTCATGCCGCTCATGTCCGCCATCGTCTGCGGGCTCGCCGTGGACGAGGAGCGCGCTGCCGGGCGCCTCACCAACCTCACGGCGGTCCCCTCGCGAGGGCGCGCCGTCGCGGCGAAGCTGCTCGCCCTTGCGGCGCTCGGCGCGGGCGCGCTGGCCGTGGCGCTCAGCGTGTTCGGGGGCGCGCTCGCCGTCGCCGGACGCCTGCCGCTCGGGCCCGCTCCGCTTGCGGCCGCCTGGGCGGGCATCGTGCTGGGCAGCTTGCCCCTCTACGCGCTGGGGCTCGGCGTGGCCCTGCGCCTCGGCCGCAACGCCGCCATCGGCGGCGGCGCGGCGGGGACGCTCCTCGCGTTCTTCTCGGTGGGCGGACTTGCGCACGGCCTCATGACCGGCGAGCTCACCGGTGCCCTGGTGACGCCCCTGAGCTGGGTGCCGCTCGCCTGGCCCGCGCGCCTGGGGTCGCTCGGGGTTGAGGCCTTCATCGACGCCGTACGCGCGGCGGGCCCACTCCTCACGACTGCGCTCGCTGGCCTCGTGCTCACCCTGGCAGCCGACGCCGTCCTTCTCGCCTGGTTCTGCCGCTTCGAGGACGGGAGGGCAGATGCGTAGGAGGCCGCTCGCCGCCATGCTCGCCCTCCTCTCCGCAGCGCTCCTTCTGGGCGGGAATGCCCTGCTCGACGCCGGCTGGGGGTCGGCGCTGCGCTCGATCGCAGACCGCGTGCTGCCCAACCCTGAGATCGCCATGTGGGCGCCCGCGGCTGCGCGCAGGGCTCTGGACCGCTGAGCGCGGCGCTAGTACAATTCCGACGAGAGTTTCAGGAGGTCAACATGGCGAGGATACTGGCAGTGGATGATGAACGGGCGATCCTCGATGCGCTCGCGCGCGTCCTCGGCCGCGACGGCCATGAGGTCGTCAGGGCGGCGGACCCGACGGCGGTCCCGGGGATGGACCTCTCGCGCTTCGACCTCGTGCTCTGCGACGTCATGATGCCGGGGCTTGACGGCTTCGAGCTCGTGCGGCAGATACGCCCGGACTTCGACGGCCCCATCGTCTTCCTGACCGCGCGCGTGGCTGAGGAGGATGCCGTGGCCGCCTACGGCCTGGGCGCCGACGACTACGTCCGCAAGCCCTTCGGGGCCGCGGAACTGCGCGCCAAGGTCGCGGCCCATCTACGCCGTGAGCGCCGGCCGCGCTCGCACGCCCTCTCCTTCGGGGAGGTGCGGATCGACCTCGGGGCGCGCGGCCTCGCCGTGGGCGGCGAGGCCGTGCCGCTCACGCCCACCGAGTACGCCATCTGCGAGTACCTCGCCCGCCACCCCGGGCAGGTCATGAGCCGCGCGCAGATACGCGAGGCGGTGCTCGGCTGGGAGAGCGACGCCGACGACGCGGCCATATCCATGCAGGTCAGCCGCGCCCGGAGGAAACTCTCCGAGGCCGGCGCCGATCCGATCGCGACCGTCTGGGGGATGGGGTACAAGTGGCAGCTCTGAAGATCGGAGCGCGAGGTCGCGGGGGCATGCCGCTCTCCTTCGTCATCGCGCGCTACTTCGCCTACGCGTTCGCGGCGGTCGCCACGGCGTGGCTCGCCTCGTTCATGGTGCTCTCCGTGGCGATCAGCGCGGGCTTCGTCTACGAGGCAAGCTGGGGGCCGGCCAATGCGCGCGAGGTCGCGGAGGGCCTGGCACGCGACGGCGTCTGCGGGCAGCAGGACGTGCCGACGGCCTACCGCTACCTCATCCTGAACAAGGACGGATACGTGCTGATGACAGACCTCGAGGGCACGCGGCTCGAGGATGCGACGGAAATGGCCAGTACGGCACTCGCCGCGGATCCGGGCACAGTGGAGATCGAGGGCGGGGGCTCGGGCTTCACCTACGCTGCGTTCCCGCTCAAGGGCGGCGGGGCCTGCGCACTCGTCAGCGAGTACCTGCCGCAGTGGGTCTCGCGCGATCTCGCCAGCCTGCTTCCCAACCCGCAGAACCTCATGCTCGTCGGCGCCGCTGTGGGAAGCGCGCTCGCGCTCGCGCTCGTGGCGCGTCGTGCGAGCCGCGTGATCTCGCGCAAGATGGCGCCGCTCGCGGAGGCGGCGGGGCGCGTCGGCGCGGGAGAGCTCGACTTCGCGGTCGGCAGCACCAATGTGCGCGAGGTGAACGACGTCCTCGCCGCGATGGACGCCATGCGGGCCTCCCTCGCCGAGTCGCTCGAGGCCCGCTGGGCCGCGGAGCGGGGGCAGCGCGAGCAGATGACGTCGATCGCCCACGACCTCAAGACGCCGCTTACTGTGCTGCGCGCCAACGCCGACTTCGTGGCGGAGGAGCTGGAAGACGAGAAAGACGCCGACCTCGCGGCCGCCGCGAGCGACATAGCCGGCAGTGTCGAAAGGCTCGACGACTACGTGCGCCTGCTCATCGAGGCCTCGCGCGGGTCCGGCGGGGCGGAGAGGGCCCCCATGCGGCCGGCCGAGCTCTGCGAACAGGTCCTCGCCGAGGCCGCCCAGATCGCCCGGGCGCGAGGCGTGACGCTCAACGCGGCCACGGGCCCCGCTGTCGCGGGCGCGCCCGAGGCCCTACTCGACCGAACCGCCCTGGCGCGAGCCGCCGCGAACCTCGTGGCCAACGCCGCCGAGCACGCGCGCTCGCGCGTGGCGGTCTCCTGCGACGTCGCGGGCGGACACCTCGTCATCGAGGTGGCCGACGACGGACCGGGCTTTTCTCCCGCCGCCCTCGAACGCGGCTGCGAGCGCCTCTTCACAGACGACTCGTCCCGCTCCTCGCGCGACGGAGGCCGCCACTACGGGCTCGGCCTCCACGTCGCCTCCGAGGCCGCGAGCGCCCACGGGGGCTCCGTCTTGCTCGCCAACAGCCCCTCGGGCGGCGCGGTGGTCACCATCGCGGTCCCCCTGTGCGGGATCTGACGATTTCCTCGATGTCTACCTCGACTGCGATATGTCGCTCGCCGAGGCCGCGACGAGATGGTGTTGCGTCTGCCCCATTTGGTGCTTCTAGCTCAAATTTGATCTGATGTAAGGCCCGTGCAATCCTGCATGGGCCTTTCTTTTGGCAATTGCTCGACCGATTCGTGGCTTCAAACACAAATTATCGAGTTAAGGAGACATGGGGTCACACAGCGGCTCTCAGAGCGCCCACCGCACTCCCCCGCCATTACCCTGCGGCGTCCTCGTATAGAGCCCATCCCGCTTGGCGTTTCGTTGCAACGGCCCACTTGTCCACCGATCAAGTGAACTACTGGAATAAATACAGCGACATGCTTGTCCGTTATAGTCGCTATATCTGTGTTAATCGCCGCGATAAATACAGCCTGTACTCGGCTGCATACCAGCTACGCGTATGTAGATTCATATCGCGTTAATAAATCGGCTCAAGCGCGTGCAAAACGCGCAAGTAGCCGCAAAAGGCGATTATCGCGTAGGTAGATTTTTGGCACCCTGTTGCTTACTGAAAATTAAGCAATTGCTTAAAACAAAAAAGGTCAGGCACTAAATGCCTGACCTGCAAACTTCTGGTCGGGACGACTGGATTCGAACCAGCGACCCCTTGACCCCCAGTCAAGTGCGCTACCAAGCTGCGCCACGTCCCGAAGCTTTTGTTTGTTGCTCTGCTTTCGCTCGCAACAGGGAGTATATTAACCCGAAACTTTGTCCTTGTGCAAGAACTTTTTTACAAATTTTGAAGCAAGTCCAAAATTGTATCTGCGAGCTGGGGCTTTGTTAGTACGGGTAGTTCTTGCGTACCCGCTATGCTCACGATCCAAGCCTTGTTGGTGTCGGTTCCAAAGCCCGAATCGGCGCGTGAGACATCGTTGGCGATAATGGCATCGCAGCCTTTGCGGGTCAATTTGCGCTCGGCGTACTCGACGACGTTATCAGTCTCGGCTGCAAAGCCGATTACGAGGCGATCGCCCTTTTGGCGTGAAAGTTCGGCCAAGATGTCAACGGTCTCGACGAGCTCGATTCGATCCAGGCGATCGTTGGCCTTTTTGAGCTTATGGTCCGCTGGGGCCGCCGGCGTGTAGTCGGCGACGGCGGCGGCGCAAATGGCCGCGTCGGCCGTCTGGAAGGCGCTCAGCGCTGCCTTGAGCATTTCTGAGGCGGTCTGTACGTGCACGCACTCCACACCGCGGGGAACGTCGAGCGATGTCGGTCCCAGCACGAGCGTGACGGCGGCACCGCGACGTGCGGCCTCCCCCGCCAGGGCGATACCCATCTTGCCCGAAGAACGGTTGCCAATGAATCGCACCGGGTCGATCGGCTCGTGCGTGGGGCCGGCGGTGATGACGATGCGCTTGCCCGTCAGGTCTTGCGGCACGGGGTTGAGCACCTCACAGACAGCCTCGACGATGTCCTCGGGCTCGCTCATGCGCCCCGTGTCCACGTCGCCGCAGGCAAGGTAGCCGCTGCCGGGTCCCACCACATGGACACCGTGCTCGCGCAGCGTGGCCATGTTGGCCTGCGTTGCCGGCGCCTTCCACATGCCGTTGTTCATAGCGGGTGCGATCACGATGGGTCGCGGCGTTGCCAGCAGCGTGGTGGAGATGAGGTCATCGGCGATGCCGTTGGCCATCTTGGCGATAATATTGGCCGTCGCGGGCGCCACGACCACCAGATCGGGCTCCTGCGCCAGCGAAATGTGGTGGATGGGGTCGGAAGGATCGTCGAATAGCCCAACCGCGACCGGCTCGTTGGTGAGCGCGCGGAAGGTAAGCGGCCCCACAAACTCCGTGGCATGCTCGCTCATAACGACTTTGACACGTGCGCCGCGCTTTTGCAGCAGGCGCACGATATTGCACGACTTATAGGCGGCGATCCCGCCGGTAATGCCCAGCAGGATCGTTTTTCCCTCAAGTTGCATTGAATTGTTGGGTGCCGCCGTCATCGTTAAGCTTCCTTGCTAGGGAGCACGAGCAGGCGGTGGCAGTACGGGCAGTGCGTAATCTCACTGCCGTCGTGGTTGAGGTCGCTCATGGACGATGCCTGCAGCGCGGTGTGGCAGACCGTGGGGATGTTGCCCTGGATGGTCTCGACGGCCAAGCCGCGGAACTGCTTGAGCAGACGCTCGTAGTCGGTGAGCACGTCGGCCGGCAGCGTGGCGGCCAGCGCGGTGCGCTCCTTAGTGGCGGCTTCGATCTGAGCCTGCAGGTCGGCAGCCTTGGCGCGGGCGGCCTTGGTATCGGCCTTCACGCCCTCTTCGAACTTGGCGATGATTGCCTGCGCGCGGGTCTCGCGGTCGAGCGCCTCTTTGTGGGCGACAACGACGTCCTTGCGGGTGTGCTCAATCTTGTCCAGACGCTTGGCCAGGGTGGCGAGCTCGTTCTCCAGGTCCTGAACCTCGCGATAGTCAGAGCCGTCAACGTGGCGCTTCTTGGCGGCCTCGATGGCGTTATTGGTCTTGATCTCGGTGGTGTTGAGATCGTCGAGCTCAATATCCAGGTCCTTGCGTTGGGCGTAGAGCCTGGTCATTTCGGCTTTGAGCTTAACGTAGGTCTTGCGCTTGGAAGCGAGCTCCTTGAGCTCCGGCATATTGGCAAGTTCGCTCTTGTTGCGGGCGAGCTCCAAATCGATCTGTTGCAGCTTGAGTAGCGTAGCGCCGGCGCTCATAAGTTCTCTCCTTTTGTCACAGTCCACCATTGGCAAGGGTTCAGTATTTTAATCGCATGACGGGGGTCGGCCCCGGCGTCAACTGCAGAGTTCATCAATATATCAACGAACGGCTCCTCGGAGCGGTCGTGGCCGAGCAAGATCACCGGCAGCCCGCGCAAGGCAAGGTCTTGCGCCACGTGGTAGCCCGCCTCGCCCGTCACGATGACATTCGCACCGGCGGCGATGGCAAGCACGCCAAAGTCACCCAGCGAACCGCCCAAAATTGCGATGGTTCGGCACGGGTGATCGGCCTCGCCCCACACGCGCGGGTCGCTGCCAAACGCCGCTGCGGCGCGTGCGGCAAGGTTGCGCAGGCTGCAGGGGTCGTGGAGGGTCGCGAGCACGCCCAGTCCGCAGGCCTCGGGGTCGTCCACGTGCTCCAACGAGCTTGCGGGCGCGGCGTCCAAAAGCCTACTTAGGCAGATACGTGCCTCGTGCGAGCGGTCCAGGTTGGTGTGGAGCGAGATAATGCTCACGCCGCAACGGGCTGCCTCGTAGAGCGCCGCGCTGCATTGGGGGCGCGTCGCACCGGGCGGGCAAAACGCCTCGGGCGCCTTGATATAGACGGGATGATGCGTTAGCAGCACGTTGGCGCCGGCCTCCTGGGCGCGGTGCACATTGGCTTCGGTCGCATCGAGTGCGCAGGCAACACCGGTAATCTCCGCGGCAGGGTCGCCGACGGAGAGTCCTACATGGTCCCAACTCTCGGCATTGGTCTTGGGATAGCGTGCCAGTAGCGCGCGCTCGAGCTCGGCGACGATCATGCGGCACCTGCGATCGAGAGCAGCGTCTGGGCAAACTCGTCCAGATCGTCCGGATTCACGCGGTCGTCAAAGGAAATGCGCAGTGCACCTAGTGCCTGCTCGCGACCAATGCCCATGGCGCTGAGCACATGGCTCGGGTCCATGCTGCCGCTCGAGCACGCCGAGCCGGCCGAAACCTCAAAGCCGGCGGCATCGAGCTTGACGATGAGCTCCTCGGAGTCCATGCCATCAACGTAGATCGACACCATGCCCGGCAGGCGATCGGCCTGTGCGTAGTCGCCCATGGTGGCATGAATACGCGGATGAGCCGTAAGCGTGGCGTAGAGCTTGTCGGAAAGGGCTTGCAGCTTCGCGCGCTCCTGAGCCACATGGGGCGTCAGAGACGAGGCGGCAGCGGCAAAGGCGAGCTGCGTTCGCAGGTCTTGCGTGCCGGCACGACGACCGGCCTCCTGTCCGCCGCCAAAGATGCGCGGGCGCAGCGGCGTGCGGCTCTTAAGGTAGAGTGCGCCAGATGCCACGGGACCGCCAATCTTGTGGGCTGCGACGGACATGGCGTCGACGCCCAGCTCGGTGACATCGAGCGGAATGTGCAGATACCCCTGGATGGCATCGGTGTGGAACGGGGCGCCAACGGTATGCGTGGCCGCGGCAAGCTCGCGGATGGGCTGCACCACGCCGGTCTCGTTGTTGGCAACCATGATGCTCACGAGCGCCACGTCGTCGCCTAGCAGCTCGACAAGCGTGGCAGGCTCAATGTAGCCCATGCGGCAGGGCTGCACCAGGTCGACGGTAAAGCCGGCGGCACGCAGCAATGGCAGGTTGTCCAGAATTGAATCGTGCTCGATGGCAGATACGATCACGCGGTTGCGTTTACGGTCGCGTTGACGGGCGCCCTCGGCAAGACCGAGCAGCGCCAGCTGGTTTGCCTCGGTGCCGCCGTTGGTCAGTACAATCTCGGACGGGCGGACGCGCGCGCCAAAGCTGCGGGCGATCTCGCGACGTGCAACCTCCAGACGCGCGGCAGCCTTGCGGCCGAGCGAATGCAGCGAGTTGGGGTTGACGCCGGCAAGCTCGCTGTCGTCGTACTCGCGCTGCGCAAGGAGCGCCTCGGCGCGCATGGGCGTCGAGGCGGCATAGTCAAGATTCACGGGTATGCGGTTTTGACCTGCGGTCATAAGGGTTTATGCCTCCTGTGCGGCCTCGTTGCCCAGCTTCTGCAGCAGCGCAACCTCGGCAGCGGGATCTTCGGACTTAAATACGGCAGAACCGGCCACGAGCACGTTGGCGCCGGCCTTGACGACCTCGACAATGTTCTTGGAAGAAATGCCACCGTCGACCTCGATGAGGGGCGAAACGCCGTGACGCTCGCACATGGCCCTGAGCTCGTGGAGCTTAGCGATGGTGCCCGGGATAAAGCTCTGACCGCCAAAGCCCGGGTTCACGCTCATGAGCAGCACCATATCGACGACGTCGATGATGCTCTCGAGCACGCACACAGGGGTGGCGGGGTTGAGCACCACGCCGGCCTTAACGCCGCGCTGCTGCAGATGGGTGAGCGTGCGGTGCAGGTGCGTGGAGGCCTCGTAGTGTACGGTGATCATATCGGCACCGGCGTCGGCGTACCAATCGACCGTCTCGTCGGGGTTCGACACCATCAGGTGCGCATCGACCGGGACGTTGGTGGAACGCTTGACGGCCTTGAGGATGTCAACGCCAAAGGTGAGGTTGCCGGTAAAGTGACCGTCCATAACGTCGAAGTGCACGTAGTCGGCGCCGGCGATCTTGTCGAGTTCGCCCTTGAGGTTGGCCATGTCGGCCGAAAGGACGGACGGAGCGATTTTGATGGAACCCATGGTAGAAGCCTTTCTGCGCTAGTCGGTGAGTCCGTAGAACTCTTGAGAAGGGACGCGATCAGTAAGAATCTCGAGCGCCCTATCCAAAGTAACACCGTTGTAGAGCGTTTGCTCCACGGCAAAGGTGAGCGGAATGTCTACGCCCAGTGAACGGGCGAGCTCGCTGACGCTGCGGGCCGCGACGGCGCCCTCGACCACCATATGCGTACGTGCCTGGTACTCGTCGAGCGACACGCCGTGGGCAAACTCGTAGCCAAAGGTGCGGTTGCGCGAATGCTCGGAGGTGCAGGTGGCAATGAGGTCGCCCATGCCGGCAAGCCCCATGCAGGTCATAGCTTGACCGCCTCGGGCGTGCACCAGACGGCTGATCTCGGCCAGGCCGCGCGTCATGATAAGGGCAAGCGTGTTGTCGCCCGCACCAGAACCGGCGGAAATGCCGCACACGATGGCGATGACGTTTTTCATGGCGCCGCAAACCTCGACGCCGGTCATGTCCTGCGACAGGTAGATGCGGAAGGCCGTGGATAGGAGCAGGTCCTTAAAGGTCTCCCCTACCTGCGGATCTTTGCTGGCGATGACGGCGGCAGAAAGCCCGCCGCGGCAGATCTCCTCGGCATGGTTGGGGCCCGAGAGCGCCGCGACACGCGACTCGTTGCCGATCTCACTGGCGATGACCTCGCTCATAAGCAGGCCGGATTCGGGCTCAATACCCTTGGTGAGGCAGAGCACCGGGGTATCGGCGGCGATGAAGGGTGCTGCCCGATGGCACACGTCGCGCAAGTGCGTGGAGGGCACGGCAAAGATGATGGCGTCGGCGGCGTCGAGCGCTTGCGCCAGGTCCGTCGTGGCGACGACGTTGCCGGGCAGCTCGTAGTCCACCAGATACCGGGGGTTGCAGTGCTCGCCATTGATGCCGGTGGCCGTCTGCTCACTATGGGCCCACATGGTCACGCGCTCGGCTCGCGCGGCGGCAAGGCCGGCGACGGCGGTTCCCCAGGAGCCGGAACCAATCAGCGCAACATTCATGACTCTCTCCTACTTATCGTCGGGCTCGGTGACGCGCTTGGTAAACGAGAGCTTGGACTCCTTACCGCACGTGAGCTTTTTGATATTCGCGCGATGGGCCCACACCACGGTGATGCCGATCATCGCCATGCAAAACTTAAGGCCCAGGCTGCTGTACGGAAAGACCGCGCAGGCGGCGATGGGAAGGCCGATGGCCGCGGCAAGCGAGCCCACCGACACAAACTTGGTGATGGCAACGGCCACGATAAACATGCCCAGCAGCGATAGTCCGATGGGCCAGTACCAGGCGAGGATGACACCCAAGCCCACGGCGATACCCTTGCCGCCATGGAAGTTGAGGTAGGGCGAGAAGATATGGCCCCACACCGCTGCCAGGCAAATGACGCCGAGCATCCAATCGCCGGGGGCTCCGGGCGCCATGATGCTTACGGGGAAGCCATAGCCCAAGTCGGCAATGAGCGGACGCGCGATAAGGACGCAGATGGCGCCCTTAAGGCAGTCGAGCAACAACGTGAGCGCGGCCACCTTAGGGCCGGCCACGCGCAGCGCATTGGTTGTGCCGATGTTGCCGGAGCCCGCCTTGCGAATGTCCGTGTGGTTGAACACACGGCCCAAGATCAGGCCAAACGGAATCGCCCCGATGAAGAACGAGACCACGGCGCAGATGGCGGTCAGCAGAATCGGATTATGCATCCTTCTGTTCCTTCTTCCTAAAGAAGAGTCGAATGGGCGTGCCGGCAAAATCGAAGGTCGAGCGCATGCGGTTCTCCACGTAGCGCTGGTAGGTGTCGTTGACCAGGTCGCTGTGGTTGACGAAGAACGTGAACGTCGGCGGGTTGACGCCCGTCTGGGTCACGTAGTGCATGCGCAGGCGACGCTTGCCGTCTACCACGGTGTGGCCAAACTCGCGCAGGTCGGTGAGGAACGTATTGAGGCGCGAAGTGCTGATCTTTTGCGAGCGCGTCTTTTCGGCGGCGTCGACCATCGCCCAGATCTTCTCGACGCTGCGGCCGGTCAGGGCCGAGATGCGCAGATACTGGGCCCAGGGAGCCATGACGCCCAGACGGCGGTCGATGGTCTCCATGCAGGCCTCGCGCTTACGGTCGTCGTCGAGCAGGTCCCACTTGTTGAGCAGCACCACGATGGCGCAGCCGCGCTCGATGGCAAGACCCATGACCTTCTGGTCCTGTTCGGTAACGCCCACGGAGGCGTCGACGACGAGCAGCGCCACGTCGGCGCGGTCGATGGCGCGCAGGCCGCGGAACATCGAGTAGTACTCGATGTTCTCGTACACGGTGCTCTTCTTGCGGATGCCCGCGGTGTCGACCATGCGGTAGTGCTTGCCGTTGCGCTCCACGACGGTGTCGATGGCGTCGCGCGTCGTGCCGGCAATGTTGGACACGATAGAGCGGTCGGCGCCCAGGATGCGGTTGAACAGCGAGGACTTACCGGCGTTGGGGCGGCCGATGATGGCCACGTTCAGCGCATCGGGGAACTCATCGGCGACCTCGTCCTCCTCCTCGGGCAACAGGGCCACGATGTCGTCGAGCAGGTCGCCCGTGCCGTGGCCATGCAGGGCCGAGAGCGGCGTGGGCTCGCCGATGCCGAGCGAATAGAACTCCCAGATACTGTCGTTCTCGCGATCGGGGTTGTCGAGCTTGTTCACCAGCAGAAAGACCGGCTTGTCGCAGCGCTTGAGCATGCGGGCGACCGACTCGTCCTCCTCGGTGACACCGGTGCGGCCGTCGACCACAAACAGGATGACGGCGGCTTCCTCGGCGGCGGCGAGCGCCTGGTCGCGGATGGACGTTGCAAAGACGTCATCGCTCTTGAGCGGCTCGATGCCGCCCGTGTCGACGATGGTGAACTCGCGGCCGTTCCAATCGGCCGTGTGATACGAGCGGTCGCGCGTGACGCCGCGGGACTCGTGGACGATGGCGTCCGAGGTCTGGGCCAGGCGGTTAACGAGCGTGGACTTGCCCACGTTGGGGCGTCCGACGACGGCGACGATAGGTTTCATCTGCTCTCCTTTAATGGGTAGGGTCAGTGGAAATGTTAGAGTCCGCGGACACAATGCCAAGGATATGCTCCAGGGTATCGAGCAACTCATGCGGCATGGTCGACACCACATGAACCTCGGCACCGCGACTGGTAAGGCTTGCGAGTAAATCGTCACGATGATACTCGTCAAGCGTCATGCCGTCAGCGTTGAACATGAGCTTAGGCACAAAGAGCATAACCCCCGACAGATCTTGGGGCAGCTGCTCCAGAATGTCACACGCGACGATGAGGCCGGTCACGTCCACGTTGCCGCCAAAGTAGCGGTTCTTGATGGCCGTGACAGTGCCGGCGAGTCCCTGGGGCGACTCCACAAAGCGGGCCACCGTGTCGCGTGCGCTGGCACCCGAGAGGCACAGCAGGTGCTGGCTGCGGGCGGCGATGGCCTCGCGGACGCGGGCCAGACGCTCGGCGTCGGCAGCAAGCACGTCGTCGGTCTCGTCCAGATACGAGCGGATCATGCCAATGCCGTCGTAGTACTGCGGGTAACCGTCGTAAAAGTCCGCCTCGGGAGGATCGATGCCGGCGTCCAGATAGAACTCGTCGCTCATCTGGAAGGTGTGGCGGCCAAAGCGCTCGTAGGCTCGATCCTGGTAAGGACGGATCATGGCAATGGTCTCGCGCGCTAGCTCGGGCTCGTCGCTGTAGGACCAGCTAAAACGGTTTTGATGCTTGGTAAAACCGAGCGGCACAATGCCCAGACTTGTGATTTGCTCGTGCTCCTCGCAAAAGCGCAGAGTCTTTTCCAGCTCCTCGCCGTCGTTCATGCCGGGGCACAGCACAATCTGCGCATGAATCTCAATGCCGGCGGCCATGATGGCTTCGAGTACGTCCATGCCGCGCTGGGCGTTGCGGCCCATCATGCGGCGGCGGACGTCGGGGCTTACGGCATGGACCGACACGTTCATGGGGCTCATGTTGCGTTGGATGACGTTTTGAACATCTTTGTCGGTGAGGTTCGTGAGCGTGACAAAGTTGCCCTGTAAAAAGCTTAGGCGATAGTCGTCGTCGCGAATGTAGAGCGTGGAACGGCCGCCCTTGGGCAGCATGGTCATAAAGCAGAACACGCAGGCGTTCACGCAGGTGCGCATGCCATCGAAGATGGGGCCATCGAACTCAAGGCCCCAGTCCTCGCCGGGAAAACGATCGAGCTCAACGGGGGTGACGGTGCCGTCGCGCGGATCGAATACCTCCAGCTCAACGGTGTCGTCGTCGGCTTCCCAAAGCCATACGATCATGTCGGTGAGCTGCTCGCCGTTGACCGTGAGCACGCGCATGCCCGGCTCGATACCCACATCCCACGCGGGCGATTCGGGACGCACGTTCTTTACGAGCGCGCCTTCACCCGGCTCGGGGTCGCGGCTGCGCCCGTAATCGGCCACCTCGGCGGCGTATGCGGGTACGGTCTGGTCCATGATTAGCGGCAAAGCTCCTTGATGCGCGCGACGGCGCGTTCGATGTGTTCTTGCGGGGTGGAGGCTCCGGCGGTGATGCCGATGTGGTGAGCGTCGGTAAACCACGCGGCCTGGAGCTCGGAAGCTTCCTCGATGTGATACGTGCGCTCGCAGGCGTCTGCGCAAATCTGCGCCAGGCGGCGGGTGTTGCCCGAGTTCTTGCCGCCCACCACGACCATGCAGTCGCAGCGGTTGGCAAGCGTGGCTGCCGCCTGTTGTCGCTCGCTCGTGGCGGCGCAGATGGTGTTGATCACACGAAGCTCTTGTACGCGCGGGGTGATAGCGGCCACGACCTCGGCGAGGTTCTGCGCGGTCTGGGTGGTCTGTACAACCAGGCCCACCTTGCCCTTGAGCGACAAGGCGGTGGCGTCGGCAGCACAGCTCACGACCTGCGCGTCATTGCCGGCGTGGCCCAGAATACCCTCGACCTCGGGGTGACCCGGCTCGCCTACGACCACCACGCGGTAGCCCTCGCGCACCAGGCGCTCGGCGGCCACATGAACCTTCTTCACGTAGGGGCAGGTGGCGTCGACGACGTTAAGGTCGCGCTTGCGGGCAGCATCGATCACCTGCGGCACTACGCCGTGTGCGCGGATGATAACGGTGCCTGATGCGGCGTCGTCCAAGGTGTCGGCCAAGCCAACGCCCGCCTCAGCGAGCTCGCGTACCACGATGGGGTTATGGATGAGCGGACCCAGGGTGTGGACCTGAGTGCTCTCCCCTGCCTGGGGCGCGGCGGCAAGCGCCATGTCGAGCGCGCGCTGTACGCCGTAGCAGGTGCCGGCGTGAGCTGCAATCTCGATGGTGGGCGCGCCGTCCTGGTCGGACGCAGTCGCGGCGGTGTTCGTCACGTTCTCGCTCATGGCTAGAACCTGCCCGGATGCTCGGCGCACAGTTCGTCGCGCATGGCGTATACGCGGCTCATGGCCTCGGACTCAAACCAAGCCAAGCGCTCCTTGCGCTTGAGCTCGGCCGGTGCATCGGAAAGCGAGACGGCCTTGCCGGCACGAATCCAGCACTTCTTGGGACGCATGAGCCTTTTGCCCGCGGGCGTGATGTCGGACCAGCCGCAGATGGCGAGCGGGTTGACGGGCGCCTTGCCCATCTGAGCGATGAGCGCAAAGCCGCCGTGGACCTCGGGCTTGATCTCGCGCGAGCGGATGCGCGTGCCCTCGGGGAAGATCAGGACGTCCTCGCCGCGCTGCAGCGCATGCTGGGCGGCGCGCAGGCACTTCATATCGGCAGTGCCGCGCTCCACGGGGATGCCGCCAACGCGGCTAAAGGCCCAGCGCACAATCTTGCTCTTGGCGAACTCGGACTTAAAGATGGGACGAATGCGACGGCCCCCAAAGAACAGCGCCGTCTCCACGGCCAAGAGCTCGGCCATCGAGGTGTGGTTGCAGATGACCACGCTGCCGCGGCCTTCCTGGCGCTCAAACAGCAGGTCAGCGTCCTCGACCTTCCAACGCCACATGAGCTTGGAGAAGGCCCACAGGATGCCCATGACCACGGCGACGATGCCGCGGATGAGCGCCGGGAACTCGGCATAGGGGGCGTTGTAGTAATCCTCGGGCGTCTGCTTTAACAGGCGCATGGGCTACCTCCTTTGGTTGATGAGGTCCTCGATAATGCGGACGACCTCATCGATGGTGTGGGCGGTGGAGTCGACGTGCACGGCGTCCTCGGCTGGCACGAGCGGCGCGACCTCGCGGCTGCTGTCGAGCTTGTCGCGCTGCTTAAGGGCGTCGAGGGTCTCGTCGACCTCGGCCTCGAGCTGCTCGGAGGTGAGCGGCTGGGCATCGTTTTGGTGACGCTGCAGCACGCGGCGGCGGGCACGCTCGCGCGGGTCGGCGGTCAGAAAGACCTTGACCTGTGCGTTGGGGAACACGACGGTGCCGATGTCGCGACCCTCGGCCACGATATCGCGATCCTCGGCGGCGCGGCGCTGATGGATGAGCATGGCGGCGCGCACGCCCGGGTAGGCCGAGACCTTGGACACGTTGGCGTCGACCTGCGGGGTGCGAATGGCAGCCGAAGCGTCCTGCCCGTCAATGGTCAGGCGCGTGTCCTCGCCGGTACCGTTGGTAAAGCGAATCTCGATTTGCTCGGCGAGGGCGTCGATAGCCGCCTCGTCGTCCAGATCGATGCCGCGGTCGAGCGCGGCGAAGGTGACGGCGCGATACATGGCGCCCGTGTCGAGCTTATTAAAGCCCAGCTGGCGGGCGATCTCCTTGGCGATGGTGGACTTGCCGGAACCGGCGGGGCCGTCGATGGCGACGATCATGCAATGCTTCCTTTCGATGGTTGACGTGCTGGTATGGTTCGCGGGTGCTGGGGCGCGGCGGGTTGCCTAGCCTGTGTAGCGCTCGCGGTAGGTGTTGCGCTTGGGTGCGGAGCCGTGGCTGCCGTGGTGACGCGTGCGGGTCGCGGCGTTGGTCGCCGCCGCGCCGGCGCGCTTGCCGACGGCCTGCTTGGGCGGGATGCCACCGGCCTTGAGGATCTGCACCTCGCGGTCGGTGAGCTCGCGCCACGAGCCCTTGGCCACGCCCTCGAGCTCAAGGCCGGCAAAGTTGCAGCGGTGCAGGCGGATCACCGGATGGTGAATCTTGCTCAGCATGCGCTTGACCTGGTTCTTGCGCCCCTCGCGGATGATGACCTCCACGGCGGTGGTGCCGGGCTTGATGCCTTGGGGAGCTACGGCCTCGGCCTCGCGCGCGTTGATGACGCGGCAGATCGCCGGCTGGCACAGGCCGTCGTCGAGCTCGATGCCACGGCGGAGTGGGTCTAGATCGCGGTCGGACAGCTGGCCGTCAACGAGTGCCTGGTAGGTCTTGTAGACGTGCTTGCTGGGGTGCAGCAGGTCCTGCGACAGGTCGCCGTCGGTGGTAAAGAGCAAAAGGCCCGTGGTGTCGCGGTCCAGGCGGCCCACCGGGAAAAGTCCCGGAAAGCGGTCGCGGGGGACCAGGTCGGCCACGCAAGGGCGCTCCTGCGGATCGCTCATGGTGGTGAGGTAGCCGGTCGGCTTGTAGAGCATCAGGTACACGGCGCCCTGGTTGAGCTTGACGGGCATGCCGTCGACCTCGATATGGTCGCGGTCGACGTCGACCTTGGTACCTAGTTCGGTCGCGACCTGGCCGTTGACGGTCACGCGGCCGGCGGTCATCAGGTCCTCCGAGCCGCGGCGGCTCGCCACGCCCGCACGCGCCAAAAAGCGCTGCAGGCGCATGGTGTGCGGATAGACGGGCTGGGTGTCGGTTGCGGGTATTGCGTTGCCCATGGCGCGCGTCTCCCCTACTTCGTTAGTCCTCGTCATGCAAATCCTCCGAGGTCTCGTCGACGACCAGGGTCTCCAAGTTCTCGACTGCCTCAACATCTTCAACATCGGTATCGAGCAGTTCGCGCTCTTCGTCCAGGTCCTCAGCCTGCTCTTCGAGCGTGGACTGAATACTGCGGCCGCTCAGGCGCTCGCGGATAAACTGACGCGACTGTTCGTCGGGGGCAAACTGCTCCAGGTCGGGCAGGTCGCGGGTGGAGCGCAGACCGAACTTTTCCAAGAAGGCGTTGGTCGTGCCGTAGATAATGGCTTGACCGCGCTGGGGGTCGCGGCCGAGCTCGCGCACCAGGCCCTTGTCGACGAGCGACGCGATGACGCCGTCGGAATTGACGCCGCGGATGCCCTTGACCGCCTCGCGCGTCACAGGCTGGTGGTATGCGATGACGGCCAGGGTTTCGAGCGCCGCTTGCGACAGCTTTTGCGTGTCCCAGCTCAACACATAGGCCTCGACTACGTCGTGGTAGGCGGGGTGCGTAAACAGGCGCCAGCCGCCGGCGACCTCGCGCAGCTGAAAGCCGCGGTTGGCCTCCTCGTACTCAACCTTGAGCTCGGCGAGCAGCGACGCGCATTCGCCGGGGGCGATATCCAGCGCACCTGCCAGCGCGGGCGCGCTCACCGGGTCGCTCGACACCAGTAGCAGCGCCTCGAGGGCGCCTTTGAGGCTGTTTGCCTCCAGCGTTGAAAGGGTTGACATGGTTGCGGCTCCTATTCGGTGAGCTCGGGGCCCTTGCCGGGCACGTATGCCTCGGCGCCCTCGACTCGGTTGATGCAGATGGTTCCGAAGATCTCGTCCTGGCTCAGCGTGAGCGAGCCGCGCTTGGCGAGCTCGAGCATGGCCAGGAAGGTGACGACGAGCTGCTCGGTGGTGGCGTCGCCGTCCAGCAGCTCACGGAAGGTGCAGGTTTGGTGTGCCATGGTAAAGCGATCGACCGAGGCCACGGTCAGGTCGAGCGGCACACGATGCGGCGCCACGTGCTCGGCTTCCAGCAAGAAGGTCTGTCGCTTGCCGTCAAGGTCGGCACAGATGACGGCCAGACCGCGTAGGGTGATGCCGGCCAGGTAGTCGGGCATGAGCCCCAGGAACTCGGGGTCGGGGCCGGCCACACGCGGGTGCATGCGGCTTTCGGCCTGCATGCGGGCACCGAGGGCCGCAGCCGCGCCTTTAAACTGCTTGTAGGCGATCAGGCGCTGGATCAGGACCTCGCGTAGGGCGTCCCCGTCGAGCGCGCTAAGTTCTTCGAGGTCATCGTCGATCTCGTCATCGTCATCGGCTTTGCGCGGGGCCTCTTGCGGCACCAACGAGGCGGCCTTGATGTCCAAAAGGGTTGCTGCGACCAGCAAAAAATCGCTCGCCACGTCCAGGTCCAGCGCTTCGATGCGCTCGGCCTCGGCAAGGTACTGCTCGGCCACCTCGCTGATGGAGATGGCGCCGATATCTACTTTTTGGCGGGTTACCAGCTGCAGCAGCAGGTCGAACGGTCCGCTGTAGACCTGCGTCGACACGCGATACGACATCTTCGACCTCCTTTGACGGCGCCTTCGCGGCGCGGTTTGGGTGCATGTTACGACCGTTTTGCACGGTCGACCTGTAAGTTTACCTTAGATGCCGGCGATTGCGAAGTTGAGCAGCTGCTCAGCGAGCGGATACACGGTAACGTCGAAATAGCGGCCGATCACGTCGATGCCGGTCCACATGGGCAGCAGATACAGAACCATGATGAGGATGGGCATGGCGTATTGCTGCAGGTGGTAGTAGTTGTTGAGCGCCTTGCCTTTGAGGAGCGGCACGATGATCGACGAGCCATCGAGCGGCGGGATCGGGATGAGGTTGAAGAATGCGAGTGACAGGTTAACCACGATAAACGTGGCGCCGAAGTTCATGATCTGCGACGCCAGGGCAAAGGACATGCTGGTGTAGAGGCTGCCGTACGTTGCGTGCATGAGGGCGGCCGCGAGGCACGCGAGTGCGATGTTCGACGCGGGGCCGGCCGCGCTCACCAGGACCTCGTCGCGCTTGGGGTGCTTGAGGTTGTTGAGGTAGACGGGCACGGGTTTGGCGAAGGCGAACACTGGGCCGCCGGCCGCGAGCATGAGCAGCGGCAGGATGATGGTGCCAAACGGGTCGATATGGTTAAGCGGGTTGAGCGACACGCGGCCGCGCGAACGGGCCGTCTTGTCGCCGAGCGCCCAGGCCGCGGCGGCGTGTGCGCTCTCGTGGATCACGATGCCCACGATGACGGCAACGGCGCTGGCGAGCAGGTTCATGAGGTAGCTGCTGGACATGGTGCTCCTCTAGCGGACGCGACGCGAGGCGCCCGTGAGCAGGTAGTCGGCTACAAACAGAATTACGGCCACGATGGCGTAATCCAGGCGGAACACGCCGCCAAAGGGCGATGTGATGACGCCGTAGCCGGCGATGGCGCTCGGCAGCGCGCGCGAAAGCTCAACGACAAAGCCCACGATCTGCAGCTTAGCGGTGAGGCCGCTAAAGCACAGCAGCACGGTCATCGCGCTCATAAAGATGCCGCAGATGCGACAGGCGATGGCGATGATGCTCATTGCCACGGCAGCGGCCTTACGAGAGTTCACGCGCGGTCTCCTCTTCGATCTGGGTGGAAAGCTCCAGCCATTCGTCCTCGAGCTTGGGTAGCTCTTGCTTAAGGCCGTTATATTCCCCCAGCGCGGCGTTGAACTTGTCCTGATCGGCATAAAGCTCTTCGCTTGCCATCAATTCCATAAGCTCGTCATAGCGGGCGCGCTTTTTGTCGAGCTCCGCCTCGATCTTTTTGAGCTGGTTGCGCACGCCCTTGAGCTTTTTGTTGAGCGCGGCGCGAGCCTGGGCCTCGGCGCGCTTTTGCTCCTTGGTCTTTTTGCCCTCGGCAGGCTTGGGGGCCGCGGCGGGGGTGTCGGGCTGGGCGGCGCTGGCTTTGGTGGACTTGGCCGCCGCAGGCGCGCTCTCCGTGGACGCCTCGGCGGCGGCGCGGGCTGCGAGGTCCTCGCGCTTGTAGAGGTAGTAGTCGTAGTCGCCGTCGTAGACCGTGACTTGTCCGTCGCGGATGTCGATGACGCGGTTGGCCACGGCGCGCACCAGGTGCTCGTCGTGGCTGATCAGCACGATGGTGCCGGGGAAGTTTTGCAGGGCGTTCTCGAGCATGTCCACCGAGTCGATGTCTAGGTGGTTGGTGGGCTCGTCCAGGCACAGGAGCGCCTCGGGGGCCACGAGCATCTTGGCCAGGGCCAGACGCGCTTTTTCGCCGCCGGAGAGGACGCGAACCTGCTTCTCGATGGAATCGTTGTCGCTAAACAGGAAGGCGCCCAGTAGGCTGCGCTGCTGCGGCACGGTCCACTTGGGCGTGACGGTGTCGATCTCTTGCAGGACGGTGTTGGACTCGGTCATGCCCTCGAGCGCGTGCTGGGCGTAATAGGCCACGCCCACGTTGGTGCCCAGGTCGCGGGTGCCGGTGGTGGGCGGCTCCAGGCCGGCGAGGATCTTCATGAGCGTGGACTTGCCGGCACCGTTGGGGCCGACGAGCGCCACATGCTCGCCGCGGTAGAGCTTGAGGTCGATATCGCTGTAGATGTGTTTGTTGCCGTAGGACTTGGAGACGCCCTCCAGGCCCACGACCATATCGCCGGAGCGCGGTGGGTCAGGGAACTTAAAGTCGATGTGCTTGTGGCCCTCGGGCAGGATGACGAGCTCCTTTTTGATCTGCTCGATCTTGCGGATGCGCTCCTGAGCCTGGGCAGCCTTGGTGGGCTTGTAGCGGAACTTGTCAACGAAGACCTGCATATGGGCGATGTCGCGCTCCTGGGCGGCGCGCTTGGCGCGCATCTGCTCCAGGTTGTCCTCGCGCTGCTTGAGGTAGCTGCTGTAATTGCCGGTGTAAGTGGTCACGCGACGGTTTTCGAGTGCGGCGACGTGGTCGACGCAGGCGTCCATGAAGGCGCGGTCGTGGCTGACGATGAGGACGGCGCCGTCGTAGTTGGCGATAAAGCCGCGCAGCCACTGGACGCTCTCGAGGTCCAGGTGGTTGGTGGGCTCGTCCAGAAGGAGCAGGTCGGGGTGACGCAGGAAGAGCTTGGCCAGCGCGATGCGCATCTGCCAGCCGCCCGAGAACTCGGAGCACGGGCGCTCAAAGTCGGTGACTTTAAAGCCCAAGCCGGACAGGATCTTGCGGGCGTTGCTTTCGAGCTCGTAGCCGCCCAGATGCTCAAAGCGGTCCTGGACCTGGCCGTACTCGTTGAGGAGGGCGTCGACGTCCTTGCCCTGCTCGGAGAGCTCGGTGATCTGGGCCTGCAGCTCGTTGGCACGCTCGCCCATGCGGCGGATTTCCTTGGCGGCGGCCATGACCTCGGCGAGGATGGTGGTGTCCTTTTGCTCCAGGTTGGTTTCCTGCTCTAGGTAGCCTACCTGGCAGTCCTTGGCGTACTGGACCTGGCCGGAGTCGGGACTGTCGATGCCCATGATGATCTTGAGCATGGTGGTTTTGCCGGCGCCGTTGGGGCCCACGAGCGCGAAGCGCTCGCCGGGGTTGATCTGGAAGGACGCGCCGCTAAAGAGGACGCGTGCGCCGAAGCTTTTTTCGATCTTGTCGACCAGGAGGATCATGGTGCCGCCTTTGACCTTGTGTGCCAATATGAAAAAAGGCCCCAACTTGCGTTGGAGCCTCATTCAATGCTCGGGTGGAGACGAGGGGGATCGAACCCCTGACCTCTTGACTGCCAGTCAAGCGCTCTCCCAGCTGAGCTACGCCCCCGTGCGAAGAAATACTATACGGGAACTCGGACGGCGATGCAAGGACAATTTTGAAAAAAACTTTCGCGAGTGCCGGCGCGCTCGGGACCGCGCCAACCCGCGGGGCGCCTGGCCCCCGCACGGCCCGTACGCCGGCCGACTTGGCGCGTGGAACACGACGCGCCCCGTTCAACAGGGTTTTCCGTGCGCCTCCAGTCCCATTATCGGGTCCGATTGCGAAGCGCCCCTCCCCAGCGCCCCAGAACCATGCCGGTTTACTACGATAAATCAGAAATGTCCGACCACACACGCCTTTTCGTGCAACCGGCGGACTACCTACCTGCGGTTTTGCAAACGGAGAACACACGGTGCTCGGGGGTCGCCGATTCGTCGTAGTAAACCGGCATGGTTTTGAAATGGCATCAGGTTGATTTCACGCAAAAGTGTGTTGGAGCCCTGAATTAAAGGCCTTAACTTATTTAGATCGCTTCTATTCTGCGACGCGCCTAGATTAGCTGTTGTTTAGCATCGGACTTGATCTTGCGTTGTGCGACTTGCTCGTGCATGGTAGTATTTCACGACGTGAAGCGAAGAAATTAGGTCTGAGTTGCCTTTGTTAGAATTGCATTCACCGTTCATAAGGGCTCTTGGCGCAACGGTTAGCGCAGGGGACTCATAATCCCTGGGTTCTGGGTTCGAATCCCGGAGGGCCCACCAGAATCGTTCGAGGCCGGGCATGCTGCCCGGCCTCTTTACATTACGGTGATACTAAATTTTTCCCTACATAGACGTGAAACACTTTTAATCATTCCTCTTTGCAATTTAGGATAGATTTTCGCCAAGCAGCCACTGGGCAAAGGCATATTATTGGCCTATCAAAATGAAAAAAGGCCCCAACTTGCGTTGGAGCCTCATTCAATGCTCGGGTGGAGACGAGGGGGATCGAACCCCTGACCTCTTGACTGCCAGTCAAGCGCTCTCCCAGCTGAGCTACGCCCCCGTGCGTAGAAGTACTATACGGGAACTCCCCCGCCGATGCAAGGACAATTTTGGACAATTTTGCGTCGCGTGGAACGGGTGTGGGGCCGAAAGGACGCACGATGCCCGATCCATCCTGTCGCTTCAAAAACAGACCGGTTTACTACGCTGATTCCTGGATTTCTGACCTGACGCTTACTTTCGCATAACGGGCAGGCGATCTACCTGCGGTTTTACGAGCGGCGAATTCGGTGTGCTCAGCCACACTCAATCCAACGTAGTAAACCGGCATGGTTTTAAAATGGCACTTAAATACTAACAGCATATAAAGTATTAAAATTGCTCACATTGAAATTATTACTTACTAATACCAAGCCAATTGCACAGAACGTTGGCCCGCAATCTGGTCTCAGCGCATCTCATCGCCTCGGTTTTTGGTTTGTAGCACAACTCCAATCGCTCACACACACTGTGAATGATGGCATCAAGCTGATCGTGATCATTGAGCATGTCATGGGTTACAAGAAATACGTCGTATCCCATGCTTTGCAATGCTGTCATTCGGGTGGCATCGTGGTCAAGCACAGCGCCCGATCCATGAATAACCTCACCTTGAAGTTCGATAATCACGGCCTTCATTGTTATTGGGTTTACGATGACGATATCGCCGTAACAGATTTTCTGACCTGCGATTTTCCGAGCTGAATTCGACAGCGGTGTTAGGTCGTTGACGAATATGTTTTTAAACTCCGCTCCGCCGGCACGCCTCGGATGACTCAGCAACATGATTCCAGCAACTTCTAGCGGGGATGCAGCAATACCCATTACCTGCTGTGCGGCTTCGCAGAATTGCTTTCCCCACATCTCGCCCTTAACCTTCGCCGCAAATCTATGTAATTCTTCTATTTCAATAAGAGGCTTTCTCATCCAAAGCGATGTGCCCTTTCCGTTAGTTTTATTTCCGAATCCGTCATCCCGCTGCCTCCTTTGATCATGCTCGCTGTCCTTCTGGTGCACCCGAGCATAGACTCGCTTCCATGGGGCCTCGTCTTGGTTTTCGTCTAGTTCAAACAGACTTTCTGTGGTGTACTGCTCTTCTTCTGATTTTGCCCGCTCAAGTGCCATGTCAACCGCGGGCGATGGTTTAAAAACCGAGAACCATCCGCAAAATTCGTACATAGCCAGAACCAGATCGCATGAAGAAACGCTTCGAGTCATGGTGAATAGCGTATTAAGAGGGTCTGTGACGCTAAAGCCCATGCCCGTGTCGATGGAAACCTTCTCCGTATAGGCGTTGTTCCATCGGATGGTCCGTCTTGTCTTGGAATGCAGGTTGCTTCGTGTTGATGCTGCTGTGATGACTGGCGTCTTGAGAACTTCGGTTACAAAAGGGGCATGGGATAGAGCTCGCCAGCCATCTTCGGAGCTAGGTAAGCGCGGGTAGAGGTCGCGCACCTGCGGTGGGCAGCGCCAATAGCGGAATGCAGTATTTGCGCAGACGATTTCGTCCATTTGCGCCTCCCCTGGTTTACGGCCTCGGGCCGTGCGGATTGCGGGTAAGGTCGATTATCTACTGGCACATCATGCGGGTAAGTACGGGAAGCTGACCAAACACTGACCAAAAGCTTGACGCAATCCGTTGAAAAGCCGCCATAGGCATGAACGCGCTGGTACAAGCTGTGAGCCAGTGGTCTCTGTCTCCACAATTGCACATAGATTACGCAGGGAATTCAATGAATGAACACAGACGCATTTTGCAAAACGCGCAATGACGACACCTAAGGTGAATTGCGTAACATATAACGCCTTAAGTGACTTCGCTTCGATTTTAGTGTCAAAAAGAAAAAGGCCAGAAGCTTAACACCTCTGACCTGCGCTTTTGATGGTGGGCGATACAAGATTCGAACTTGTGACCCCATCCGTGTGAAGGATATGCTCTACCCCTGAGCCAATCGCCCGTCGCCTTTCGACAAAAGAGATACTAACATAGCCGCGCGAGGTTTTCCAAGAACTTTTTGCCCCCGATTTTAAATTCGTGCGCGTCAGCCGCGCCATGGCAAACGCCGTAACCACTAAAATCGCAGCTCAACACTGCTTTACAGCTTGAACCACGACGTCTCGGGGTGGCAGCTTCGTCGATCAAGGCGATGCTGTCCAGATCATCGGGTAAAGTACGGGGTGCTTTCGGCACGATAGGGTCGGTTGCGTCTTCTGTACAGTTGTCAAAAGTCATGCTTTCAGGATAATTGCTGCAACAACTATCAGGGCATGTCGTTGCATTTAACGTTTTCATCACGCCGTCCTTCTGCTGACTGAATCCGTGCGTTTAACCCGGGCATTTCGACCATGCAACCTAAATTGATATTCTTGAGGCAATCAATCATCGCTGTCCAAGCGTCTAGATGTCAGGTCGAAAACCTTGACCTTGTCCCTTGCACCTATTGCGATGATTTGAACTACTTCGACGTGCCCGTCGCGGATGCGATAAATTACGCGAATGCCATCAGTACGAAACTTAAGTTCCCTACAACCTGCAAGAAGACCCGAAAGCGGCTTGCCAATTTCATCGGCCCGAAGTGCAAGGCGCGCAATACCTTTGTCCGCCATAGCGCGAACCGAGCCATCGAGTGACAGATGCTCTTTCTCGGCAGTCTTGTCGTAAAACTCAACCTTAAACCTAGCCACGCTCACTCGAACAGCTCCTCGTCGGAAATGGGATCGGTTGCCTCGGCTTCTAGCATGGCCTCGAACCTCTCACGTCCCGCGGTATCGGAGAACGGAATGCCCTTGCGATTCGAATCAGTGTCGCCCTGCGCGAGCCTTGCAGCGGCTATAGCGTGCAGGCGCTCCTCTCGGAGCTGTTCGAGTTCGACCGCCATCGCTTCGAACTCGTCGAAGCCAACGATAACAGTATCGATGCCATCGTTCCTGTCTGAGACAAATTGCGGTTCTCTTCGAGCGCGACGTCTCGCTTCGCCAAAATTTTTGCTTGCCTGCGTCGAAGTCAGCACCTGTTCGCGTCCGAAAACGAGTTTCTTGTCTATCACGGCAACCATAGCAACCTCCTTTAAAATCTGTCTCTAATACGTATTATAGTTTCATTTAAATACGTACGTAAAGGAAAGTTAAACAGCAATATTCTTACTATTGATTGTTTCGGATGAACAGGGTTTCGAATCGTACTCCAGAGCAACCGGTTGCCTGACAGGGTCTTCGATGGCGCAGTTTAGGGTCTTTGCGAGCGCTAATGCCGAAGAGAGCGAGGCACGGCGTAGGTCGAGTCGGATCTGCCCGTAGAGCTGTATAGCGCGAAGTAAACCCCCGATTGGGTGGCGAGCTATTTTTGCGTTAGACCGGCTGGGCTTTCCCGTGGCTATCAACGCATCCCCATCGCGGATGGCCTTTAGGCTCTCAACGTTGAGTACATCGGGAGGATCAGATAGCAGGATGATATTCGCAAACTCATCGTCCCGCACATGTTGCTTCATAGACACGCACCTCATCTTGCTCGATGCTTTTGCGGAATGCCGGGCGCATGTACTCTGGTGGGTTGGTGACGATATCAACCTTTCGCCCAAGTTCCCTCTCGAGCTCATGGGAGAGTTCGTAAAGCGTGCCGAACGTCATGGTGTTGCCGCAGACTAGGCGCAAGTCAATATCGCTATTGGGCGTTTGCTCGCCTCGGGCAAACGAACCAAATAAATAGGCTTCTCTGACGTCGTATTGAGCCAGCACGCGGGAGGCGACGGTGGATATGTCTGTAGGCGAAATCATGTGTTATTTGCCGTTCAACAGTAGAACGTCAGGGGGCCAGCGCCGAAACCGCCGATCCGGTTTTTTGCCGTTCTGCAAGTTCGAAGATAAATGGGGCGTTTGATCTAACGAACTCGGTCAAAAAATCCAGATCGTCAGTAGAAAAACCTTCGACATTGAACCAATTAACCGCAGGCAAGAAGCATTCTGCATGGTCAAAGCCAAAGTCAACCGGACGCTCGACGGGTACGCGAACGGTCCCGTCATCTCGTGTTTCTGAGTAGGCAAACTGAGCGCCGTCATCTAGCTGAACATAGCTCAAAAGCATTGCTGCCTCCTTAGTGTATACATCCAGGTATAAACAACCGCTTAGAAGCAACGCGATGCGAATAAAATTATTCCCATAAGACCTGAACTGCTGATTATTTGTATTAGCGAGACTCGAACCACCTCACACTTCAGTGTCCTTTTGACATGGAAAACTGTCGTTGTGCGTTGGTTGGGCTTTATGTCATGGATCGTGTCTAGATTCGAGCGCCTGCATGCTTAACAGCTTGCAGGCGCTCGAACAGCTCAAGAAGACCGGCGTCTATTACTTTCTTGGCAGCGTCAACTGTATGATCCGATTCGTGGTTCATGTTAGATAAATCCTGAGCAATTTTGCTTTTAGGTGGGTCGATCTTAAATTTTATACCTGGTTATCTTCTTCCATTCGGCTGGGAACCCCATGGCTTCAAGGAGGCGCTCCTCGCCGATGCTCTCATCCAATGACAAGTATCCGTTAACGCACTTGACGAGCTTAGCCTTGAATGCCTTGAACTCGTCGTCGCGCAGGAGGTATCGAAGGGTGATCACTGCCGAGAAGACGTCTACCTTGCCGCAAACGTAATCCGGCCCAATCTTTTCGATGCCGAGCTTGGCGTGCAAGGCCGTGTCAGGAATCTCAACGTGGCACCTGTGAGAGAAGAGGCGCTCGCCATGCGCGCAGACGTTCCTGTAGAGGGCGAGCACGCGGATAAACGAAGAGAGTTCCTTTGGATTTCCGACCCCGAATCTCTTGGCAATCTTGGCTTTCTCGGTGTCCCTAAGTGCCGTGAGCATTTTCGAAATCTGCCCGAAGGTCATGGCGTTCACAGCGACCCACAGTGGCACGTTCTTATATGCCCTGCGGTAGTAGGCGAGGTATTCATGGCTGGTATCCTTGTTGGCGATATAATCAAGCATGTTCAGTAGCTTCGGGAGAACACGCTTCGCGCCCTTAGATGTCGCGTAGCAGCGGGCGTCTAGATACTTACTCTGGGACTCGCCGTATGCAGCGCAGAACTCGTAGGCCAGCGCCGACCTGATCTTCGCCTCGACCTTGAGCAGTGCATCGAGCATTATCTCCCTGAGCTCTACGTCGAACTCGTAAAGCGCTAAAATGTCTCCAAAAGTGGCGCCTTCGCGGTATACCCGGGTGCTCGGGTCTCGGAAAAACGACTGGTAACCGTTCACGACCGGGAAATAGCCGATGTCCGCAAGGACCCTCCGGCAAACCTCTTCGTCCTCGATTCTGAGGCCGGAGCTTCTGAGCTTCTTCATCTGCTGCTGGTAGGTGAGGAATTCTTTGGGCATCGTCGCTCTTCCCGAAAAATAAAAGGGGAACCCGCAGGCTCCCCTCCGGTTCCAGGCATCGAAAGTTTCTGGACCCTAATCACTGTCATAATAGTATCTTCAAACTTGGGCCTCGTCAAACCCACGCTCTGAGTATCCACACTTATTGATGACCGCGCATATCCACAATTCCAAATTACCCTAGACAGCTAACATGTCATCAAGCCCAATCATGTCATCATGCCCAATCGCGCTACCGCGTATATCGCAAACAATAGTTACCATGAAAGTCTCCATTGCCCTTGGCTTTCGCGAACAAGCAGCAGGGCGTCAGCTCCGCTTTGCCACGTCGTCGGCGTCGAGTCCTTCAGCCTTCTTGGCGATATCAGCCAGACCCGGATTCATCTTTTCGCAAGCGCCGTCCACGATCTTCTTCAAGCTTTCAAAGAAAGAGAAGGCTTTGCGATCCTGTTTAAGTTCAGTCGTGGGCTCGAGGGAAATCGTCGTAGGTTCGTCGATTCCAGCGAAAAGGGCCGAGTACAACTTCCCTACGTTCAGCTTCGGGTCTTCGACATCAATGGAAAAGCCGTCAACACCCTCGATCGCGATCTTCCCATCCTTCAGCCCGACCTTATATGCCTTCTGAGCCATAGCGTTTGAGTCGTTTCCTGACAACGTCAGCGCCTCCTTCAACGGTCTTGGCCACAAGGTCGAGCACCTTGTAGTCGTCGCATTCGTATTCCAAAGCCCCACTCTTCACGTCAATTATTCCATTTTTGTCGCGTGCGAGAACGATGACGTTATCGACATCGAGGTTTACGACAAAGAGCGGGTTGTGCGTAATCATCAGCACCTGCCGGTTGGCGCTCATCCTCTTAAAGGCGCCAAGGACGTGCTCCTTAATCGCTACTTGCGAGATCTGATCCTCCGGCTGGTCGATAATATAGACCCCTGGTTTAGCGTCCTCCTCCGCCAAAAGGTCGAAGTACAGGGTCCCGTACAGGCCAGGCGACGGTTCGGCGTCGATGCCTATGGACTTGTTGGTGATTTTCCTTCTCTCGGTTACGCGGTCAACCACCGCATGAAGCTTGTTGCGAATCTGATCGTAGCACGTCGCCATGGAAGGTTTTTCACCTGTTACCGCTGCAGCTATTTCCTCCGTAGTCAGCTCAGTCTCGGACTGAATGCCATTCAGCAGAAGCGATAGCTTAGGCTTGTTAAACACCTCCCTAAAGACCTCATTGCAGTAGCTTATGTCGGTACTACCAGAAGTGAGTTCGGAGACAAATATGAATTTCCCCATAGGATTGGGAACCCTAATGTCAACAGGAACGGCATACTCGAGCTTCCTGTCGCAGCGCTTTGCGGCAAGCAACACTGCGTTGGCAATTTTCGCAGAGACCTCGTCAAGGGTCGCCGAATAATCATCGATAGTTTTTTGCTCGTCAGTCTTTCTCTTCGAAAGAACTCTGCGTTCCTCGCTCGCGGCGTCCTTGACTGCTTGGGTTTTCGCGTCATTGCGTTTGTAGACCAGCCTTTGCTTCTCGAGAAGTTTGAGAAGCCTATCCATCGCCTCCATTGCATCGGCATGGGCCTCGGCGGCTTCAAGCCCCATCTCTTTGAAAAGTTTCGAGTAATCTATTATTGCGTTGGCAAGATCGCTCCTGCAGGAGAGCAATTTAGAGCAGAGATCATCGATGTCCTTAAAAGAGATCGTCTTCGAAAATCGGGAGATGGTAAGCTTCTCAGACTTTGGCAGGTCCCGCAAAACCACCTCATGCTTATCAAGTCGACGGCGTGCATCGTTGAAGCGCGCTTTCGACTCTAGGGCGACAACGCACTCGTCAAAGAAGCGCTTGAGCGACTCTTTGATTGAGCTGACATCAACGTGGGATTGAAAATACTTACCGAAATAATCGTCTTGCCCCTGCCCCGAATGCAGCTCTTCGAGGGTTTTACGAACGCTGTCTTGGTCGTCAAACTTGAACTCAGCCGCATCTGGGAGAAGAGTATCGACGCTTATGCCCTCTTTCGCGCAATAGGCCTCGTATCCGTCGACCAACTTGGAATCGCCTACATGCCGGCAACCGGTTATGCGGTGAATCATCATCGACTTGCCTATGGAGTTGTCGCCGATAATCGCGTTGATTCCGGGCGAAAGCGGTATGTCAAAGCACTTGCCGTCAATTGAGAGTTCAAGCGAGTCGAGCTTCGAAGAGCTGGCGCTGAAGAACGAGCAGTCGCCGACCTTGATTCTCGAAGGATCGGTGACCGCCATGAGCAAGCCTTCGAAGGTCGGCAGGCATTTCAGGCTGGAGAACGAAATCTCACCGCCTTCTCTCCCTGGATAGGTCGCCCAATCATGGCAATCGCTCCCGACAACAAACGGAACGGCATCTTTGGGATAGGTCTCGATGAGCCTCTTGATGTCGAGTTCTCGCCGCTTGTTGCGAATTTCGACCGCGTCGACAAACTCGGTCAAAATTACTTCGCTGGCGTAATTCGCTCCGAGACTGCTCACGTCCCGCTTCGCTTCCTGGCCGGCCGATTTTTCGTGCCCGATGAGGACGGCGTTGAGGCCGATGTCCCTCAGGACCTTGGCGAAACCGTCTTCGGTGAAAGCGCCATTATTGAGATCGTCGTAGCGCGGTTTCCCGTTCTCATCACAGACGACATCGGCGATGCCGTCAATCAGATCGGGGTGCCGGTCGTCGAAGATGGCAACGATATGGACGACGGTCGGCTTCTTGCCATCGGCGCGAATGGACACGCTGAACTCAATACCAGGAAGCACTTTGTTTAGGCAGCCATCCCCCTCCCTCTCCTTCAAAGCGAAGTAAAGGTCTTTGTCAAAGCAATCGTGGTCAGTGATTGCGCACATGTTGATGCCATGAGCCTCCAAACCGCGAAGCAGCACGTTAACATGGTCTTTGTCGCAATCGGAAAGTTCCTTCTTGCCTTTGTCCTTTGTGACGACACTTGCAGCAGAATGGATATGGAGATCGATTTTGGTCGGCTTCGTGACTATGCGTTCCAATTGCACCTCCTATGCTGTCCGGGCGATTTGCCTATCGCCCAACATTGATATTACAAGGCCGATTGTCCATCTTGGACGATAGGCCGGTTATATGAACCTCTCATGCAAAACTCCTTCGTCCCTATGATAATCCCGTCCCTCGATGCGGATAAGATACTAATCGGCCTTTAGCCTCATTGTTGACAAGCTCGTTGATACCGGCCTCCGCCTTTGATGTCAACTTCATTCGACGGCTCCCTCAATGGTCTCCAAGCAAGTGCGAATGCCACCCATGCGGTTCCATGCGTCCCAGAATCTCACAGTACCTAAAAGTGCAAGTTAGCGCCGGTTCGGAAGAAAGGTTTTGGGGTGATCATATTTTGAAGAAAGGTACTCTGCTTCATTCACAGCGCGAAAACGCATATGGCTAGTACGTCAGATGTTGCATGCGCGAAAAGGGCAACGCTCCCTATCCGGAAGTGTTGCCCTCAAAGCTTCAACAGAGTTCTTGTATTGCAGCTAAGTGCGTTGCGCCGCCTCAGCAGCGATATGCGGCGGCTAGAAGCGTTGTTCCAAGCAAGAAAAACGTAAAGGAGGCTGCGATCCAGTTGCTGTCGCCGGTCTTGGGGAGTGTCACAGTGGCAGCCTAGGGCTTGGGGACTTTGGCGATCGTGGTCTTGGTTGCTGTCGTTGTTGTTTTGGTTGTCGTGGCCGCGGGTTTCAGCGAGGGATTTGCCGTGGGTCCTGCGGTGGGCTCTCCGGCAGCGGGGCTAGCATCGGTGGGTGACTTTTCCGCGCTATTGCCCGGTACCTCGCCACCGTCGGTCTCCCCCGCCGGCGGCGTGGCGACATCGGGCTCAACCACCACATGCGGTGCCACCGCACCGGAGGCATCCACCACGCTACCCGCACCAAAGACCCCACCAGCAGGCGCCACAAACCGCGCAGACACAAGCGACCCGCCCGTGCACGCAACCCCGCCGTCGGCACCGGTCGCATCGAGCCACGAGGCGTCGACGGAAAGACGACAGCCGGCCGCGCCATCGCCAAGGCCCGCATCTTGCAGATACACGCCGTAGACGCGCACGCCCGCTCCGGCCCCGGCGCCCGCAGCAACGACGCGCCCACCGCCGCACACGGCCATGTCGCTGGCGATCACGCCGGCGACCGCCTCGTCCGTAATATCGGCCCCGTCCGCCCGGGCGTCGACGGTGCATCCGTCTACCACAAGCGCCTGCGAAACGTGGATTCCGCACTGCGAGCCCGTCGCCGTCAGGGTCCCGGTGCCGCGAAGCGTCAGGTTGCCCCACACCTCCATACCGCACAGCGTGATGTCCGCATCGGGCGCATGCGACTCCGTCACGGAGTTTTGCCCGGCAAGCGTCAGCACCAGGTCGCCCTCGGCGCCGATGGCCTCGCCCTCGTAGCCGTTAAGCTCCAGGTGGTCGGCGTCGGTCCAGGACCAGCCAGGGCCCGAGGCGCCCGGCTCGCAGTACGTCGCGCCCGCGATGATGAGGCTCTCCGCGCCCGCGGCATAAGAAGGCCCGCCCAGCAAAACGCATAGGCAGGCCATGGCAACAATCGCAATGTAATGACGGCTGGTGTAGGACTCGGCAGCAAACATACCCGCTCCGATCTTCGCAGGAGCCAATAGAAT
>NZ_QROZ01000004.1:0-2671 GCF_003475205.1 Collinsella sp. AF36-3AT | reverse complement strand
CTCCGATCTTCGCAGGAGCCAATAGAATGTGCACCAGAAAATGCCCTGGTAGCAGCAGTTATTAGTTTAGCGAGATCAGATTAGGGGCAAAGAAGAAAACCTGTGTTAGGTTCCAAAAATAGGTGTAAATCGTTTTGTCAGTCGGTGAATGGAAGAATCGAAGGGCGTCAGGCGGGGGGCAGCAGCGCGCTGCCGAACCCGTGTAAAGTCTCTTGTATGCCTATGATGCGGTTGTTAATAACAGATCAGAGATTAGCTGAAAGTTAACTGATATACGAGAATAAATTCAAATCATCTAGAGGGTATAAGAGGCCTTCAAGGCTACAACAAGAGTCAACTTCTTGGCCAAATTCCAAACTATACTTTGATAGTAGCATATAGCCTATGCGATTATTTTCGTTCTGAGCTAACATGGGTGCAAAGCGCCTATTAAAAACCGGAGAGAAGTCAGTAGTTTTCAGTTTTATTGACTTAATTGGTTCAGATTGATTAAGGCCACCAATTGAATCGTGATCTACCTTCAGGTCGATCTGGTCACCCATAAAGCCAGAAAAAATAGAACGTCTCGCAACGCTTGCTAAAAAACAGGTTAAATCGATGGCGGTGAACTCGCTCGCCAAAGGCTCATCCTTGTAATTTCGTTTCCAATTAAAAAGACACGGATTTGAATCAATTTCTGAACCCCGGGTTTTCATATGGCTATCAATGATGCTGCTGTCTAAGGATGACCTTGGGATTAAATTTGCAAAACTGCGAGTAACGCCTGTTCGTTTGAGAGATGCTGCAAAATCGTTAAATAGGCGGTTAGTCTCAACTGAATATAATCCATCGGTATTAACGGAGCCTGGAATCAATGCAGATGTTATCAGTCTATCGACCAGTTCGCCCTCTTCAAAGTACTTTTTAGCAAGGTCCAGAAGAACGGGATTATCATTGACAGCTAGCTTTAAATCGATCCAATACTGAGTTATCGGTCTTTGTTCATCAAAGACAGCGGTGGATAATATAGTTAGTGAGTCGGAGAAGCCGTAGAACGATCTGGTCGCAACCTTCGAGTTGAATAGCTCCCATAACCTATCTGACATCTCCTTACCAAGAAGCTCTTTTGTATACTTTTCCGTTAATGCTTCATTGCCGCTGCCTATATAATCGTTCTTGAGGGCATGTCCGAGCTTAAGACCCGTCTCAATTAAATTCATAGCTTAGATTCCTCAAACTTCTCAACCTTTGACACAATAAGAGTACTGGCTGCGACAATTGCGCGATCCAAATCAAGTGTATTTAGGAACACGGATCTTCTTCCGTGCAGCAATCCATTTCTTGCCTTATTGACATCAATTAATAATTGCAATTCCTGTTTCGTAATTGGATCGCCAAGCCTTTTGCACATAGCGGTAAGGCGACTCGCCAAACGAGATGATAATAATGACGCTTTTGCCTGGCTCTTAATTCTTCGGATCAGTATTTTTCTTTGTTTCTCATTAAGTCCTTGAATAGCCGGTAAATCAATTGATTTCACTATGTCATTTAGCATCTGCGAGAAATCAAGATCATCAGTGCGGTCGTAATTCATTTCATGCAAAGCCTCCGCAAGAACCGTCTCGCCACGTTCTTCATTTAAACAGTATTCAAGCGCAGTGTTTAATGAGATAATTCGGTCATCTACCGAAGGCTCAAAGCGAGCTCTGACCACCCATTTCATAGCTTCATTTAAATAATGCGGTTTCCATGAGGCTCTCAATGGGGAAAGCAGCATTTGCGTAGAAGAATTTGTTGCTGATGAAATGAAGCCAGTGACAGATATAGGGCTTTTATTTGTCTTGCCATTGCCGTCGATTAGAATGCTGCCACCGAGATCAAGATTTTCAACATAGACCATTGCTGACAACTTTGGTTCAAGTAATGGTTGCCTAATGTCCCAAGACTTCATCTTGGCCTCTTTATCGGGGAAGCGTTCGGAACACCCGCAAACAATATATAGATAGACGGCGTATTCAATTCGTCTTAACGCTTCTAATTGAGCATCTGCAAACCCCTGTGCGGTTTGATAAGTCCATGCACAAACGGGGTAATCCTGATTTAGCGTGAATCCGTTAGGTACAGTAGGCGCTTCTGAAAGTGAAGATGCAAAAGTAATATCTCCGATAGAGCAATTTGATGAAACAGAAAGTCCCTTAATGCGGGTCAAAATGTAGTAAAAGTATTCAACGGAAGAGCTCTCTTCACCTTCAATCTCGATTGCATTTACTCCGCAATCTTCAACAGTTAATAAGTATTTTGCCAACTCAAAAGGATGAACGCCCTTTGTTTCAAAATTACCTATAGTTTTGCCGGCGAGAATGACATCAATTGGCGACTCGAGAGTAACGATGAAACCCGTATCAGTTTTTTTGCCTTGATAAAATGAACCATCTAACTTGAAATCATGCGGTTTTACAGGGGCCCACCGAAGAGAATAATAGTCTCTAAGCGAATGTCCTGAGTACAATCCGGTTCTAGAATTTGCGATTAATAGTTTTCCAATCTCTTGCTGGGAGGAAGCCTCTACAGCCGCACAATTAAAGGGGACCTTTCCATCGACTAGGCTTATTAGCGTAAAAGGTTCGCCGACGTCAAAGCTGTTGTCTCCCACGGTTGATTTCCGATCTCAGCCGAACACATTGAGCAAATA
>NZ_QROZ01000003.1:0-225436 GCF_003475205.1 Collinsella sp. AF36-3AT | reverse complement strand
AATCTCACTGGCCGCGCCCGGCCCCCTGTGGGCGAGCAAGCTGCGGAAACTCGGTCGGTCCAGAGCAATATCGTGCGAACGAAATTCTGGCTGATGACTTGTTCGCGACAAAGACTCGATAGGCAGCCCACTCTATGCCCTTTTGTAAGTTGCGGTGAAATAGGGACTGAATTTGGGGTTGAATCGTTTAAACAGTCCCTATTTCACCGCAACTTATTTGGGGATGAAAAAGGCGGAGACCTTGGAGAGGGTCTCCGCCTTTGTTACAAGGGGCGATGTTATTCGCGAGCTGCGGGATTAGACCAGGCGGGCGTTGATCGTCTTGGCGATCTCGGCGGCGTTGGTGGAACCCTTGACGGTGGCACGGAAGTCCTCGTCCATAAGCGCCTCGGCGACCTTGGACAGGATCTTGAGGTGCGTGGTGCCAGCCTGAGCGCCCGGGATGAGCAGGGCGATGGCCACGTTGACGGGGGCGCCGTCCATGGTATCCCAACCGGTCACGCCGGACTCGTCCTTGACGACGATGACGGCAGCCTCGGTAATGGCGTCGGACTTGGCATGCGGGATGGCGAAGCCCTCCATCATGCCCGTGGTGCCCTCTGCCTCGCGGGCCAGGAAGGCGTTCATCACGGCGTCGGCGTCGCCGGCGATACCGGCCTTGACGGCCTGGTTGGAGACAAAGCTCAAAGCCTCGTCACGAGAAGCGAAGTCCTCGGCGACAAAGACGTTCTCGACCTTCACGAAGTCGGCAGCCTCGGCCTTGGGGGCCTCGACAGCAGCGGCCTTGGAGGCCTCAACCGGCTTGGCTGCAGGAGCGGCCTTCTGGTTCTTCTCGAAGTCATATTTCTTGAAGGCCACGAACAGGATGCTACCGACCACGGCGCCGATGAGGATCGCGAGGACCCAAAGCGGACCGTTCTCGACAACGGGCAGGACCAGGAAGCCACCGTGGGGCGCCGGATCGTGAACGTTGAACATAATGGTCAGGATCGAGGCGATGGAGGAACCGAGCATCATGATGGGCATGACGGGCCAGATGTTCTTGGTCATGAACGGAATGGCGCCCTCGGTGATGTGGGTGCAACCAAGGATGAGGTTGACGACACCGGCGTCGTGGTCCTCCTGGCTGAAGTACTTCTTGCCGACAACGACGGCGAAAGTGGTGATCAGCGGCGGAACGATGCAGGCGGCGGAGACGGCAGCCATGAAGTTGGTGCCGAAGTTGTAGGTGTCGGTGCCGACACCGGCGGCCAGGGCCTCGGTGAGCATAGCGGTACCGGTGACGTAAGCAGCCTTGTTGACCGGGCCACCCATGTCAAAGGCGCACATGCAGCCGATGGCAAGACCCAGGACAACGGCGCCAGAGGCGGACAGGCCCTTGAGGAAGTCCATCATGGCGGTGTTGATGGCAGCCATGGGGCCGGAGATGCCGAGCATGACCAGACCGACGATGGCGGTCGAGAACAGCGGGTACAGGAAGATAGCCTTGAGGCCGTCCAGGTTCTTGGGCAGACCGGCAAAGACCTTCTCGAGCAGCAGGATGACATAGCCAGCAAGGAAGCCGCCGACGATGCCGCCCAGGAAGCCGAAGCCCACGCCGGCGCCACCGGCGTCGATCATGCCGGTATCGGCGTTAACGGGCAGGCCCTGGATGGCGATCATGCCGGCAACAAAACCGGGGACGAGTGCCGGGCGCTTGCCGATGGACTCGGCGATGTAAGCGGAGAGCACCGGAACCATGAGGTTCATGGCGATGCCGCCGATGATCTTGAGCATGGCGGCAAAGGTGTTGTAGTCGGCAGCCGTCGAATCGAAGGACGTGATGCCCCACAGGAACGATACGGCGGTCAGAACACCACCGGCGACGACGAAGACCAGCATGTGGCTGACGCCATTCATGAGGTGCTTGTAGATGACGTGGCCGATGGACTCCTTCTCCTCGACCTCGTCCTCAACATCGGCAGCAGCCGCAACCGAGTCGTCGCCCTTGGCGGCGAGCGCGCGGTCAATCAGCTTTCCGGCGGCCTCGACGGACAGGGCCTTGGAAACGCCAACGGAAACCATGGGCTTACCGGCGAAACGCTCAGCCTGGACATCCTTATCGGCTGCGACGACGACGGCCTTGGCACCGGCGATCTCACCCTTCGTGAGCTCGTTCTCGACACCGACCTGGCCATGAGTCTCGACCTTAATGGTCAGACCTCGCTCGGCAGCTGCCTTCTCCAGCGCCTCCTTCGCCATGAAGGTGTGCGCGATGCCGGTCGGGCAACCGGTCGCGGCGATGATGTCAAACTTAGCCATGTGTCCCTCCTTCTTGAGTACAGCGCCCGCGGGCGCTCCCCTATACGCGCTTAAATGCGCGTTTTTCCACACTTGAAAGATACCAACCTACCGTCCGCGTGAGAAGAGACAAGGCGCAATTCTCCGGTGAAAGGTTCTTTCATAACCGTAAACGGTAAGTGAAAGTTTACCATCAACACTTGAAACGGCAAGGTGTATCTTGTAATTGAAACTGCCCGTATACTATGGCATGAAAAACGAGTCCGATTTTCATGCCAACCAGGAGCCATCCATGACCGATAGCAGCAAGAGCGCGCTCTCCCTTATTAGCACGCACAAAGGGTACAGCGATTCCGAGCAGCGCATTGTCGACTATATATTGGAGCACCAGTCCGAGGCGCCGCGCCTGACGGCCGCCCAGCTCTCACGAGCCGCTGCCACGTCCGAGGCGACGGTCTCGCGCTTTTGCCGCAAGCTGGGCTTTGGCAGCTTCCGCAGTTTTCAGTTTTCGTTGGCGCGCGACTTGGAGAGTCAGCGCAACGAGGGCCTGACCGACGAGGTCTCGCTCGACAACATGGAGCAGAGCCTTAAAAATATCCTTGCCGCTAAGGTGAGCGAGCTTAATGCGACCATCGACGGCATTGATCACGACACGTTGGCCGCAGTTGTGCACGCACTTAAGAATGCCGGCGTTATTGAGTTCGCCGCCGTGGGCAATACGAACGCAGTCGCGCTCGATGCGACATTTAAGTTTTCGCAGCTGGGCCTGCGCTGTATGGCGAGCACCATCAGCGAGACATCAATCGGCTTTGCGCTCACGTTACGCCCCGGCGACGTTATCGTGCTGATCTCGAACTCTGGCAAGTCGCGTCGACTGAACCGCATGGCAAAAGCGGCTCGCGACTGCGGTGCCACCGTGGTCGTCATCAGCAGCGACAGCAAGTCTCCACTTGCGCGCCTAGCCGACTACACCTTTAATACCGTCAATCACGAGGCGCTGCTGACAACGGGCGACTTCGCGTTCTCCAAGATGAGCGCCACGATGATCATAGAGGTCATCTACAACTTCCTGCTGCCTGAAATCGAGGACGCCCGAGAGCACATCAGCTTCTACGAGGAGCTCATCCAGCCGGATAAGGTCGTGGAATAGTCATTTTAGGGAGCCGACGAACGCCACCCGCCACGAAACCGGCCCATCTACTACGTTTTATCCGTATAGCCCAACCACATTCCGAAAATAGAGAAAACCGCAGGCGTTCTACCTGCGGTTTTCTTTTTACAATTCTTAACATGGTTGCCGATAGCCTATCAAACGTAGTAGATGGGCCGGTTTCGTGGCGACCGGGTCGGACATGAATGTGGCGGCTCAGACTAAGCACGCGCTTCTTCCAGCATCTGCCTGGCGTGCGCCAGGCTTGCCTCCGACTGATCGCCGCTCAGCATGCGAGCGATCTCTGCGGTACGAGCGTCCCCAGTCACCTCATCCAGATGCGTCTGAGGAACATCTCCGGGCTCTTTGCTCACTACGTAGTGCTTGTCGCCCATGACCGCAACCTGCGCCAAGTGCGTTACGACGATGACCTGATGCGTGGCGGCAAGATCAGCCAGCACACCAGCAAGAGCACGAGCCGTAGAGCCGCCGACACCGGCATCGACCTCATCAAATACCAGCGTGTCAACGCCGTCGGCATTACCGAGGACAACCTTGCTCGCCAGCATCACACGGCTCAGCTCGCCGCCCGAGGCAATGCGGCGCAAGGGACGCGGCGTCAAGCCGGCGCCGCTGCGATACAAGAGTTCGTAGCTCGAAGGGCCCGCCGGCGTCCACTCGGCACGTGGAAGATCACGCGATTCCCAGACCAGCTCAGCGCCGCCCATCTCCAGGCGTGCCATCTGACGACCCACCTCGTGACAAAAGCGCGGAGCAGCGGTATTGCGTGCGCGCTTAAGCGCCTTGGCGGCGGCAAACAGTTCGCGCTCCGCCGCGCCAAGCGCTTCGCGCGCCTTCCTAATCTGCCCATCACCATCGTCTACCAGCGACAGCAGCTCTTGCGAGCGATCGCGCATGGCAAACACGTCGTCCATGGTGGGACCCCACTGACGCAGCAGGCCCTTGAGGTCGGAATACCGCTCGCGCATGCGGGCGAGCTCGTGCGGATCGAAGGCGACCCCATCGCGATAAGCACGCAGCTCATTGGCGCAATCCTCAAGGGAGATACAAGCATCCGAAAGGGCATCGGCGATGTCGCCTAGCTTGCGGTCAACGGTCGCCATGCGCGACAGCTCTGCCACGGCGCCGTTCACGGCATCGAGCGCTCCCCCTTCGGCAACAAGCGATGCATGGGCCTCGTTGGCCGTCGCCACCAAGACCTCGGCATGCTCCGAGCGCGGCAGCAGCTCCTCAAGCTCCTCGTACTCACCCGGCTTGGGATCGACCTCGGCGATGCGCTCCAGGGCGAAGCGCGCCTCCTCGACGCGACTCCCTTGCGCACGCGACGCCTCCTCTACACGACGAAGCTCCTTGGCAGCCGCACGCGACGCCTTGAAGCAGGAACGGTACTTTTCCAGCGCCTCGAGCGCAGAGCGACCAGCCCAGGCATCAACCATGGCAACATGATGTGCCGGGTCGAGGAGGCGCTGGTGCTCGTGTTGGCCGCACAGATCCATCATCACGCCGACGTGCTCCGAAAGCTCGCGCACACTGGCGATACGGCCGTCAATCTTCACGCGGCTGCGGCCCTCGGCAGAAAGGCTGCGCTGCACGGTGAAGCCCTCAGCGTCGTGCGGGCCATCGAACAGGCGCGCCTCGACGCTGGCAAGCGCCTCGCCCTCGCGCACGGTCGACGAATCTGCACGTTCGCCCAAGATGAGCTTAAGCGCCGAGAGCAATGCGGTCTTGCCAGCACCGGTCTCGCCGGTCAGGACGGTCAAGCCCGCACTCGGAACCAACGTCGCCTCGCGAATGAGTGCGATGTTGGAAACCTGGAGCTCATCGATCATGGCGCACTCCATAGAACACGCGGCTCACCGAGTTATAGAAGCTCTCGGGGCCGTAGTCGAGCAGCAGCACATCGCCGGGGCCGCGACGCACGGCCACGCTCTCAACCGTGCCGTCGCAGGTAATAAACTGTCCGTCGATAGCGATGGCAGGCACACTCGGGCGGTCGTCGGACATAAAGATCTCGACGACATCGCTCGGCGAAGTCAGGAAAGCGCGAGCTTGAATGGTGTGCGGAGCAATCGGCACGCAGACCATACCCGTGTAATCGGGGCTGACGATAGGGCCGCCGGCGCTCAGCGCATAACCCGTGGAGCCGGTCGCCGTCGACACGACGACACCGTCACCGCGCAGGCGATCGATATGATGGCCGGACACCGTGATGTCAAATTCGACCATATCGGACAGGGGCCCACGCGTGAGCGCCATGTCGTTGAGGGCGAACGAACGCACGACATCCTTCGTGCCGTCCTCACGCACGGAAACGATGTCTGCGGCGATGGTGGCGCGGCGGCTCACGTGGAGCTCACCGGACAGGGCATCGCTCACAACCTGCAAAATATCGCGTTCCTCGGGGCTCGCGGCCGTCAAAAAGCCCAGGTGACCATAGGAAAGACCCAGAATAGGAATCTCGCGGTAGTTGAGAATGCGGGCGGCGCGCAGCAGCGTGCCGTCGCCGCCGAGCGTGATGACCAAGTCGGCATCGTCAACGTCGGGCGTGCTCTGAATCTTGGAGCGCTGGTCGGCAGCCCATGCGACCTCATAGCCTTGGCGCGAAAGCCAAAGCTCGAGCATAAGGCCGCTCTCGACCGCCTCTTGCTTGTAGTAATTGGGAACCAGAAAGACCTTCATAGCGTTGCTGCTTTCTCGCTCAAAACCGATACCTCGGATTGCAACTCATCGTCGGTGCGTTCGCCGGGGGCAAACCTCGTGCCGTACAGGAAAAACTCAACGTTGCCCTTGGCGCCATGGATGGGCGACACGCACACGTCGAGCGGAAACAGGCCCTTGGCGGCAAAAAGCTCAATCGCCGCCGCGAGTGTATCGCAGCGGACGGCGGGGTCGGTCACGATACCGCCCTCACCAACCAGCGCCGCCGGAGCCTCAAACTGCGGCTTTACGAGCGTGCAGAATGCACCCGTAGGCGCCAGGCACGCCAGCACCGCATCGATAATGTTCGCGATGCTGGTAAACGAGACGTCACACACAGCCAGGTCGATAGCGCCGGCATAGCCAAGCTCAGGCAGCTGCGTCACGTTTGTGCGCTCATGCAGCGTCACGCGATCGTCCTGACGCAACGACCAATCGAACTGGGCGCGACCCACGTCCACCGAGACAACGGTCGCAGCTCCGCGCTTAAGCAGGCAATCGGTAAAGCCGCCGGTAGAGCAGCCCACATCCAGACAGGCAAGGCCCGTCGGATTGATACCAAACGCATCAAGCGCGCCTTCGAGCTTAAGACCGCCACGGCCAACATAGGGAATGCGTCCCTTCACGTGCAGCGGCAGACCCGGGATCACCTTAAGGCCCGGCGAAGTCAAACGCTCGCCGCCACTCGAGACCAAGCCGGCCATAAGAGTGCGAAGGGCATCCGCGCGATCGGCGCAGATGCCCTGTGAAATCAGTTCGTCATCAAGACGCACGCGTTTCATGAATGCCATCAACCATTCGTATCCGGAGATGCGGCCTAGCTATCCTGGGATTCGTTTGCCGCATCCTCATCGTATTCCTGCTCGAGCTTGTCGGCCTCACGCGGCGTCAGCTCAAACTTATCGACCATGTCGACCGCGCGGGAGCCCAGCTCAATCGCCTCGTCAAACAGATCGAGCGAACGCTCCAAGGAGGTATCCTTGGAGCGAACGGTAGCGATGATCTGATCCAAGCGGTCCGAAATCTCGTCGAAGTTGCGGACGGAACCCTCTGGCATGGCTACTCCTCGACGGAGTCGGCCTCGACGGCCTCAGCAGCGTCCGCGTCCTCGGCCAGCACGCCAGCCTCGGCCTGAGCAGCCGCAACCTTTGCGGCAGCCTCGGCAGCCTGTGCCTCCTCGCGAGCGCGATCTTCGGCCAGCAGCTCCTGGTACAGGTCCTCGCCCGGCAGCTCTTCACTGCGAGCGATCTTACCCAGCACGCCGTTGACGAACGACGCGGACTGGTCGGTGCCATAGGCCTTGGCAAGCTCGACGGCCTCGTTGATCACGATGGCATCCGAGACCTCCTCGTCGGTGAGGAAACGCATCTCGTAAACGGCGATACGCAGCAGATTGCGGTCGGCGCCGGGCATGCGCATAAGATCCCAGTTTTTGGCAACGGAACGCAGAGCGCAGTCGATGCGGTCGATATGCTCGTAAGCACCGCGGCACAGCTCCAGCGCATAGGGGTCGAGGGGACCCTTCGAGATCAGGAAATCGCCCTCGAGGACGCGCTCGAGCGGGCTGTCCGTGGCCTCGGCCTGGAACAGCAGCTGCAGCGCCTGACTGCGGGCAAGCGTGCGCCCGCGATAAACCTTAAGGCTCAAAGGTTACTCCTTGGGGAAAACGAGGCCGTCGATGCAAACGTCAACGCGCTCGACCTCAACGCCAACCTGGGCATCGATGGCGGCGACCACGGCAGCGCGAACGGCCTCGGCGAGTTTCTTGAACGGATAGCCAAAGAACACCACAACGCGCACGGTAAGTGCGAGCTTGTCGCCGATGACCTCGGCCTCGACCGCCGGCTCGGAAGCCGGGGCCTTGGACGAGAGCATCATGGAGACAAGGTTGGTGGCAAGGTCCTTGACGCCAACGGAGGCGATGCCCTCGACATCCGACACGGCGCGCGAGACGATGGCGGTCAGAACATCGGGCGAAATGCCGATGCCGTCAATCTTGATTTCCTGGGGCATGAGTCCTCCTAGAAGAGTTGGTTGCTAGACGCGGGAGACGAACTTGCCGTCGCGGGTGTCAACCTTGATGACCTCGCCCTCGTTGAGGTACATGGGGACCTGGATGACGGCGCCGGTGTCGATCGTGGCCGGCTTGGTGGAACCCTGGACGGTGTCGCCCTTAAAGCCCGGGTCGGTCTGGACGATGGTGGTCTCGATGAACATCGGCGGGGTCACGCCCATGAGCTCATCGTCGGCGAAGAGCAGCTGGCAAATGTCGTTCTCGCGCAGCCACTTGGAGTTCTCGCCCACCATGTCCTCGGGAACAGGAACCTGCTCATAGGTCTCATTGTCCATGAAAATGTAGTCGGTGCCATCGTTGTAGAGGTACTGGAACTCACGGGTGGTGAGCATAACGCTCTCGAACTTGGTGCCGGCGTTGCAGGTGTTCTCGACGACGCGGCCGCTCTTGATGTCGCGGGTCTTGTAGCGCACAAACGCGCCGCCCTTGCCCGGCTTGACATGCTGGAACTCGACGATGGTGTAGACCTTGTCCTTGATACGGAGACCGAGGCCGTTCTTGAAGTCGGCGGTAGAAATGGTAGGCATAGCGACCTTTCTTGTTATGGGCAGAACGCACAAGCGTCCAAATTACATACGACAGAAATTATACACTTGCAGACGGCGCCTGCGGAGAGCGCATAAAAAGAGAACGCGGGGCGTCCGGATCGATTCGGACGCCCCGCCCCAAACTATCTACCGAAGTAGACTAGCAGTCGATAACGTGCAGGTCGTGCGGGGTCTTGGTGAAGGGCTCGTAGCCGTTCTCGGTGACAACGCCGTAGTCCTCCAGGCGCACGCCGCCCACGCCGGGCAGGTAGACGCCGGGCTCCATGGTGACAACCGAGCCGATCTCGATGGTGTTCTTGCTACGGTTGAAGTTGGGCAGCTCGTGGATGTCGATACCAACGCCGTGGCCCAAGCCATGGTTGTAGTAATCGCCATAGCCGGCATCGCCGATGATCTTCTTGGAAAGCTTGAAAATGTCGTTGCCCTCAACGCCCGGATGGATGGCGGCGACGCACTCCTCGTGTGTACGGCGCACGAGCGCGTACAGGTCGAGCTGCTCCTGGGTAGGCTCGCCCATCACGACGGTGCGTGTCATGTCGGAGCGGTAATCACAGTAGCCCGCGCCGTAATCCATAAGAACGAAATCGCCCTTCTCGATCACGCGGTCGCTCGGCACGGCATGCGGGTTGGCGGTGTTGGGACCACTCGCCACGATGGAGCCGAAGGCAAGGCTATCGGCGCCGTTGGCGAACATAAAGTTCTCGAGCTCGTTGCGAACCTGCTTCTCGGTCATGCCGGGCTTAATAAAGCCGAGCATATGCTGGAAGGCGGCATCGGTGATCGACTGCGCATGGCACATGAGCTCGATCTCCTCGGCGTCCTTGATGGCGCGCATCTTGCGAATGTCGTCATGCATCAGCGGCAGCATGCAGGCGACGGAACGATCCTCCAGACCACGCTGAATGCCCTGGTAGAAGTTGATCTGCATATCGTCCTCGACAGCACAGACGCGGCACTTATTGGCCGCGATCTTGCCGGCGACCCAACCGGGGATGGTGCCCTCGTCCATGTCGTAGACCCAGGGGCTGCCGGCGGGCGTGTTCTCCTCAAAGCTGTTGAGATAGCGCGAGTCGGTATGGAACAGGCACTGGTCGGCCGTAATAAACGCAGCGTGCGGGAACTCGAAGGTGTAATCGAAGACGCCCTTGACGCCCGTAAGCCAACGAAGATTGGCCTCGTCGCGCACCACGATGGCGTCGTAACCGCGCTCAACCATCAGGGCACGGACACGCTCGATACGACCGGCAGGACCGGCAGCAAACTCAGACATGCAGATTCCTTTCTTGTTGTCTTCATAAAGACGGAACGGGCTCAATCAACGAACGGAATCGCGAGCGATTCGCAACCGATTGGAAACCCGCCCCTCAACATGATACGAAAGACGATGGATGTCAATAAATCCTAGAGAAGTTCGTTGCGAGAAGCCAAGTATGCGTGAGCATGGCGGTCGAGAACCTCGTCCTCAACGCTCGTTAGACGAATGGCGCCGAGCGCCGCGGGCAGCGGCAACATGCTGCGGTTCGAGCGGACAAACTGCTGCCTGCGGAACTCCTCGATATATGCGGCAGGCTCCAGATCGAAGGCAAGCTCCTCGATACCAAAGTCCTCCAGGCAGTCATCGACCTCAAAGACGTAATCGATATCGAAGTCGCAGGCATCATGTGCTAGGCGCGCCTCAAAGCGCATGCCCTCGGACAACAGCTGGTAGGCAGGCACCGGCGAAGCGGCATCGCCCAAGCAGGCGCGCAGGGTACACTCCCCCGTCTTGCCAAAATCGAGCGCATGGCGGGCGCTCGGGTTCGTGGCCATCAGTACGTCCTTACGAGCAGTCTGAGACCACTGAACGGCATTGACGAGCGCGACCTCCTCGCCCGAGAGAATCTCGGGAATGGTCTCGGTAAACTGATTCCAGCGGGACTTGCTGCTCGAAAGCATGGTGCCAACAAGTACCGCATAACCGAGCTTAAGGTCCTCGGGGTCCGCCGCGCGAACAAGGTCGAGGTCACACACGACCAAGCCCGGCTCGGGACGGAACGCGATAGCGGGAAGCGCATTCGCCGACGAGGCAACGAGCGGCTTCATGGTCGTCGCGACCGTGAGCATGGCGTCAAACGTCGTCGGCAGCAAGGCGCACTCGGTGCGACCGCACCACTGATTGGCACACCAGCAAACGACTGAGCAGATCGCCGTGTCGCCGACAGCGACAACGAGATCGTCACAGGTAATGCCATTAGCCGACAGGGCGCCAAAGACGGTATCGGCATCGACCAGCGTAGCACCGGCAGGCGAAACCTCGAGGACGAGCAACGACACGGCAAAACCGGCGTCAACCAGTGCATGCTCGACAGCCTCGCCAAAACGCTCGGATGTGGCGTCGTTCCAAACCACCATCGCGCGCTTAGGCTTGCCCACAGCCGAGGCAAACATGCGCGGCAGCTCCTCGAACGCGCCCAATCCGACGCGGACATCGACACTGCGGTTTTGGAAATTGATAAGTTGACGGCGAATCATAGCAGTCCACGCTCCAAAAGCATCTCGGCACAAAGGTAGGAAACGTCCTCGAAGGACTTGTTGCGAATATCAAGGGTAATATCGGCGGCCCGGCGATACAGCGGACGGCGATGCTCAAACAGGCGCGCAGCGTGCTCGGGCGAGCGGAAATCGGGCCGGGTATCGGAGCGGCGAATCTGGCGCAACGAGTCCTCAAAGTCGCCTTCGAGGTACACACAGGTACCCATCTCGTGCATCAGCTCAATGTTCACCGGCGTCTCGACGATGCCGCCCCCGCACGATACCAGCAGGCTGCGTTCGCTTTGAAGCGAACGGAGTGCCGAGGTCTCGAGCTCGCGAAAACGATCCTCGCCCTCGGTCTCAAATATCTCGGTCACCGACTTGCCGCATCGACGCACAACCAAACGATCGGTATCGATAAAACGCCGCTTGAACATAGTGCCCACGTTGCGCGCAAGCGTCGACTTGCCCGCGCCCAAAAAGCCGATAAAGAAGATATGGTCGCAGCCGTGTTTGATGTGCTGAGACATGGCGAAACCTATTCCTCGCAGGGAAGGTCGCGCAGGGCCCGGCGCTCAAAGATACGGAAGATCTGCGTGTACCACAGGTCCTGGGTCGCCTGCGGCTTGACCAGAATAGTGTCAACGCCGGCAAAGTTACCGCTCCACACGTCCGTGTAAAGCTGGTCACCGATCAGCACGGCCTCGTCGGCCGTGGCGCCCAGACGCTTAAGACCCGCCTTCAGGGCAAACGGGGCGGGCTTCATGGCGTGGCTGATAGCCTCGAGCCCCAGCTCGCGCGCCGATGCCATGACCTGGTCGCGATGCCAGTTATTGGACACCATACACAGCTTAAAGCCCTTGGCATGGGCGGCTTCGAGCCAAGCTGAAACCGCAGCGGGAACCTGCTCGGTATCGCGCGGCACCAGAGTGTTATCGCGGTCGAGTAGAATGGCGCGCTTGCCGTCGGCCCAGAGGGTATCGAGGTCGATGCGGTCAACTGAGGCAACATATCGTTTGGGGCTAAAAATCCTCATGATCAATTCCAAGACTGTTGGTGCTCTTCGTAGGTCTTCGAGAAATACTCCTCGTCCTGTGTAATATAGAAATACAGGTCATCAGAGTCGGTCGGCTCAAGGGTAGCCTTGAGCGCCTCGAGCGACGGAGAGCAGATGGGCGTGGGCGGCAGGCCTTCATGCTTATAGGTGTTATACGGACTATCGCTCTGCAGGTCGTTGGCGGTAACCTCGCCGCCGGTGACATACATCATGGTCGCATCGCTATTGAGGTAACGCAGGCCATCGAGCTTGCCCGCCATACGGTTATAGAAAACCGAAGCCACATGCGCGCGCTGATCGGCGTTGAGGCCCTCGCGCTCGACGATCGAGGCAAGGTTAACGATGTCGTAATCGGACATCTCCACGCCATAGCGCTCCTTGATCTTGGCCTCGCAGCTGGCAAAGTCAAGCGACTTATACTCGGCGTTGAACTGGTCAAGCATGGCGCGAATCGCATCATCGGCAGACGGGTCCTTACCCAACGAATAGGTCTTGGGGAATAGGAAGCCCTCGAGCGAATCGTTCGCGGCATCTTTAAGGAAAGCGTAATCATTCACATAATTGCTCGCCTTGGCCTGGTTAAGGAAGTCTTCCTTGGAGATGCTGTCGTATGCCGCGGCCACGCGACCGGCGACCTGGTCGACCGTTAGGCCCTCAGGGATAGTCAGCGCATCGGAGCCGGCATTGGGCCCCTCCATGAGCTGCTGGACAACCTTGGTCGCATCCATCAGCGTCGTGAACGAGTACGTGCCGGGCTTGAGCGACATATCTGCGTTGAGCTTTTTGACCGCCGCGTAGTAATCCTTGGGATTCTCGACAATATGGTTCTCGGAGAGAATCGAGGCGATCGTATCGCCCGAAGCTCCCTCGGGAATCGTGACGGTAACTCGCTGGCCAGCGGTGACGCCTGTCTCCTCCCCGCAAAACAGGCCCTTGACGGCCGGAACGACAAAGAAGGCAATGGCAGCAAGAGCAAGTACGGCAACAACAACGCCGATAATCATAGGCACCGGAGAGCTTTTCTTTTGGACGCCACGGCGGGCATGCGTGTTATAGCTCGAGCGCGTGGCCGGAGCTACGCCATGTGTGCCGTGAGCATGATGTGCACGCGTATGCGATTGAGGCGCCTGCGCACGCTGCGTGGGCGCCTGCTGCTTAAAGCGGGTACCGCTTGCGGCCCGGGCTGCGCGGGCAGCGGGCTGTTGGGCAGGACGCTGAGCAGATTGTGCTGCACGAGAGGAGGGCTGTGCGGGACGAGCAGCAGGCTGAGCCGCACGCTGCGTCGGTTGCATCGGACGCTGGCCGGACGATACAGGGCGCGGCGTAGGCTGCCCCTGGCGATTCGGCTGGCGCGGATCGGAAGCGCTAGGCATGCGAAACCTCCTCGTTTTTGCGATCGAGCCACGTCTGCAAGAACAGGCTGGCGGCGATCATGTCAATCTTGCCCCTCATCTGCTTTTCGTTGAGTCCCTGCTCGCGTAGGATACGCTTTGCCTCTTGCGAGGACAGGCGCTCATCCTCAAACTCAAGCGGAAGATCGAGCTCTTGGGCAATCTTTTGCGCAACGGCGGCAACGCGCTCGGCCTGGGGGCCGGGCTCACCGGCCATGGTCAAGGGACGTCCGCTTACAAGGATATCGGGCTCATAGTCCTCAACCAGGTAACGGAACGTCTTGGCCATGCCAGTGACCTCGGCAGCCGGGAGCACCTTGACGGGCATTGCCATCTTGCCATCACGGCTCGAGACGGCAATGCCAATCCGGGTCTCCCCTATGTCCAGCGCGAGCGCGACCACAGCGACTACTTAAGCGCCGAGCGCGGTCTTGGCAGCCGCGAGGGCATCGGCGATACCGGCAGCGTTCTTGCCGCCAGCCTGGGCCATGTTGGGACGACCGCCACCGCGACCGTCGACCAGGCCCGCGATCTGCTTGATCACGTTACCGGCGTGGAAACCGGCCTTGACGGCGTCATCGGAGCCGGCAGCGAGCAGGGCCGGGGTGCCCTTTTCGGTCACGCTAGCGACGACGCAGGCGACGGGACCGGCGACCTTCTGGTGCACGGTATCCCACACATTGCGCAGGTCGGCAGCCTCAAGGCCCTGGAGCTCAGCGACAACGAGCTTGTAGCCATTCAGCTCGACAGCGCCTTCGATGGCGCTGGAAATCGCATCGGAGGAGCCACCGGTGAGTGCCTTCTTGAGCTTGTTGGAAGTCTCGCGCAGCTCGGCCTGCAGGTTCTCCACGCGGGCGGGAACCTCATCAACGCGGCACTTGAGCGCAGCGGCAGCGGCGTCAACGAGCGCCAGGCGGTCGGCCATGTAGTCGAGAGCGCCCTTGGAGGTCACGGCCTCGATACGGCGGACGTTGGAGCCCGTGGAAGACTCGGAGATGATCTTGAACAGACCGATCTCGGCGGTGTTGGCGGCATGCGTGCCACCGCAGAGCTCGCGAGAGAACGGCTGGTCCTCGGCGCCCACGGAGACAACGCGGACGACGTCGCCGTACTTCTCGCCAAAGAGGGCGACAGCACCGGCGGCCTTGGCCTCGTCGATGCCCATGACGCGGGTCACAACCGGCTTGGAAGCGAAGATCTGCTGGTTGACCAGGTCCTCGACAGCCTTGAGCTGCTCGGAGGACAGGGCCTCGAAGTGCGTGAAGTCAAAGCGCAGGTGCTCGGGCGTCACCAACGAGCCAGCCTGGGAGACATGCTCGCCCAGGACCTGCTTAAGCGCGGCGTCGAGCAGGTGCGTGGCGGTGTGGTTGCGACGCAGGAAGCCACGGCGCTCGGCGTCGAGCGCGGCGGTCACGGTAGCACCGACGGTCAGCGTGCCCTCGGCGACGTGGGCGACGTGGGCATACAGGCCGTTGTGGTTCTTGGTATCGGAAATGGTCAGCGCAACGCCCTCGGCGGAAAGCTCGCCGGCGTCGCCCTGCTGGCCACCCATCTCGGCATAGAACGGGGTGCGGTCGAGCACGACCTCGACGTCCTCGCCGGCGGCAACGGACTCGACGGACTCGCCGTTGCTCACGATGGCGACAACCTTGGCGCCCTCGATGACGTCGTTGTCATAGCCGTCGAACTCGGTCGCGGCAACCTTGTCGGAAAGCTCGACCCACACGTCGTTAAAGCTACCCCAGGCATCGCCCTTAGCGTTGGCGCGGGCGCGGGCCTTCTGGTCCTCCATGCAAGCGGTAAAGCCATCCATGTCGACGTCGTGACCGGCGGTGCCGGCGATCTCGACAGTCAGGTCAATGGGGAAACCAAAGGTGTCGTGAAGCTTAAAGGCAACATCGCCCGGAAGGACAGCGCCGTCGGCGAGCGCGGCCAGGGCCTCGTCCAGGTAAACGCGGCCGTTGTCGAGCGTCGTTGAGAAACGCTCCTCCTCGGAGGCGACGATGCCCTTAACGAGCGCGACGTTCTTGAGCAGCTCGGGATAAGCCTCGCCCATCTGAGCGTTGACCTCGTCGATAAACTTGGTCAGGAAGGCGCCCTCGATGCCCAGCAGACGACCGTGGAACACGGCACGACGGAGCAGGCGGCGCAGGACGTACTCGCGGCCCTCGTTACCGGGCAGGATGCCGTCCGAGATCATAAAGTCGACGGCACGGGAGTGGTCGGCGATGATGCGCAGGGAGCGGCTGGCGCCGGAGTAATCGTCGGCGTCATAGGTCTTGCCGCTGATCTTCTCACCGAGCTTGATGAGGTGCTGCATCAGATCGCCGTCGTAGTTAGCGGTCTTGTGCTGCATGATAGCGGCCATGCGCTCCAGACCCATGCCCGTATCGAGGTTGCGGTGCGGCAGCTCCGGCATGGAGCCGTCCTCCTGGCGGTCGTACTGGGTAAACACGAGGTTCCAGAACTCAAGGAAGCGGTCGCAGTCGCAGCCAGGCTTGCAGTCGGGGCTGCCGCAACCGACCTCCTCGCCCATGTCAAAGTAGATCTCGGAGCACGGACCGCAGGGGCCGGTGGGGCCAGCGGCCCAGAAGTTGTCGTCCTCGCCCAGGCGGGAGATGTGATCCTCGGCAACGCCCAGAGAGCGCCACACGTCGTGGGTCTCGTCGTCCTCGGTAAAGACGGTGAAGTACAGGCGGTCGAGCGGCAGCTTGAACTCCTTGGTGATGAGCTCAAAGGCCCAAGCGCAGGCCTGCTGCTTGGAGACGCCGCCAAAGGAGAAGTCGCCGAGCATCTCAAAGAAGGACAGGTGACGGCCGTCCTCACCGATGCAGTCGATGTCGTTGGTGCGGACACACTTCTGGCAGGAGATCGCGCCGATCTCCTTCATGGTCTTCTTGCCCTGGTAGTACTCCTTAAACTGGTTCATGCCGGCGTTGGCAAGCAGCAGCGAAGGATCGTCGGGGACGAGGGACGAAGAAGGATAGAGCTTAAGACCGCGCTCCTCAAAGAAGTTGAGGAACTTGGAGCGAATCTCGGCCGTAGTCATTGACGGGTAGTCAGCACTCATAGAGGGAATCTCCTCGGTTTCACATCGAAACAGTTCAAACGTAACGATATTACCATCCCACCGCGCCTGTGCAAAAAAGAGGGCCGCCAAACAGCGACCCTCCAGCGAAAGTGCACGTTATTTAGGTCTGTCAAATACTTTGAAAAAAAAATGATTTCGGTATAATTGCATATAAGAATCGTCCGGAAGGAGCGATCGATGAATAGCAAACGGTTTGTCGTGAATGCACTAACCTCGGTAGCCCTTTTAGCAATCTTCGCTTACTCGAGCTGGTATGTGAACCAGCCGAGATTTGGCTACGCATTGTACGCAGTAACATCTGGCGATAAAGCGTATTACACCCTAAGCGCAATTGACGCCATCTTTTTCTATGTGGCTGGCCCCTTATCAATCGCTTTGATCGCGTTTATTGTTATTTACAACATCAAGAAACGCTAACAGGGCCTATTTGGAATCCGAATCGTCCATGGAGCCGTCGATGCCGGTTTTGGTGTCGTCGTCAGAGCTTGTGTCGTCGTCCTTGGCAAAGGGGTTCTTAAAGAAACCCGTCGCGTCGGGCTGCAGGCCTGAGAGCTTAATCCAGGGATTATCGAGCTCGGGCTTGGGCATGGCCTGGGCCTCGGGCGCGGTCTCGTTGCCGATGAGCTCGGACTCATAGATGAACGTATCGTCGCCAAGCGCGTCGTAGGCGGCAACTGGGTTACCCTCGGTATCGCGATACGGAGTGCCCTTAAACACGGCACCATCGTATGCCACGAGCTGACGCCCGGTCTCGTTCTCAAAGTAGTAGACGAAAATGCCCTTGAGGGCCGCGCACAGCGGAATGGCGATAACCATGCCGATGGGACCCATGAGTGCCGAACCGATAACGAGAGCCGTCAGGCTCATAACGGGATGCACCTGCACCGAGCTCTGCATGACCTTAGGCGAAATGACATTATCGGTGACGTTTTGAGCCACCATGGTCACGACAAGCGTCCACAACGCCAGCATGGGGCTGAACATAAAGCCGAGCACCGTGGCGATCGCCGCACTCACCCAGGGACCGACAACCGGAACCAGGTGCATAATGCCGGTAAAGATAGCCATGAGTGCTGTATACGGATGGCCGATGATCGTAAAACCAATAAAGGCAAGAAAACCGCCACAGATCGATGTGATGACCATGCCACGCATGTAGCCGCCGACCGAACGCGAAAGGATGGCCACCATAAAGCGGTACGAGGTCTCCTTTTCCTGCCCGATGATGGTGCAGACCTCGTGGTGCATGCGGGGATAATCGCAGGCAAGCCAGTAGGCAAGCACCAGACCCAGGAAGATGACGAACAGCTGCGAGGCCGTGTTGGTAATGAGCGGAAACACACCGCGGCCGAGCTCAGCAGCGATTTGCGAGACGTACTTAGACGCTACGGTAACCAACGAAGAAAGATTGTCGTCCAGATACTCCTTGAGCGGCGTGTTGTTGAGCGTCTTAGCGTGCGAGAGCATCTCGTTGAGATCGCCACCCGCAACACGAAGCTGCTCGGGCAGGCGGCTCAGGACTTCCATGATTTGACCGAGCAAAATAGGCGATAGGATGCAGACGACGCCGACGAGCACGGCAACAACCACAATGAGTGCGATGAGCGAACCGAGGCCACGTCCGACACCGTGATGCTCGAGCCAGTTGGTGATCGGAGACATCACAAAAGCGATGATGGAACCGACAGCGAGAAACTCGATGACCGGTGCCAGGATGCCCATAAGGTTAAAGATGACGGCAGCGATGACAATGCAGCCGACGACGCCCCAAATGCGCAGCGTCAGAATGCGGGTATCGCGAAGCGTGCGGTCGATTTGTTGGGGGTGCTCACTCATGAACGAACCATCACTCCGTCGGGATCAATCTTATCTTGAATCTTCTTAAGCGTGCGGCGCAGCAGGCGCGAGACCTGCACCTGCGAGATGCCAAGCTTCTTGGCAATCTCGATCTGGGTCATGCCCTTAACGAAGCGCAGCTCGATAACCTCGCGCTCGCGCGGCGAGAAATCGCGGATAGCTTCCTCGATTACCAGGCGGTCATCGGTAAAGTCGAGCTCGTTGTCGTCGTCGGCATAGCGATCGAGAATCGAAGGCGCATCATCGGAATCGGACGCACCGGGAGCCTCGATGGGCACCGAGGTGTAGGCCGAGGACGATTCCATGGCTTCGAGCACCTCGTCGACGGTTACGCCAAGGTAATCGGCGATTTCCTCAACCTTGGGCGAACGCTGAAGCTCGTTGGTGAGCTTGTCGGTGGCCTGGTTAACCTTGGCAGAGAGCTCCTGCAGACGACGCGGCACGCGCACACTCCAGCCCTTGTCGCGGAAGTGGCGCTTAATCTCGCCCAAGATGGTGGGCGTGGCAAACGTCGTGAACTCGAGTCCGCGCTCGGGATCAAAGCGGTCGATTGCCTTGAGCAAGCCCAAGTACCCGACCTGCAAAAGGTCATCGAGCGGCTCGCCGCGGTTCTTGAATTTGTTGGCAAGAAACCTTACCAGGTTCATATGGGACATGACGAGCTGCTCGCGAGCATCCGGATCACCGGTCTCCTTATAACGACGAAACAGCTCGCGGGTTTTCTCCTTGTCCCAAGCGGTCTTGCCGCTCCGGGAGCGTTCGGTCATATTAGATATCCGCCTTGAGGTCGAGGGAAAGCGTTAGGGGCGCTGTAGTCTTTTCGTAGGAGTCGCACACACTCGCCAAAATGAGCTCGGCATACACGGCAGCCTGGTCATCCTCATCGACAGTCGCCTGGTCGCCAAAGGTAAAGGTCATGCCCACATGCGATTCGTCGACATCGAATTTGATCGAGATATCGTCGGAATCAACAGCCGTGCAGCCAAAGATGAAGGCTTCTTCGGCAGCCATACGAATGTCCTCGATGCGATCGACGGACATAGAGCACAGGGCGCCGACGTTGGCGGCCGTCATGCGCACCAAGCGCGCGAGACGCGGATCACCAGCAACGCTCAGCGTAATGGGGCAGGTTGCTTCGCTACTCATCGCAGGACTCCTCGGAGGTCTCGGCAGGCGTATAGGTGTAATACTGAGCAGGCTTAGCAGCGGGCTTCTGAACATCATCGTCGTCAGCAGCGGCATCGTCATCGCCAATCAGAACGCGCTCAGTGGGCTGCTCGGCCTCGGCAGCGGCAGCGGCGAGCTTGCGATCGGCGTCGGCTGCAGGAGCCTTCACCTTATTGAAGAGCTTCTGCACGGCGCCAGCAGCAGAATCAGTCACGCTCGATACGGCATTGCTGGCCTCGGCCACGCTGCCCGTGACCTCGGAAATGTCGCGAACGACCGCCTCAACCTCAACGAGGTTAGACGTCAGAGCATCAACGGCAGTCTTGCTCGACTTGAGGAGCGGCTCCATCTGGGCAAGTGCCGGCGTAAGCTCGTCAACGGCGCCATCAAGCTTTGCCACCACGGGCTGCGCCTCGGCAATCGTATTGTTGAGGTCGGTTACCGTCTTGTCGAGCGAGTCGACAACGGTGCGGGTTTTGCGCAGGGTGAGCGCAAGCTCAACGATAGCCCACACGCCGGCAACGGCAAGCAGCAGCAAGGCGATTTGAATGGGACTCATACAAGCCTCCCAAAGGAATCGAACTACAGACGCTTTCCATGGTACCCCAAAGGGGACCGAACATGCCAAGAGCAGCAACGTGGGACAAAATTATCAGCAGCTACTTCGGTGCATTCCCGCTGCGGTCGCGTTCGCTTTGCTCTACGCGCCATTCTTCCCAACCGCGGCCGGCAGGCTGCCAAAATGCACCGCGTTCTAAGCCTTCGGGCAAATAGCGCTGGTCGACCCAGCCTTCGGGATAATCGTGCGGATACTTATACACACCGTATTCATCGCTGCCCGGGCGATGGCGATCGCGTAGATAACTCGGCACCTCGCGAAGCCCACTAGAATGGATATCGGCCAGCGCCGCATCGATTGAAGCCTCACACGCGTTGGATTTAGGCGCCAAGCACACATAGAGTGCAGCCTGAGCAAGGTTAATGCGGCACTCGGGATAGCCAATGACCTCGGCAGACTTAAACGCGGCATGCGCCACCAAAAGCGCCTGCGGATCGGCGTTGCCAACATCCTCAGAAGCCTGAATCATAATACGGCGTGCAATAAACTTAGGATCCTCCCCTGCATCGATCATGCGCGCGAGCCAATAAATGGTGGCATCGGGGTCGCTGCCGCGCATGGACTTAATGAACGCACTGATAATGTCGTAGTGCATGTCACCGTTTTTGTCATACGAAAACCCACGGCGCGGATTGGCAATCTTTACGTCATCCACGGTGATGGGATAGCGCTCCCCCGCCGCCGGCGCTGGCGTCCCTTCGGTATCGGGACGCGTGACGGCAATCTCGCTCGCCAGCTCAAGTGTCGTCAGGGCCGAGCGTGCATCACCCGCAGCCAGCGTACAAATGGTCTTGACCGTATCCTCATCGGCCGAGAACTTGCCGCCCAAACCCTGCGGCGCCTCGAGCGCACGCTCAATAAGCGTGGCGATATCCTCGTCTTTGAGGTGCTCAAGCTCCACCACGCGACCACGCGAGAGCAATGCCGAGTTGACCTCAAAGTACGGGTTTTCCGTCGTGGCGCCAATCATAATGACGGTGCGGTTCTCGACCGCACGCAGCAGGGCATCTTGCTGCGACTTCGAAAAGCGATGGATCTCATCGATAAACAGAATGGTGCGGCGGTCGTAGGTGTTCAGACGGGTCTTAGCCTCATCGATTACGCGGCGCAGGTCCTTCACAGTGCCCGTCACGGCGCTGACCTCAACAAACTCGCTCTTGGTATGGTTGGCGATAATGTGGGCCAGCGTCGTCTTACCCGTACCGGCCGGCCCGTACAGAATCACGCTCGAAAGCACGTCGTGCTCGATCGCGGCACGCAACCATGAGCCCTTACCGACGGCCTTTTGCTGGCCCACATAATCGTCGAGCGAATTGGGGCGCATGCGCACCGCAAGCGGCGCATTCTGAAAGGAACGCTCGCGCGTCGAAGCAGAAAAAAGGTCGTCCATAGCCATCCCGTGCATCAATCAAAAACGTTTTCCACAAACAGTATACCGAATAAATACGAACTACCGTTCGTTAATATAGGTACGATGCGGAAACTTTAGACCCGGGAACAGCTTGCTCGTCAGCTCGCAGAAATAACCGTCCGTCATGCTTGCGATGTAATCGACGACGGCCTGATCCTTGTCGTCCTGCCAGGCATAGGTGCGATCGTAGTAGGAAAGCTGCTGCTCAATGCGCGAAACATGATGCTTAAAGATGTAAGAGAACTCGTCGCCTTTATTTAGATCCTGCAGGCAACGGTCGTAGAGCTTTTCGAAGGCCTCACGCAACTCTGCCTCAGAATCGCCTTCGATACCGCCCTTGCTATAGATCTTCTCGTAGTTCTCGCGCTTCGCCCGGCGGATCTCCTCAAACAGGTCCTCGCTCATCTCGATACGCGGTTTGCCGTAGCTATGCTCAACGATATCGATAGAAGCGTGCGTGAGGATCCAGCTGTTGTAAGCCCCGCCCAGGCCATCGTCAAAAGCGTCGGGTGACAACAGGCCCGCCGCGATGGCGTCTTGGCGATCGCGCCCAACGTAGGCGAGGATATCCGAGATACGCACCACACAGCCCTCGAGGGTCATGGGGCGCAGGTGCTCGATCGCGCCATAGCCCGTGGCAATGCAGTCCTCGACGGTACGGTCGAACTGGTCAAACGACGCCATGTCCGAGAGTTCAAAGACACGCTGCTCGTACTCGCCGTTATGGCACAGCACGCCGTCGAGCGTCTGGAGCGACACGTTGCGGCCGTACAGCGCGTCGAGCACGCGGACGGACTGCACGTTATGGAAAAAATAACGACCCGTACGCTCGTGATAGATATCGTTGAGGAAACGCTCGCCGGCATGGCCAAAGGGCGTGTGGCCCAAATCGTGGCCCAGGCCAATCGCCTCGATCAAATCGCAGTTGAGGCCCAGGGCACGGCCGATATCGCGGGCAATGCGCGAGACGAGCTGCACATGAAGGCCGCGCCGCGACAGGTCGTCGTTGCTGCGAAAGCTAAAGACCTGCGTTTTGCCTGCATAACGCGTGTACGCAGGAAGATGAAGAATCTTTTCGGTATCGCGCATAAACGCCGGACGCATAAGCGTGCCTTTGTCGGCGGCGCGATCAATACGACGAATGACCTGATCGTCGTTGCAACGATACGGGTTAACATAGCCCGAAGCACGATCGGTGGCAATGCGCTCGAAAAGTTCGGGCGACAACGCCGAGGGAATACGGTCCATGCGCGCCTTAATGACGGCCGATTCTTGATTAGTTGCCATGGCATGCTCCTTAAGAAGGATGCGCAATCGGTTACAAAGTGCAGCCCACAACCTCGATTATGGCAAAAATCGGCACCAAAAACGGGAGCAATGGCAAGGAACGCGATTTTGTGATGAGGCAGGAGAGGGCAAGGACCAGGAGCGCGGCGGCAAATGCCACGATGCCACCCAGAGGGTCGAGCGTGCAAAGCGCGAAAAGCGCCTTGGCATCCCCCATGCCGATGCCGGGGGCTTGGCGAACACGACGCCAGAGCGACTCAGTGAGCACAAGGGCAAGGTAGACGATGACCGCAAGACCGGCGTGGTCAAGCGCCGTGTTAACACCTCTGTCGAGCCAAACGCCTGCAAGCGCCGCCACCGCACACACGCCGGCAAGCTCATTGGGAAACCGCCGCTCACGGGCATCAATCACCGCGCCGGCAAAGATACAAATCCAAAACGGGATATAGACCATTAAAAACCTCCTTGGGCAGTCACTCAAAAGCAAAAACCACCACAAAGGTGCAGGCACCTTTGTGGTGGTTTTGGTGGTGGTTATTTGGCGCCTTGCATGACCTCGTCGAGGGTAACGTTGACGGCGTGTTGCGTCGGGACCCAGTCGACCTTCAGGAACAGCGCGGCAACCGTGATGGGGATATAGCTGAACATAAAGATCGGGAAGGTAAACAGGTTGGTCACCAGGCGCCACTTTTGAGCGCAATGAATGTGCTTGTACTCAAAGATGGTCGTGAGCAGCGCCAGGATAAAGAAGGTCTGGTACATCATCACGAACGTCATGATAAGCGAGGCGGCACAAGCCTGCATCTCGACCTCGGTAGCCAAGAAACCATGCGAAAGGCCACCCACGATCAGGAACGTCGCATTGGCGAGCATGGAGATCAGGGACAGCAGCATGCCCGGAGCGATGGTCATAAACATGTCATATGCGGCAAAGCGATGATAGCGGAACGTCGACTTGACCAGATGCTTGCCGTAGGTAAAAAAGACCTGGTAGAAGCCCTTGGTCCAGCGCATGCGCTGTTTCCAGGACGCCTTAAACGTCACCGGCTGCTCGTCAAAGAACTCCGCCGGCGCATAACCGATGCGGATGCCGTGAATGGCGCAGAACGTGGTGAACTGGATGTCCTCGGTCAGTGTATGGAACTGCCAGCCGTGCATGCCCTCGATAACACTGGCGGAGATAAGGTAGCCCGAGCCCGAGACGGCGCAGGACGTCTTGCAGATATTACGCGCGTTGTTGAGGAAGCGGGCCTCACGCAAATACCAGGTGGCGTTGGCAGAGGAAATCCACGAACTGCCGAAGTTCTTGGAGTTACGATAGCTCGTGACCACATGAAAGCCCTGGTCAAAGGCATCATTCATCTTGGAGACGTAATCGCGGGAGATAACATTGTCGGCATCGAAGATAAAGTAGCCCTCAAACGTGTCGGGATACTCGTTGAGAATGCGATCGAAACCAAAGTCCATGACCCAGCTCTTGCCCTTGCGGGCCAGGTCATTGCGCTCGTAAACAATGGCACCGGCCTCGCGCGCGAGCTGCGCCGTGTTGTCGGTGCAAGCATCGGCGACCACGAAGACCTCGATGAGCTCGGACGGATAGTCCTGATCCTTAATAGAGCGTACGAGATTGGCGATCACGGCCTCCTCGTTATGCGCCGCGATAAAGAAGGCATAGCGGTGGAGTTTTTTGGCCTTGGGAGGCGCGACCTCGCCACGAAGAGCGCCAATGACAAAGAAGACCACCTGGTACAGAAAGCAGACCGTGAGTAGCGTAACCACAATCTGATTAAAGATCACGATGGGCGTGTTAGTTTGTAAAAAGGCGAGCATGCAGGCTCCCGAGAACGCGTTACGTAAACAACCGTATATCTTACCGTAGGCTAACCGAGTTCAAGAAACCACCTAATACTGGTTAGGGTTCGAGCAGACCGAGCTGCGGAACGATTTCGTCGCCGGCGGCAGTGCGGCCGAGCGAGCGCGGGGCTAGGTCATCCAGAACGGCGGCGAGATCCCACGGCAGCTCATCGCGGCACTCAATGCGCTCCCCCGTCACGGGATGATCGAACGCCACACGCCAGGAATGGAGGAATTGCCTGGTCAAACCCTGGTCGGCACGCGCATCGCACTTACCGTAGAGCGGATCGCCCACGCAGGCGTGGTTGATATGGCGCATGTGCACGCGAATCTGATGCGTGCGACCCGTAAACAGGTGGCACTCGACGAGCGTATAGCCATCGTCAAAACGCGTGGAATCGAAGCGCTCGAGGACCCTAAAGGTCGTAATGGCCTGGCGCGCGAAAGGATCGTCCGAAACCGCCATCTTGACACGGTCGCGCGTAGAACGGGCAATGCCGGTGTTAATGGTGCCCTCGTCCATGGCAATGTGGCCGTGGACGAGCGTAATGTAGCGGCGGTCGAGCGTGCGCGTGCGGATGAGATTCTGAAGCGCGCGCTGGGTGTCGTCGTCTTTTGCCGCGAGCATAAGGCCCGAGGTGTCACGATCCAGGCGATGCACGATGCCGGGGCGGTCCTCGCCCTGCACGGTGCCCAGATGGTCAATGCCACAGTGATAGACCAAGGCGTTCGCAAGGGTGCCGCTCTCGTGGCCATGGGCGGGATGGCACACCAGACCGCGCTGCTTGGAGAGCACGATGAGGTAGTCGTCCTCGTAGCGGATATCGAGGGGAATGGCCTCGGGAATCACATCGGTGGGATCGTGCGGCTCGGGCAAATCGACCGAAATACGGTCGCCGGAGCGCACGGCATACTTTTTTGACAGGCATGTCTCGCCGTTGACGGCAACGGCACCGCCCTCGATCAGATGCGCGCAGGCAGAGCGCGTAGGGCAGCCGTCATTAGCGCCCAGATAGGCGTCAAGACGCTGACCAGCGGCATCGTCGGCAACAAGGATATGGATGTCGGCCATTAGCGCTCGCTCCTTTCGCGAATCTTGCGGGCACGCTCCCCACGCTGCTGGGCCTTGCGCTTAGCGCGGGCCTCGTCACGGGCGTTGAGTTCGGCGGTCGCGTCGACCTCACGGGCCGCAGGACTCAAGAACATGTAGCCGATGAGGGCAAGCACCACACCGACCGTAATGCCGACATCGGCCACATTGAAGACGGGGAAGTCGATGAAGGTGGTGGCAATAAAATCGGTCACAAAGCCAAAAGCCAGACGGTCGATCGCATTGCCAATGGCGCCGCCCACGACCATAGCCATGCCCACAACCTCAAAGCGAGCAAGCTGGGGCGCGCGAAGCAAGTACACCGCGATCGCAACGATAACGACAAACGCCAGCACGGCAAACGCGAGGCCATGTCCCTCGCCCAAGCTAAAGGCAGCACCGATGTTACGCACGAAAAGGAAGTCGATCACACCGGGGATAATAGTCACATGCAGAGCATCGCCGACGGCACGAACCGCAAGCTTGGTCAGCTGGTCAACAAGCAGCACGGCCAACGCCACGCTACCAGCAACACCCAACCGCCAACGCAAAGGCGGCGTCATATCCGCAGAACGACCCAAATCAATCCCCTACCCTCAAAAACATCGAATTACGTTTAACGCAAATCAATATCTTATATTGACCAGCAACGAAATAGCCGATGATTCGCTACCAACAGCGAAAACCCGCCAGAGCGAGCAAGGTGCCTTGAAGCAAGGCGGCATAGACCTTCTGGTCATGCCGCCGAAGCTGAAAGGCAGATTGCCGCTCTGGCGGGTTTGCAGCGTCGAGCCGTTACGCGGTTTGGTAAAACCGCGTAACTAGAGTGCGTTCGCGCACCTCTTACAGATATGAGCGTGGCCGTTGTACTCGCCGACGGTGGTGCGGTAGTTCCAGCAACGGTCGCAGCACTCGCCCTCGGCAGCCTCGATGGCAACGGAGAGCTCCTCGCCCTGGGTCAGCTCAACATCGGAGACGATGTAGAACTCGGCCAGGTCGACGGCCTTGTCGCCGGTCAGCAGCGCGTACATCTCGGCGGGAACGACCGCCTTGACGCGGACCTGCTGGCTCTTGGTGAAGGTGCCGGCGGAGCGGGCGTCCTCAAGGGCCTTGGTCACGGCGCTACGGAGCTCGAGTGAAGCCTCGAGCACGCCCTCAAACTCATTGGCCTCGTCGATCGTGATGGGCGACTTGTACCAATCGAGCAGCGCGGCGTACTTCTGATGATCGACGCAGCCGGCGGGCGCATAGGCCATGGCCTCGTCGACCGTGTAGGACAGGATCGGCTGCAGGTCGCGCATGAGCATCGAGAAGAGCTCGGCCAGCACGGTTTGGGCGCTGCGACGCTCGAGCGAGCCGGGCTTCTCGCAGTACAGACGGTCCTTCAGGGCGTCGAGGTACACGTTGGAAAGCTCAGTCACCACGAAGTCGTAGAGTGCACGGTAGGCACGCGGGAACTCGTAGCTGGCATAAGCATCGTCAACCTCGGCCTGGACCTGAGTCAGGCGGGCAACCATGAGCTTGTCGAGCGGCAGCAGGTCGGCAAAGGCGACGCCGTCGGTCTCGGGCTCAAACTGACCCTCGAGCTCGGAGAGCAGGAAGCGCAGCGTGTTGCGGAAACGACGGTAGGCATCGGACGTACGAGCGAGAATCTCGTGGTCGATGGAGACGTCGGAGCTGGTATCGACGGAGGCGACCCACAGACGGATGATGTCGGCACCCATCTCGTCGCAGACCTTGTTGGGGTCGATGACGTTGCCGAGTGACTTAGACATCTTACGGCCCTGGCCGTCGAGGGTGAAGCCCTGCGAGACGACCGCCTTGTACGGAGCGTGGCCGTTGGCGCCCACCGAGGTGAGCAGTGAGCTCTGGAACCAACCGCGGTGCTGGTCAGAGCCCTCGAGGTAGACGTCCGCCGGGTACTCCAGCTCGGGACGGTACTCGCAGACGGCCTTCCAAGACACGCCGGAGTCCCACCACACGTCAAGGATGTCCTTATCAGCCTTGAGGTGATGGCCACCGCACTTGGGGCAGACGCAGGCCTCGCCCAGATAGCTCTCAGGAGCGTCGGTGAACCAGGCGTCGGAGCCCTTCTCGTGGAAGAGCTTGATGACGGCGTCGAGCGTGGCGTCGTTCATGACCTTCTCGCCGCAGTCGGCGCAGGTGTAGCTGGGGATAGGCACACCCCAGTTGCGCTGACGGCTGATGCACCAGTCGGGACGCTGCTCGACCATGGCGCCAATGCGGTTGGCGGCGTGGGCCGGATACCACTTGACGTTCTGGCGGACCTCTTTGCCAGCCTGCTCGCGCAAGCCAGTCTTGTCCATCGAGACGAACCACTGGTCGGTAGCACGGAAGAGCACCGGGTGCTTGCAGCGCCAGCAGTGCGGATAGCTGTGCGTGATCTTCTTCTCAAGGACCAGGGTGCCGCGCTCGCGCAGGAACTCGATAATGTGCGGGTTGGCCTCATCGGTATCCATACCGCTGAAGGGGCCGCCGGTGCCAAACTCCTCGCCGGTGTAAAACTTGCCGTCGTCATCGACCGGCATGCAGATGTCGGTGATGCCCTCCTTGAGGCAGGCAAAGTAGTCGTCGACGCCGTGGCCGGGCGAGTTGTGGACGATACCGGTACCGTCATCGACACCGACGTAATCGGCCAGCAGCGCCACGCCCTCAACACCGTCAAAGATCGGCTGCTTGTAGTGGATGTGGTGGAAGGTCTCGGCGGGAACCACGTAGGGCTTGCCGTCGACCATAACCGGGGTGTACTCCCAGCCAAACTCCTCGCAGCACTTGGGAGCCAGGTCCTCGAGCATGACCTCGGCACGACCATCGTGCTCAACGGCGACATAGGCGGCGCCGGGCTTAAGGGAAACGGCCTGGTCGGAGGGAATGGTCCACGGCGTGGTCGTCCAGATGATAAAGTCGACCGGGCCATCGAAGCCCTCGAGGCCGGCGGGCTTGGAGGTCATCTCAAAGCGGACGAAAATGGAGGGGCTCGTCTCGTCGGAGTACTCGATCTCGGCCTCGGCCAGCGCGGTGTGGCAGTGCTTGCACCAGTGAACCGGCTTGTGGCCACGATAGATCATGCCCTTGTCGAACATGGCCTTAAAGACCTCGATGTCGGCAGCGTCATGCTGGTGATAGAGCGTAAGATAGGGGTTGTCCCAGTCGCCGAGCACGCCCAGACGACGGAAGCCGGCCTTCTGCAGCTCGATGTTCTCGACAGCGAACTTGTTGCAGAGCTCACGGATCTTAGCCGTGGGGGTCTGGTTGAACTTCTCGGTGCCGAGCTTCTCCTCGACCTTGTGCTCGATCGGCTGGCCGTGGCAGTCCCAACCGGGGACATAAGGGACCTCATAGCCCTGCATCATCCAGTAGCGGTTGATCATGTCCTTGGAGATCTTATTCATGGCGTGGCCGATGTGGATCGGACCGTTGGCGTACGGAGGGCCGTCGTGCAGCACGAACTTCTTGTGACCCTCGTTCTTCTTCAGAACCTGCTCGTAGACCTTGTTGTCCTGCCAGTCCTTGAGTCGCTTGGGCTCGGACTTGGAAAGACCGGCACGCATGGGAAAACCGGTCTTGGGCAGATTCATCGTCTGCTTGTACTCGTTTGCCACGGTACCCCTTTCATGTCGTGGGCGCGCACGCCCTCTGGGCACCACAAAAGCGCCCGTCCCTACAAGCTGGGACGAAGCGCCACAAACGGGCTGCACGCCCGCAAAAGCTCTTCGCTTAACCACCCAGCTTAGATGCCCTCACCCGCATTACAGCGCGCTCGCATCCGTTACTCGGCTGGCCTGTATCGACGACCATCTCGGCGATGTCTACTAAGACGTGCCTGTACGGCGCGTCCGTTGGGACCGCAGCTCCGGGGTGATTTTCATCGGTCGCATGCACGGGTTCTCAGCGCTCCCCGTTCTCTGTAGCACACGGACGGCCGACTACTCGTCCCCATCAACGCTTATGCGGAGTATGCTAGCACGTTCCGCACCGGCGAAAAACCCTCAACACTGGTTTTATACGTTCGAAATTTCTTGCGGCCGTGGACCTTCTCTTGGAGCAAAATACCTGTAAGCACTTTATCGAACGAAAGAAGGCTGCTATGCGCACGATTGGAATGAGCGACTACACCGTCGGCGAGGACTGCTTTGACGAGCTGCCCGGCGCGCTGGACGAGTACGGAGCGGCCAAGGTCGCGATTATCGGCGGTAAACGAGCACTGGCCGCGGCGCTTCCCAGTATCGAAGCGGCACTGGAGGGCACCGACATCGAGATTCTGGAGACACGCGTCTACGGCACCAACAGTACGCGCGCCAATATCGCCAAGGTCGTAAACTCCCCCGCCTGCCAGGAAGCCGACGTGCTCATTGCCTGCGGCGGCGGCAAGGCGCTCGATACCGTCAAGACGGCGGCCATCGAGCTCAAGAAGATCGTCTTTACGGTACCGACGATCTGCTCCAACTGCTCGGCCGCGACCGCCATTGCCGTTGTCTACAACGACGACGGCTCGCTCGAGGGCTATTCGTACCCCAACCGCCCCGCGCACATCTTCATCAACCCCAAGATCATCGCCGAGGCTCCGGCGGAGTACTTCTGGGCGGGCGTGGGCGATGCCCTGTCCAAGCAGCCCGAGGTCGAGTACGCCACGAGCGCCGGCAACCTGGAGCACACCGCAGGTCTTGGCCTGGCGCTCGCACACACCTGCTCCGAGCCGCTGTTTACCTATGGCGTGCAGGGTCTTGAGGACGTTCGCCAGAACCTGTCGACCGAAGCCGTCAAGCAGATCGCGCTCGATATCGTGGTCAACACGGGCTACGTCTCCAACCTGACCAACCAAAACGATTACTACTACAACTCGAGCGTGGCGCATGCATTCTACAACGCCACCTGCAGCATTCCGCGCGAGGGCACCTACCTGCATGGCGAGGTCGTGAGCCTGGGCGTGCTGGTGCTGTTTGCCTACACGGGCGATACCGAGAACCTTGAGCGCTACTCAGCCTTTAACAAGCAGATGGGACTGCCCGTGACGCTTGAGCAGGTCGGGCTTTCCGAGTCCGATATCCCCGCCCTGTGCGAGTACGCGCACACCACCAACGAGTGGAAGCAGGGAAACCCCGAGCCCTTCACCGACGAAAAGTTCGCCGCCGCCATCAAGGCTGCCAACACCTACGGCCACACGCTCCTCGCCTAACCTACCAAAACCACCACAAAGGGGACAGGCACCTTTCTGGTGGTTTTATATTGCTCCAGCATTCAGTTCGTACTCGGAACGGTAAACAGAAACGAACAGAGGCAGGGTATCATCGTGGTGATGGTATCCTGCCTTTTATTTTGCGGGATCAAGGTCGCTTTATGCGAACTTGATCGCCACTTATATGGCACATTGATGGCAATTGCTTCGTACGTGCATACCGGGAGCCTGTACACCTCTGGCAAGGCGTAACACACTAGACTTTGTTCCAAAGTCCGTGTGCCAAGGGGGCAGGCCCCTTAGAATTCCTGTGGAGTGTGTACGCACGTACGCAGGAAAACGGCAAAATTTCGCTATATCAGGGCGTTCTTTCATTGGAGAGTATGGTATACACGGCTTAGTTCAACAAATAAGAATTTATATATAAAGGAGAATATTGATGAAACTGTTTTTTTGTTCCCACTTTTCAAGTGTAGGAAGTCTGATAAAGGAAGAAATTGAAAATAAAAAAGTCGCATTTATTCCAACAGCCTCGCTGCGTGAAGGCTACACCGGTTATGTCGGCTCGGCTCGAAAATTATTCAAAAAGTTGGGAGCAATCGTAACTGAAATTGATATTTCAACGGAGGCTTATTCAACGATACAGTCTCTTTTTGAAGATGCAGATGTGATCTATTTTACCGGCGGAAATTCTTTTTTCCTTATAGACCAGCTCCGTAAAACGGGAACGGATGAGCTGTTGAAGAAAGAATTGGAAAAGGGAAAACTGATGATTGGTGAATCGGCAGGTGCGATTGTATGCGCTCCAAGCATCCAATATATCGAGCAAATGGATGAAAAGCCGGAGGACTACTCACAAGAAGATGATTCAGGGCTTAATTTGATTGATTTCTATGTTCTTCCGCATTTTCTTACAGCACCATTTAAGAAAGTTACCGAGAAAATAATGACTGAGTTTTCGGATTTGAATCTATGCCCAATTAACAACCGTCAGGGAATTGTAATTGATGATGAAGGTTCAAAGGTAATTTGCAAAGACTAATTTGAAAATTCCAGTTTGCTGTACTCGTTCCTAGCAGGGTTAGGGGCAGGCACGCCCCAACAAGAAGCTGTCCCAAAGGGGCAAGAATGGGGACTGCGGACGATTTCTTGGACCGTTACGCGGCCCTTCCCAGCGCGGAGCGGAACTCGGCCGGCGTGCGGCCACCGAGCGCATCGCTGCGCCTCTCCGTATTGTATCGACCGATCCAGCCCCCGAGCTCCTCGATGAAGCGGGCGGGGGTCCAGTCCGACCAGTCCCTGCCGTGCCAGAACTCCTTCTTGAGCAGGCCGAAGAAGCCCTCCATCGCCGCGTTGTCCGGGCTTCAGCCCTTGGCGGACTGAATTGGCTACACTGATGTGGACAGTTCCAGGAGGGGCGCAAGAGACGGGAAGGCCGTGTGCGCGTTCCTGCGCGAGGGCCGCGGGGAGGGGCTGCCTGGGTACGGCGCCTGTCAACTCGGTCTACGTCTTTGATGACCGGGTCGTACTCAATATCAACTTCACGGATGATGCCAAAACGGTCACCCGTGAGGAAGTGTTGGGTTCGAGTGCTATGGACAATGTTCCAGCATGCTGGGATCGAATTCGCTTGCCGGGATCACGCGGTAGCCGTGGCGCAGGAGCAGGTCAACGAAGACACCGTTACCCGTTGTGAGCGTGCCGCTGAAGGATCCGTCGTAGATATGGCCCACGCCGCACGACGGACTGCGATCCTGCAAAATGCACGCAACAATCTCGGACGGGCCGCCCGCCTGTTCGCACATATCGAGCGCACGTTGGGCACCCAGGCGAAACTCGCGATCGACCGAAATGCCCTCGCAGGTACGGACCTCGCCGTTCACAATCTCGGACGGCTTGCGCGGCGTGGGCAGGCCGCCAAAGACCTCAGGGCACACCAAGAGTACCTCGGTCCCCGTGCATTCGCACGCTTCGACCAGCTCGCGATGGTAGTTATCGAGCCCGTTATACTTGCAGCTCTCGCCCATCAAGCAGGCACTTACCACGATTTTCATATTCAACTCTCCCCACGCAAAACACCCCATTTGAGATGGACACTCAAATGGGGCGATAGACACTGCGCAACCAGTATTACTGCTGCTTTGGCATCAGCGGATTCTCGCGCGTGAGGAGATTCATGAACTCCTCGCCCGTGATCGTCTCCTTCTTGTACAGATAACGAGCCAGCTCATGGAGCTTAAACTTGTTCTCCTTGAGGATCTGCAGAGCGCGGTCGTGCGCATCCTCGATCAGCTTGGCGACGATCGCGTCCACGCGTTCGGCCGTACCGGGGGCGCAGGTGAGCGACGTATCCTGGTTGAGGTACGCATTCTGAACGGTACCAAGCGCCATCATGCCAAACTCATCGGACATGCCAAAGCGCGTCACCATGTTGCGGGCGAGCTTGGTGGCCTGCTCGATATCGTTGGCGGCACCGGTCGTCATCTCGCCAAAGATAAGCTCCTCGGCTGCACGGCCACCGCAATAGACAGCGAGCTTGTCCAGGACTTCCTGGCGCGTGGTCAGGAAGCGCTCATCCTCCTCGACCTGCATGGTGTAGCCCAGAGCACCGCTCGTACGCGGCACGATGGTGATCTTGGTAACCGGCGCAGAACCCTTCTGGCGGGCGGCAACGATGGCATGGCCGATCTCGTGATAGGACACGACCTGTTTCTCGTGGTCGGACAGAACCGTGGACTTACGCTGCTGGCCGGCGATGACGACCTCCACCGACTCCTCAAAGTCATCCTGAGTCGCGCGCTTGCGACCCTCGCGGACGGCACGCAGCGCGCCCTCGTTGATGATGTTGGCCAGGTCGGCGCCCGAGGCACCGGGCGTGGCGCGGGCAATCGCGGTCAGGTCGATCGGCGGCTCCGTCTTCACGCTCTTTGCATGCAGCTCGAGGATGTTCTTACGTCCGGTCAGGTCGGGCAGCTCAACGGGGATGCGACGGTCAAAACGACCGGGGCGCAGCAGGGCCGGGTCAAGGCTGTCGGGACGGTTGGTAGCAGCAAGAACGACGATACCCTTGTGGTTATCGAAGCCGTCCATCTCGGTCAACAGCTGGTTGAGCGTCTGTTCGCGCTCGTCGTTGCCACTAAAGCCGCCGCCATCGCGCTTCTTACCGATGGTATCGATCTCGTCGATAAACACGATGCACGGGGCCTTTTCCTTGGCCTGCTTAAACAGATCGCGAACCTTAGCGGCGCCGCGGCCAACGAACATCTCAACAAACTCAGAACCAGAAATACTAAAGAACGGCACGCCCGCCTCGCCGGCCACAGCCTTGGCGAGCAGGGTTTTACCGGTACCCGGAGGGCCGACAAGGAGAGCGCCGCGTGGCAGTTTGGCGCCGATCTCCTCGTAGCGCTGCGGCTTCTCCAGAAAGTCGACGACCTCCTTGAGGGACTCCTTGGCCTCTTCCTGGCCGGCGACATCCTTAAAGGTCACGCCCACGTCCTTGGAGGCGATCACGCGCGCGCCGGACTTGCCCAGTCCACCGCCGCCAAAACCACCGCCGCCAAAGTTCATCGACGGACCGTCATCACCCATGGCCTTCTTCATGCGGCGGTTGAGCCACCAGCCAATCAGGAAGAAAATCGCCATGGGAAGAATGAGGGTGAGCAGGTAGTAGGTCATCAAACCCGAGTTCTTGTCGGGAACGACCGATTCCAGGGACGCACCGGATTCAAGCACGCGATCGGTAAAACCCGCATCATTCGGCACACCGGTCGTCTTGTAGGCGATGTTCTCGTCCTCGCCCTTCTTGGTGTAATAAATCGTGTAATCGTCCGTGTTGTACTCGACCTTGTTGACGCTCTTCTTATCGAGCGCTTTGACAAACGTCGAGTAATCGGTCTTCGTAATCTGCTGCGTGTGACCGATGTTGGGGAACAGAACGGTCGAGAGCACGAGGTAGACGACGAAGGCGATGAGCACGTAGAGGATCATATTCCGTCTACGTTTGTTGTCATCCATCTCCATCTGCTTGAACTCCATCTACTGGGGTTGATAATGGTTTCTAGAATACCCAACCCGAGCGACGATAAACCGACGCCGGGCACGAAAGGACAGAGATGGCATCACTGGAAGTCGGCAAGGTTCAGATCTACACGGGCGACGGAAAGGGCAAAACCACGGCCGCCTTGGGGCTGGCTTTGCGTGCCACAGGTTATGGTCTCAACGTACTCATGCTGCAGTTTGCCAAGAAGCTGCACTGCGCCGAACACGATGCCGCGCCGCGCCTGGGACTGCGCATTGTGCAGGCCGATCGCGACACGCCCGAGGCTTGCGCCGCGCAGATCATGGAGCTCGCACGCGAGCAGATTAGCCAGGTAGACATGCTGATCTTGGATGAGCTGGGAGAAGCCATGCGCCGAGGCTTTGTGACGCGCGAAGATGTCGAAGCGTTGATCGCAATGAAACCGACCACCACAGAGCTCGTGCTCACCGGCCGCGGCTTGCTGCCACTGGCCGATCTCGCGGACCTAGTAACCGAAATGCGCCCCGTCAAACACTACTTCGACGAAGGCCTCCTAGCCCGCCAAGGCATCGAATACTAAATGATCCGAAGGGGACGGAGGAAAACGGATCATTTTGCCTTATCGCCAGGTCAATGATCCGTTTTCCTCCGTCCCCTACGGATCATTAGGCGGTGGCGCGGCCGAGCCAGTTGCCGCTGTGGTGGTAGATGGTAAACATCGTGGCCGTGATGAGCCAGGTTACGGGGTAAACCAGCAGCAGGTGCTCAAGCGACGGATCGAACGGCATAATCGCAAACACCCAGATCACCCTGAGCACGACGGTGCCAAAAATCGTGAGCATCATAGGCTGGAAGCTCACGCCAGCGCCGCGGATGGAGCCGGACGCGTTTTCGATAATCGAGAAGATCGCGTAGAACGGCGCGATGAAATGAAGAATCGTCGTGGTGTAGGCCGAAATCGAAGCATCGTCGACAAACAGACGCGACAACGGACCCGAGAACACCAGTAGCACGGCAGACAGGCCACCAATGAGCATAAACGACAGCACAAGCGACGTATGGTAGCCCTTGCGCATGCGCTCGTAGTTGCGCGCGCCAAAGTTCTGTGCCGAGAACGTGGTGATCGAAACGCCAAGCGCCTCGGTAACCATCCAGACAATGCCATCCAAACGGCCCGAAAGACCCCACGCCGTGGTGACATCGGCACCAAACGAGTTGACCGACACCTGAATCAAAACGTTGGAAATCGAATACGCAGCAGACTGAAAGCCAAGCGGCAGACCACACGAGATCATGCTCTTACAAATGCCAGGATCAATGCAGAGTTTGGACAGTGAAAGCCGCCACGCACCCGGAGCGTGCATCATACGAATCACGATCATCGTGGCGTTGGAGCAAATGGTCAGCGCCACCGCGATGCCGCAGCCCAGAGCCTCCATATGAAGCACGGCAACGAAGATGACATCCAGCACCGCATTAACAAGGCAGCCGGAAGCAATGATCACAGCAGGACCGCGTGTGTCGCCCACGGCGCGCAGCAGCGCCGTTCCCATATTGAGCAGCAGCGCCGCAACCATGGCGGCAAAATAGCAACGAGCATAGGCCACGCCCTCGGCCAATAGTTCATGCGGCGTGTTCATAAGTACCAGCATGGGCTCAACGAACACTATGCCAAGAATCGAGAAAACGATACCGCCCACCAGCGCGAGCGTCATGGCCGTATGGACCGAACGACTCAATCGCTCATCATCGTGCTGACCAAAATACTGACCGGTAATGACCGCGCAGCCAGCGCCAACGCCAACGCAAAAGCCAATGCAGAGCTCGGTGAGCACCATCGTGGCTTGAATGCCACCCAGCGCGAGCTTGCCGCCAAACTGGCCGACGATATACGTACCAATAAGCGTGTAAGCCTGCTGAAAAAACGAGCTAAAGAAGATAGGGACGCACAGCGACAGCAGCTGTTGCCAAATGACACCCTGCGTTACATCGATAGCCGTAGATTTCTTAGCCACACGCCCTCCCCACCAGCGTACGTCAAACAACAAAACGGCAATTTAAGACCAAAGCCAATACCAGCTTAGCACCGACCGACGTCGGCCGAAACGCCCCGAACCAGAGCCCGGTGCTAACTATCTGCCTAGTGATACAGCCCCGGCTGGTAGTGGTACTCGTTGCTCACATGCGGGCACAGCTGCCAAAAGGCAACAGCGCTTGCCGCGGCCACGTTGAGTGAATCGACCCCATGCGCCATCGGAATACGCACGGCGCGGTCGCAGCCTGCAATGGTCTTGGCGCCCAAGCCAGCACCCTCGGTGCCCATAAAGATTGCCAGGCGGTCAATCTCCTGGAGCGCGGGATCGTCCAGCGACACCGAATCATCCGTCAGCGCCATGGCGGCACACGAAAAGCCGGCATCGTGCAGCGCCGCCAGCCCATCATGCGGCCATACGCGCGCCTCGCTGCCAATGCGCGTCCAGGGCACCTGAAACACCGTGCCCATGCTCACGCGGGCCGAGCGACGGTACAGCGGATCGCAGCACGTAGGGCTCACCAAAATGCCATCGACGTTCAGCGCAGCCGCCGAGCGGAAAATCGCGCCGACGTTGGTGTGGTCGACAATGCCCTCGAGCACGCACACGCGCACCGGGCGCTCCCCCGCCGCATCGACGACGCCACCCAAGAACTCGGCTACCGGAATCTGACGTGGACGACGGAATGCCGCGAGCGCACCGCGCGTCACATTGAAGCCCGTCAGCTGCTCCATAAGCTCCATGGAGGCAACGAACACAGGAACCGGACCCGCGCCCTCGCGCACAATCAGGCGCTCAAACAGCGGCATCATCTGGTCGAGCCAGCGCTCGCCCAAAAGAAAGCTCACCGGCTGGTATCCGGCGCGCACCGCGCGCTCGATAACCTTGGCACTCTCGGCGATAAAGATGCCCCTTTGCGGCTCCAGCACGCAGCGCAACTCGCGCTCGGTCAGTCGCACGTAGGCATCGAGCCGCTCGTCCTCGAGCGAATCAATTCGCAGCACCTCAACGGCATCAGTCATAGCAGCCAGCCCGCACCCTTCTTACAGCAGCATCTATATCAAACGAGGCGACGCCAAGCGCCGCCCCTCAATCATTCCAACCCGATAATACCGTGGGCAAATAGGAGATTTACGCCTCAACGCGACGATACGTCACGAACTCATAATCGAGGCCTTCGTCACCCTCGCCCGCGGCAATCGTGGCAACCCCTTCGCGCCGCGCAACTTCCCACGCGGGATCGGCGTTCAAGTCGGGAAAGTACGTGTCCACGGGATGGACGCAGTGGTTATGCGTGACCTCGGCCTCCACGCAGTACGGCAAAAACTGCCGATAGACATCGCCGCCGCCGATCACCCAGGCAACGGGCTCATCGGCAACCGCGGCGAGCGCCTCGCCGATACTATGCACCACGTCGACACCTTCGGGCGAAAAATCCTCGTCGCGCGTGAGCACGATATTGCGACGATTCTTGAGCGGCCGTGCGCCGGGAAAACTCAGCAGGGTCTTGCGCCCCATAATAACCGGGCAACCTTTGGTGCACGCCACAAAATGACGCATGTCGGCACGGTTGGACACCACCATGTCGCCCTCGCACCCAATACCCCAGTCATCGCACACGGCGACAATGGCAGAAAGCTTACACGTCATGCACGTCACCTACACCGCAATGGGGATGTTCTTGACCTGCGGGCCGTGCTCATAGCCCTCGACAATCAGGTCGTCGGTCGTAAACGCATAGAAGTCATGCACATCGGGGTTAAGCGTTACCTTAGGCGCGGCAAACTGCGGACGCTCGATAAGCTCGCGGACGATATCGACATGACGGTCGTAAATGTGGGCATCGGCAATCACATGCAGCAACTCTCCGGGAATCATATCGACCGACTGCGCGACCATCATCAGCAAAATGGCGTACTGGCACACATTCCAGTTGTTCGCAGCCAAAATGTCCTGGCTGCGCTGGTTGAGAATCATGTTGAGCGTCGGTTTATCATCCTGCGGGCGCTGCGTCACGTTATACGTCACGCTGTAGGCGCACGGATACAGGTGCATCTCGGACAGGTCGCTAAACACGTAGGTATTCGTCATAATGCGGCGGCTGTACGGCGTGTTCTTAAGGTCGTACAGCACGCGATCCATCTGATCAAAGTCACCCTCGGCATAATGGCTCTTCTGCCCAATCTGATACCCGTAGGCCTTGCCGATGGAGCCAGTCTCGTCGGCCCACTCATCCCAAATATGGCTGTTGAGGTCATGCACGTTATTGGACTTCTTTTGATAGATCCACAGGATCTCATCCATGGCAGATTTGAGGGCCGTACGACGCAGGGTAAGCGCCGGAAACTCCTCACGCAGGTCGTAGCGTGCCGTGACGCCAAAGTTTTTAATGGTATAGGCAGGGGTGCCGTCCTCCCACACCGGGCGGACCTTTTGGCCCTCGGTGGTGGTGCCATGGTCCAGAATATCGCGGCACATGGCTACAAACTGTTGATCAGCCTTGCTCATTGACCCTCCTGTCAGTCGCCTATAAGCGAGATTCATTGTAGCCCAGGCGCAAGCGGCCCCACAGCCCTAACATAAGCCCTCATTTTCTGACATATGCCAGAAATTCCTTGCGTAAATCCGCACGGTCGTTATTCTATTGTTGACATATGTCAGATATGGAGAGTGTATGGCAGGAAGACGTGAAAAATTGCGCCGCATCGGGATCATCCCCGAATATCGCGGTTTTACCCCCGATGGCCTTGCCAGCGGAGAGGCCATCGACATGACGGTCGACGAACTCGAGGTCCTGCGGCTATGCGACCTGGAAGGCCTCAATCAGGAGGCCGTCGCAAAGCACATGGGCATCGCGCGCGCCACGGTGGCGGCAATTTGCAGCCGAGCGCATCGCAAGGTGGCAAATGCGCTGGTCAATGGTCGGGCGCTCATCATCGAGGGCGGCAATATCGCGTACTCCCCCATCACCACAACGACGGCCGTATGGCCAGCAAAGGAGATCGGCACCATGAGAGTGGCAACCACGTATGACAACGGCAACATCTTTATGCACTTTGGCCGCAGCGAGCAGTTCAAGATCTACGACATTCAGGACGGCAAGGTGCTCAGCGAGCAGGTCGTGGGCACCGGCGGCACCGGCCACGGTGCCCTTGCGGGCCTGCTCGCCAACGGCGGCGTGGACACGCTCATCTGCGGCGGCATCGGCGGTGGCGCTATCAACGCGCTTGCCCAAGCCGGCATCACGGTATACGCGGGTGCCCAAGGCAGCTGCGACGCTTGCGTCGAGGCCCTTATCGCCGGCACGCTCGCACAGAACGGCGAGGCCACGTGCGGCTGCCACGGCCACGACCACGAGCACACTCACGAGCATGGCGATTCCTGCGGCTGCCACGGCCATCACGAGCACGAGGGCGACGAGGGCTGCGGCTGCCACTAACGGCACGGCACCGCGAGCTCGGGGCGCGACGCCAAACGCAACCCAACAAACAAAGCCAACAGCAAAGGCCACCCGGTAGCTTCCGAGCGGCCTTTGCCATATCAAGCTGGAATTACAGCTCTATTTCTTATTGCGCATCTGCGCTTCCATCTGGCGCAGCAGGTCCATATCGGACTTAGGACCACCTGTTCCCAGGCCGCCCATGCCGCCCAAGCCCATGGCATCCAGACCGGGAATATTGGGCATGCGCATCTTTTTGCCCTTCTTACCCTTTTTGCCCTTTTTGCCGCCGGCCTGTGCCTGATTGGCCATCGTGCGCATGCGGCCCATCATCTTATTCATCTCGCCCCACTGCTTCATAAGGCCGTTGACCTCGGTGGGGGTTACGCCGGCTCCCTTGGCAATGCGGGCGCGGCGCTGGCCGTTGATGATGGAGGGGCGCAGGCGTTCCTCCTTGGTCATCGACATAATGATGGCCTCGTTCTTGTCGAAGATGCCCTCGTCCAGGTTGCCGCCCATCTGGTTGAGCACGCGCTGGCCACCGGGGAGCATGCCGAGAATGCCCTTCATGCCGCCCATCTTCTTAACGGCTTTCATCTGGTCGAGCATGTCGTTCATGGTAAAGCCCTCGCGCAGCATGCGCTCGGCGGCCTCGAGCTGCTCGGCATCGGCGGCCTCCTGGGCCTTCTCGATGATGCCGACGACGTCGCCCATGCCCAAGATTCGCTTGGCCATACGGTCGGGGTAGAACGGCTCCAGCGAATCGGGCTTCTCGCCCATGCTCACGAACTTGATGGGCTTGCCGGTCACCTGGCGCACGGAAAGCGCGCCGCCACCACGGGCATCGCCGTCGAGCTTGGAGATGATCACGCCGTCAAAGTCGGTGCGCTCGGCGAAGGTCGAGACGACGTTGACGATATCCTGGCCGGTCATGGCATCGACGACCATCAGCACCTGATCGGGCTTGACGGCCTTCTTGATGTCCACGGCTTCCTGCATCATCTGCTCGTCGATCTGCAAACGACCGGCGGTATCGACGATGACCACGTCACGCAGGTGGTCGACGGCCTCCTGAATAGCGCCCTTGGCGATGTCGACCGGGTGTGCACCGTCGCCACGGAAGACCGGCACGCCGATCTCTCCGCCAAGCGTGGCTAGCTGGTCGGCTGCGGCGGGACGGTAGACGTCGCACGCGGCGAGCAGCGGCGAGCGGCCCTGCTTCTTGAGCAGGTAGGCCAGCTTTACGGCCGCCGTGGTCTTACCGGAGCCCTGCAGGCCCACGAGCATGATGACGTTGGGGATACGGTTGCTAAAGACGAGCTTGCTCTCGGTGGAGCCGAGCATCTCGGTGAGCTCGTCGAGCACGATCTTGACGACGTTTTGCGCCGGCGACAGCGACTCCATGACCTCGGCGGTCATGCAGCGCTCCTTGGTCTTGGCAACGAACTCCTTGACGACCTTAAAGTTAACGTCGGCCTCGAGCAGCGCCATGCGAATGTCGCGCATGGCCGAAGTAATATCGGCCTCGGTCAGCTTACCCTTGCCGCGCAGGCGGTCAAATGTGTCGTTGAGGCGATCGCTCAGAGAATCAAACACTAGTCACTCCTTAATTGGACTCGCCCACCAGGGCGCGGCAGAAATCTTTGGCGTTAAACTCCTGCAGGTCATCGACCTGCTCGCCCACGCCGATGCGAAGGATCGGGAGCTTGAGCTTCTCGGCCACGGCCATGGCGATGCCGCCCTTAGCCGTGCCGTCGAGCTTTGTCATGATAATACCGTCCAGGCCAAGCGCCTCATTAAACTCGAGCGCCTGGTTCAGGCCGTTTTGGCCCGTTGCGGCATCGATCACGAGGACGACCGAGACGGGCATGGGGCCGGCGGCCATATTGGTGGCGCGCTTACGCGTCACGTTGACCACCTTGGCAAGCTCGCGCATGAGCTCGGGGCTCGTGTGCAGACGGCCAGCAGTATCGATAAGCACCAGGTCGCTGCCGCGCTTGTCGGCCTCGTCGAGCACGTCGTAGCAAACGCTTGCCGGGTCGGAGCCGCGGTCGCGCTTGATGACGGGGACGCCGGCGCGCTGGCCCCACACATCGAGCTGCTCGATGGCGGCGGCGCGGAAGGTATCGGCCGAGCCGATCATGACATTCTTGCCGCGGGCAGCCATGGCGCTCGCGATCTTGCCGACCGTCGTGGTCTTGCCGGCGCCGTTAATGCCTACAAACAGCACGCAGCTCGGCGTGTCGGAGAACGGATCGCGCTCGGCGGGCACAAAATGCTGCTCGAGCTGCTCAGCCAGGGCGCGACGGAGCTGCGAGGCGGTCTTGAGGTTCTTCTTGGCGGCCGTCTCGCGCAGATCATCGGAGACCTGAATGGCGACCTCGGCGCCCATGTCACCCATAACGAGGGTATCCTCAAGGTCCTCCCAAAAGTCCTCGTCGACCTCGCCGCCAAAGTAGAAGACCTCGTTGAGGGCCTCGCGGCTGCGCTCAAGTCCGCGCGAGAGAGCGTCAAAGAATCCCATTATGCATTCACGACCTTTCCGGTTTCGCGATCGAGTTTTTGCGAGACGACGCGGCTGACGCCGTCGGCTTGCATCGAGACGCCATAGAGAACGTCAGCGTCCTCCATAGTACGGCGCTGATGCGAAATGACCAAGAGCTGCGTATCGGAACGCAACACGTCGAGCGCGCCGATGAGCTTGGACAGGTTGGCATCGTCAAGTGCCGCCTCGACCTCGTCCAGCACATAGAACGGCACCGTGCGCGTGCGGTACACGGCAAAGAGCAGGGCGAGTGCCGTCAGACTCTTCTCGCCGCCCGACATGAGCATCATCTTGGTGATGCGCTTGCCGCGCGGCTGCGCCACGACCTCGATACCCGTCTCGGCCGGATGCTCAGGATCGGTCATCTCCAGATGAGCCTGGCCACCCGGGAACAGCATAGCGAAGATCTCGCGGAAGTTCGCGTCGACCTTCTCAAACGTCACAAGGAACGCCTTGCGCATCTTGCGATCAATAGCCACCGTGATCTTGGTGAGCGCCTTACGCGCGCTCACCAGATCGGCCAGCTGCTCCTCGATGTAATCGGCGCGGCGCTTGAGCTGCTCGTACTCCTCCATGGCAACTTGGTTCACGGGACCAAGGTTGTTGATCTGGCGCACAAGCTGGTTGAGCTCGCGCTCGGCGGCATCGCGGTCCGTGGGCGCGGGAAGCATGAGCGCTTCCTCGAGTACCGTGTTGCCATCGGCGGTAATGGCCTTAATGGCGGCCTCTACCTGCACCTCGAGCTTGCCACGCGCGACTTTAAACTCGTTTTGCGTGGCGGTGGCGGTATCGACCTTCTCCTTAGCGCGGGCAACCTCTGCCTTGGCATCCTCGATGGTCTTCTTGAGCGAAGCGGAGTCCGCCTCCTCCAGAGAGGCCTGGTCACGCAGACGCGCTGCCCAATCCGACGCGCGCTCCAGCAGGGCCGAATAGCGCTCGTGCATGGGATCGACGCGCAGGCGCAGCAGCTCGAGTGAGCGCGAGGCCTGGCGTGTTCCGCGGATACGGCGGTCGATGCCCTCCAGGCGATGCTCCAGATCGGGCACGCGGCCCTTCAGAGAACGAAGGCGCTCGCTCGTCTGGGCCAGGCGGACCTTGGCATCGGCGAGCTTGCCGGCGGCCTCGGAATCGTCACGGCGAACGCGGTCGAGTTCGTCGTTGGCTTCGGCAATCTGAAGGCCAAGATCGCTTGCCTGCGCTCGGGCCTCGTCACGCGAGCGGGTGAGCTCGTCCACGCGCGGGCGCGCAGCGCGAACGGCCTCGGCGGCCTGCTCGCGGCGCTTGGAGATGCGCACGCGCTCGACCTCGGCGTTGTTGGCGCTTTGCTCCAGGCGGCCAATCTCGGAGAGCAGCGAGCGGCGCTCGCCCTCAAGACGGGCGATCTCGCCGGCGGCATCGCCCTCAGCGGCACGCGCCTCTTCGACGGCCGCATTGGCCTCGACGACCTGATCCGACACATGCTCAAACACAGCAGCCAGATCGGGCTCCAGGCCCTCCAGCTCGCGAATGCGACGCTTGCGCTCCAAGGCACCCGACGCCTCGCCGGCGTCGAGGCCCACACGCACCAGGCCGCCGCAGGCGACGCGGGCGCCATCGGGGGTCACGTAAGTCACGCCGTCAACGACAGGCGCGGCCAGCGCAGCCGCCAAGTCGTCGACAACGTAATAGCCGCCGAGCAGCGCCTCGACAACCGGGCCATAGCCGGCGCGTACGGACAGGCGATCGACCAGGCGGGAACCGGCAGCGCCCTTAGCGGCAGCAGAGGCGCTCGCACCGCGCGCCACCAGCAGCGCCTCGCCCGAGGCCTTCTTCTGGTCCAGAGCGGCACGACCGGCACGCTCAAGCGCGGACGTATCGTCGAACAGCAGCGCATCGATATCGCCGGCAAGCAGCTGCTCCACCAGGCCCTCGAGCTCACGAGGGGCCTCGAGCACGTCGCCCAGACGACCCGAGACATCGTCGCCCAGTACACCCACCAGACAGCTCACGAGCGGCGAGCTGTCGGCCATGCGGGCATCGAGTTTCTTTTGGCTAGCAAGCTCCGAGCGCACCTCGGACAGTTTGTTGCGCGCCTCGCTCTCGCGGGCACGCAAATCCTTAAGGGCTGCACGGGCGACCTCGGTAGCCTCGCGCGCATCAATCTGGGCTTGACGGGCCTGATCGAGTGCACCCTCAAGCTCCTCGGCGCGGTCGCGACGGCTCTCGAGTGAGGCCGTGACTTCCTCGAGCTGGTCATCGATCTGCTCCAGGCGCGAGGCATACATGTTGTCCTCGACCTCGGCGTTGCTCAGCGAGTCCTTCACCTTGGCGAGTTCGAGCGCCGCGTTATCGGCCACACGCTGCACATCGCGTTGCTCACGCGTAAGCTGCGAAATCTGATTGTCGAGCGTCACGCGCCGCTCGTGGAGCTCGGCGGCGGCAGGTCCGGCGGCGTCAACGTCCTCCTGGGCCTGCATGTGCGCGCCGGTCACTTCCTCAAGCTGCGCACGCGCGTCCTCGAGCTCCTCTACCACGCGACGACGCTGATGCTCGGAGCTCGAGATCTGGCCGCGCATGTCGGACAGGCGCGACACCATGTTGTGGCCCTTTTCCTCGAGCAGGCGCATATCGGAGTTAATGCGGCCGACCACGTCTTGCATATGGCGGCGCTGCTCGCCCAGATCGCCCACAAACAGGCCCTTTTCCTCGAGCATGACCTGGAGCTTCTCGAGCTCGCGTTCCTTTTCGCCCAAGCGGTACTGCGCAAGCTCCAGCTCGGCGGCACCTTCCTTGGAGCGGCTCTCCAAGTCGTTCCACTGCGACTGCAGCGAACGCAGCTCGTCGACGGCCAGCATCTGCGTAAGCTCGTTCGCGCGCGAGGACAGCTCTTTATACTTGCGCGCGCGATCGACCTGACGCTCCAGCGGTCGCAGCTGACGGGCAATTTCCTTATTGATGTCGCGGGCACGCGTCAGGTGCTCGTCCATCGATTTAATCTTTCTGAGCGCACGCTCCTTGCGGCGCTTGTGCTTGGAGATGCCGGCGGCCTCCTCGATGAGGGCACGGCGCTCCTCGGGGCGGCTCTGCAAAATGGCGTCGAGCTTGCCCTGGCTGATGATGGAATGCGTATCCTTGCCCAAGCCCGAATCGTGCAGGATGTCCTGAATGTCCATCAGGCGGCACGGACTCGAGTTGATGAGGTACTCGCTTTCGCCCGAGCGATACATACGACGGGTGATGGCGACCTCGTCAAAGTCGACGGGCAGCATATGGTCCGAGTTATCGAGCACCAGCGTGACCTCGGCGACACCCACCGGCTTGCGCGCTGACGAGCCCGAGAAGATGACATCCTCCATGGCCTGGCCGCGCAGCTGCTTGGCGCTCTGCTCGCCCAGGACCCACAGAATCGAGTCAGAGATGTTCGATTTTCCCGAGCCGTTGGGACCGACGATGACGGTCAGGCCCGGCTCAAACGTCATATGGGCGCGGTCGGCAAACGACTTGAACCCTTTGAGCGTGAGGGACTTGAGATACACGGTTCCTCGCTTAAACAGGCTTCTTGTTGAGAATCACGCCGTTGGTGGTGTAGCCCATGCGGTCAAGTGCCTCAAGTGCAGCGGCTCCCTCGGCTTCCTTCTTTGAGGAGCCGGAGCCGCGACCCTGGCGAATACCATCGATCAACACCACGGCGGTAAAGGTGGGCGCATGCGCCGGGCCCTCGGAGCCAACGAGCTTATACGCCGGGGGTTCGTGACCGTCGGCTTGCACGCACTCCTGCAAGAACGATTTGGGGTTCGCGGGGTGCTCGGCACGCTCGGAGGCCAGGTGCGGTTTGAGCGTACGATGGATAAAGTCCGCCGCAACATCCCAGCCGGCATCCAGGTACAGCGCACCCACGAGCGACTCGTAGACGTTCTCGAGCGCCGAGTGCAGGCCGCGCGCGCCGGTACCGGTCTCGGAGGCACCAAAGATGATGATGTCGTCGATGCCCAGCTCATGCGACACCTCGGATAGCGTAGCGCCCGAGACAAGCGACACCTTCAGGCGCGTGAGCTTGCCCTCGTCAAACTCGGGATAGGACTCAAAGAGCGAACGGGCGACGACGGCGCCCAAAATGGAATCGCCCAAGAACTCAAGGCGCTCATAGCTGGCAGAAACCGGCTGGCCCTCGACTGCCGAGGGATGCGTAAGCGCCGCGCGCAGAAGCACCTTATTATTGAACTCGTGGCCCAGAATTTCCTGGGCACGCGTAAGTCGTTCAGACAAAGCCAAGACCTAGGCCTCCCTGGCGTTTTCAATCGCGTCGACGGCGTCGGCGACAGAGTTGAGCGAGAGCAGAGTCTCGTCATCGATCTCGAGGTTGAACTCGTCCTCGATAGCCGTAACCAGCTGCAGGCGCTCGAGCGAGTTGGCATCGAGATCGTCAAAGGTGGTCTCATCGCTAATTTCGGCAACATCGACGCCCAGAACGTCAGCAGCGACCTCGGCGATCTTGTCGAAGATTTCGGAGCGGTCCATAGCGCTTCCTCTCATAGTGCATGAATACCAAAAGAATGGTACCGCCCGGGCGGTACCAAGACACGGTTCTGATTCTACCCCACGAAGCAGGCCGCGAGGCACATAACAGCGCTCTAACTCGCTCTTACAAAACGATGCCGTCCATGGAGTTGGCGACATTCTCGACCAGCCCGGCGCGCACGGCTTCGGCCGCCGCAAGCGTACCGTTTTTAACAGCTTCGACCGAGGTGGCGCCATGGCCGATCAGAACCACGCCGCGCAGGCCCAAAAGAATCGCGCCGCCCTTGGCGTCGCCAGAGAGCTTGGCCTTTATCTCACGCATCTGCTTTTTAATGAGCAGCGCGGCGATCTTGGTGCCAAGCGAAGACATAAAGACGCCCTTGAGCTCCTGCAACAAAAACTTGGCAGCGCCCTCGGTGGCCTTGAGCGCAATGTTGCCCGACATGCCGTCGGCGACCACGACGTCAAAATTGCCCGACGTAAGATCGGTGCCTTCGCAGTTACCCACAAAGCCGGGAACGGCGGCTTTCATGGCCGGGAAGCAGGCCTTGGTAAAGTTGGAGCCCTTCTCGTCCTCGGTGCCATTGGCAAGCAAGCCCACGCGAGGATGCTCGATGCCCAGGACAACGCGGGCATAAGCGCTACCCATCTGGGCAAAACGCACCATGTCGTCCACCTCGACATCGGGGTTGGCGCCCATGTCGCACAGCACCGTCAGGCCGCCGGCACGATTGGGCAGCGCATTGGTCAAACAGGGGCGCACCGGCTGCTTCTTGCCTTCGGCCATATATCTAAACGGTGTGACGTAGGCGGTCGCGGCAGCGGTCATGGCGCCGGTGGAGCCGGCGGAGAAAAACGCGTCCGCGTTGCCCTTTTTGATGGCGCGGCAGGCAAGCACGATCGAGGACTTGCGCTTGGTCATCACGGCGCGAATGGGATCGTCATCCATGGCGATAATGTCAGGGGCTTCCAGAGCCTCCACACGTGCATGGGCCGCGGCAAAGAGATTGACGATTTCGGCGGGACCGACTGCCAGGACCTCGATATCAGGATCGGCGGCAAGTGCAGCCTCGATACCATCGAGAACAACCTGAGGTTTCTCGTCTCCGCCCACAACGTCTACACAAACGCGAACGTTACTCATATACATACTCCTTATACAAAAATGGCCGACTCATTGAGCCGGCCATTGTGGTTCCATTTGGAACGGCATCGCATCCAGAGTATACCGTTACTCGGTAACGATAACCTCGCGGTCCTTGTAGAAACCGCAGCTGGGGCACACGTGGTGCGGAAGCTTGACAGCGCCGCAACGGGGGCACGTGGACTGAGCCGCAGCCGAGATCTTCATGTTGGCGGAACGACGGGTGTGAGTGCGGATACGACCCTGCTTTTGTTTAGGTACGGGCATAGTGACCTTCCTTATGAACTATCCAGTGTGGCGATTACGCGCAAGTAGCGATACTACCACAGTTTTACTCGTCGAGCTTGAGATTCTTCAATGCTGCAAATGGATTTTCCGTGGCAGCGGCCCATTCTGCCTCTGCCTGGGCGGCGCAATCGCATTGCGCGACGTTGAGATTGCAACCGCAAGTGGGGCACAGGCCGCGGCAATCGGGCTTGCACAGAACGACAAACGGCGTGTCCATGACGACCGCGTCATTGATGGGCTCACCCAGATCGACGATGCGGTCCTCACCCAGGAGCTCGTAGCCGTCCACGTAGGCCTCGGGATCCTCGGGCTCCTCGAAGAGGTAGAACTCCTCGATCTCGCCGGCGATATCAAACGAGGCAGGCTCCAGGCAACGGTCGCACTCGCCGGTGGCGTGCGCGCGGACCATGCCCGTGAGCAAGACACCGGTACCGGCATTGGTAAAGACAACGTCGTAGTCGATGCCGTCCTGTAGCTGGTACTCCTTCTCACCCACTGTGTAGGTGGCAACATCGACCTTGCCGGTCAGCGGATACGAATCACCAGGAAACTCGAGCTGCTCAGAAAGATCGACGGTAACGCTCGGGAACTCAGCCATTACCACTGACCATTCTGTTGGGCGGCACCCTCGTTGAGCTGCTGACGGCAACGGGTAACGGTGCCGGTCAGGCTCTTGAGGTTCTCCTCCAGGTGCGTAAAGACCTGCTCTGCGTAGTCCTCGGCAGCATAACGCGTCTCGCGCTCGTACTGCTGGGCACGATCGCGGATGTCGTCGGCCTGCTGCTGTGCCAAGCGGACGATCTCCTGCTCACCGGCAATGGTGAGGGCCTGCTGCTGAGCGTCGGCGATGATGGAATCGGCCTGAGCGGCGGCGGAAGCCATAAGCTCCTCGCGCTCCTTAAGGATACGGCGGGACTTCTGCCACTCCTCGGGATAGCTCATGCGGATCTCGTCGAGGATGTTGAAGAACACGTCGGCGTCGATGACCTTGAACTGAGCGTTCTTGCCGAAAGGCGGCTTGGCTTCCTCGATCAGCCCTTCGAGCTCATCGACCAAGCTGACGATCCTATCGCCAGGAAAATTCTCGCCCGGCATCCGGTCTCCTTTCATAGGTAACATATCATCGTGCTAGTGTACCACATGCCACCAGGCAATAAAAAACGTCACGAAAAGCGGTGTCTGAGTGCTTCGACCACGTTGGGCGGGACAAACGTCGATACATCGCTGCCGAGCGAGGCGATCTGGCGAACGACCGAACTCGAGATATAGCCGTACTGCGGCGCACTCATGACAAAGATGGACTCCAGCTCGTTATCCAAGCGATAGTTGAGGTCTGCCTGCTGCAGCTCGTACTCAAAGTCGGTCATGGCGCGCAGGCCCTTGACCACGGCCCCCGCCCCCTGCTCGCGAGCGAAGTCGACCAAGAGGCCGGTAAAGGGCAGGACCTCGACGCCGTCGATATCACCGAGCGCCTCACGAGCCAGCGCTACGCGCTCATCCAGCATAAACGTGGTGCCCACACCGTTTTTACCCTGCGACTCGGCGACAGCGACGATCACGCTGGGAAAGATGCGGCGGGCGCGGCGGATGACGTCGATATGGCCAAACGTGATGGGATCGAAGGTGCCCGGGACAATCACGCGGTTGATGGTGTCATTCATGGGCGTTCTCCTGAACCGTCATGGCATCGTTGTTGTGAGCATCGGTGCCGGTGCAATCTTCCTCACCATCGTCATCGCCGACCCAACGAAGCAGGTCGACCGAGGTAATGCCGTAGCGCTTCTCGCGCACGATCTCAAAGCCTGCCGGATGCGCGCCCGCATCGGCGGCGGCATGCTCAAACAGGGCATAAGCGCCAGGTGCAAGCAGACCCTGCTGAGCCAGGTTCTGCAGCAGTATCTCGACCGGCTCGGCACCAAAAGCATAGGGCGGGTCGAGCAGGACCAGATCAAAGGGGCCGCCCGGCACACGACCGCGGGAGGCGCTCGCCAGCATGTCGCCCGTTACCACGCGCCAACGCGCACGGTCATGGCAGAGCGACTCGATATTCTTGGTAATGAGCCGCGCGGCATTCCGTTCGATCTCGAACGTCGTGAGCGAGCGGGCGCCACGTGAGAACATCTCTAACCCTAAGGCGCCGGAGCCGCCAAAGGCGTCCAGCACGCGGACCTCGTCCAGATCGAAGTCAAATGCCGACATGACCATAGATGCGCATGCCTCGCGCACACGATCGGTCGTGGGGCGGGTGACATCGCGACCACGGGGCTCCTCGATCTTACGACCGCGCCATTCGCCGCCGATGATTCTCATCCTCCGCTGACCTCCTTAAAAATGTGTCGATATCGCATGGCGACCGCATCGCGCAGGGGGCGCGTCGCCACGGAGTCAAGGTTGCAAGCATACCGCAAGAGCTCGACCGCGTCCAAATGGGCCCACTCGATCAGCTCCTCGTCGGCATCCAGGTCGACAAAGCGCAGAGTCACACCGCCATGCTGGCGGTACCCCAGGATTTCGCCCTCGTGGCGCAGACGCAGGTCCATCTGGGCGAGCGTAAAGCCGTCCGAGGTCTTTTCGAGCGACTGGAGGCGGTCTTGTGCCGCCGAGGCGCCGCCATTGCCCTTGGAGTGCGTCATGACCAGGCAGGTGCCCGACACGCTGCCGCGGCCCACGCGACCGCGCAGCTGGTGCAGGGCCGCCAAGCCAAAGCGCTCACCGTTCTCGATGACCATGACGGTGGCGTTGGGCACGTCGACGCCCACCTCGACCACCGTAGTCGAGACGAGCACGTCGATCTCGCCACGCTTAAAGGCATCGATAACCTGGTCCTTCTCCCCCGCTGGCATGCGGCCGTGAAGGCGCTCGATGGCAAGACCCGGCAACGCCAGACGCAGGCGATCGAGCTCGGTCGCCGTATCGTGCAGCGGCACGGGGACCGTCACGCGGCCCTCGTCGTCGCGGGCGATACCGGGCACGTCCTCCAGATCATCGGCCGAGTCACTCGGCTCCACGAGCGGGCAAATCACGTAGGCCTGCTGACCCTTTTCATGCGCCTCGCGGATGGCGCCATAGGCAAGGTCGCGGCTCGACTCGGTAAGCACGCGTGTCGTCACGCCAGCGCCAGGGACGGGCCGATGGCGGATGATGCTCGTGTCCAGATCGCCGTAGACCGAAAGCGCCAGCGTACGTGGGATGGGCGTTGCCGTCATAACGAGCAGATCGGCACCAGGGCCCTTCGCACGCAGGGCGTTGCGTTGGCCGACGCCAAACCGGTGCTGCTCATCGATGACCACGAGCGACAGATGCTTGAACGCCACGTTATCCGAAAGCACCGCGTGGGTGCCAAAGAGGACATCGAGCTCGCCCGATTCCAGCTGGGCATGGATCCGCTCGCGCTCGGCCGCTGGCGTGGCGCCCGTCAGGAGCGCCCAGGTCATGCCAGCCTGCGAGAGCAAGGGGCCGGTCTTATCGGCATATTGACGCGCCAGCACGCCCGTGGGCGCCATAACGCAGGCCTGCGTGCCGCTATCGGTAGCCACAGCCAGCGCGCAGGCGGCAACGGCGGTCTTACCGGTACCGACATCGCCCAGCAGCAGGCGGTTCATCACGCGCCCGCCATCGCACATATCGCGCAGGATATCTTGGAACGCGGCCTCCTGCTCGTCGCTCAGCGAAAATGGCAGGGCCTGCTTGAGCGCGGCCAGGTGCTCGCCCGCGGCGTGGGCGTAGGGCACCACATCGACCAGGCTGCCGTCGTTGCGCAGGCGCAGCGCCAGCTGCAGGTAAAGGCACTCCTCGTAGGCAAGCCGTGCGCGCGCGATATCGCGCTCAGCCATGCTCGAGGGAAAGTGGATCGATCGAAGCGCACGAGCATTGCTCATCAGGCGACGCTTAACGCGCAAGCGTGCGGGAATCGGGTCGAAGGGATTGCCGACGACCTCGAGCGCGCCACTTACGATGCGGCGCATCCATGCCTGGCTCACGCCGTCACTCACATAATGGACCGGCAAAATGGTGCCCGCAGCACGCCCGTCATCGAGCTTTTCAAAGTGCGGCGAGGCCATCTGCTTAAAACCGTAGGCAAACTCGACCTTGCCCATCACGGCCAGGCGGTCGCCCTGCTTAAGCTGCTGGGCAATCCAAGGCTGACGGAAAAAGGCGACCTGCAGCACGCCCGTCTCGTCAACGAGTGAGACCTCGGTCACCTGCATGCGCGGACGCGGCTTCTTTTGAACGATACGGTCGACCGTGGCGATGATGGTGCACACGGTACCGATGGGCGCCATCTCGATGGACCAGGAGCGCGTAAAGTCCAGGTATCGATGAGGGATATGCAGAAGGAGGTCCCCCACCGTCCGAATTCCCAGACGGCGAAGGGCCTCCTCACGTTTACCCGAAACATATTTGAGTCGCGCGATATCCTCGTCGAGCGCATTGCTCTGGGCAAAGCGATCCGAGACGCGCGGCACGGAGCAGAGCTCAGACATGGGCAGATGCCTACTCGATCGAGAAGATCACGGGATAGAGCGGCTGCTCGCCACGATGGGCGTCGATCTCCAGGTCGGGCTGAGCCTCCTCGATAGCGTCGACGATCTCCTGGAAGGCTTCATCGGACAGCTCCTCGCCGGCCAGAATCGTCAGCGCGTCGCCCTCCTCTTCCTCCTGCATACGGTTGATACAATCGAGCGTGACCTGTTTCACATCGGAGCCGACCACATCGATGGAACCGGCAATGATACCCATGACGTCACCGGAGTGAATCGGGGAGCCGTCCGAGGCGCTGGAGTCGCGCACGGCGCGGGTGACCTCGCCATCGCGGACCTCGCTGATGGCGTCAACCATAGCGGCGACGGCGTCCTCGAGATCGGAATCGGGCAGGACCGCGAACAGCGCGGAGAAGGCCTGCGGAACGGTCTTGGTGGGAACGACGGCGACCTTCTTGTCGGTGCAGGCAGAGGCGGCGGCCTCGGCAGCCATGCGGATGTTACCGTTGTTGGGCAGGATGATAACCGAGGTCGCGTTGACCTGGTCGACGGCGCCCAGCAGGTCTGCAGTCGAGGGGTTCATGGTCTGACCACCCGACACGATCACGTCGACGCCGAGGGACTTGAGGATGTCGGCCTCGCCCGAACCGGCGGCAACGGCGACAAAGCCCAGCGCCTTGGCGGGCTCGGCAGCCTTCTCCTGGTCCTCATGAATCTTGGCGGTACGGTCGTGGGCCTCCATCTCCATGTTGTGGATAAAGACCTCGTAGATCTGACCGAGCTGCAGCATGTGCTCGAGCACCAGGTTGGGGGTGTTGGAGTGCACGTGGATCTTGTAGTCGGGGTAGGCGCCCACGAGCAACTCACAGTCACCCATGGAGCCCAGGAACTTGAGGCACTCGTCCTCGTCAAAAGGAGCGTCGGCCTTAAAGAGGAACTCGTTGCAGTAGCGGAACTCCGAGCCCTCCCAGTCGTCGTTGGCCTCGATCTCAACACGACCAAGGGCCGCGTCGCGGGCAGAGCCAGCGGAATCAAACGTGGCAGAGAAATCCTCGACAACGGTGCTGCGGCCAAGCGCAGCGGCAACAAAGTTCTCAAGGAAAATAGCAAAGCCGAAGGCGCCGGAGTCGACCACGCCGTTCTCCTTCAGAACGGGCAGCAGGTCGGGCGTGCGGGCGACGGACTGGTAGGCCTCGACGACGATAGCGTCGAGCGCATCCTCGGCCGAGAACTTCTTCTTTTCGCACTCGTCGGCCTTGGTCGAGACATCGCGCAGCACCGTGAGGATCGTGCCCTCGATGGGCTTACGGACGGCCTGGAAGGCGACCTTGACGGCTCGGCGGAACGCATAGGCAATGTTGGCGGACGTAATGGGCTCGTCGGCAGAGACAAGACCCTCGGCCACGCCGCGCAGGATCTGCGAAGTGATGACGCCGGAGTTGCCGCGGGCGCCCATCAGGGAGCCGTGGGTGATGGCGCCGGCAATGGCCTCCATGTCGGCATCGGCGGGAAGGGCAGAAAGCTCCTTGGTCACCGAGGCGAGCGTGAGCGACATGTTGGTGCCGGTGTCGCCGTCGGGCACGGGAAAGACGTTGAGCTTGTTGATCTCCTCGGCCTTGTCGGAAACGGCAGCCGCAGCGATCGGAAAACAGGTGCGAATGGTCTTTGCAATCATGGGTATTTGAATCTCCGTTTTCGGATGCTAGTTCAGACGGCTCTTGAGCGCGTCGATATGGATGCCGATCTTAAGGCTGGCGGGATCGATCTGGGCGATCTCCTGCAGGGTGAAGGCAACGGAGCTCGAAAGATTGTGGCAGACGGACTTCATGTTGACGCCGTTCTCGAGCACGACGTGAAGATCGACCGTAAGGCCGTTCTCGTCGGCGGAGACAAGCACGCCCTTGCGGAGGCGCTGGCCGGCAAGCAGGCGCACGCTCTCGGCGCCCTGGAGCTGCTCAGCCATACCGACGACGCCATAGCACGTCATCGCGGCATAACCGGCAATATCGGCAATAACGTCGTTCGAGACGCTCAGGCTGCCGTTAATGGTCTCAGACACAAGAATCTCCTTATCTGGTGCTCGCGGCACCATGTCGTGGGAGCAATCATTGCAATATTTTACAACGACCGCGCCATGTTGAGGTGGTGGGTCGCGGGATTACATCCTCGACACGAAATGTTGATATGGCAACGTTCGAGTCAAGTGGTCGCGGCATGAAAAAACCCGCCGCTTAAGCGACGGGTTTTACAACCTGGCTCCCCGGGTAGGACTCGAACCTACAACAGCGCGGTTAACAGCCGCGTGCTCTACCATTGAGCTACCGAGGAATTAAAAAGCCCAGCGAAATGGGCTGAGAAATTCTGGCTCCCCGGGTAGGACTCGAACCTACAACAGCGCGGTTAACAGCCGCGTGCTCTACCATTGAGCTACCGAGGAATAGGTGCGTGCTCTCAAGCAACGAAGTTTATTATACGGACGAATCAGCTTAGGGCAAGAACTTTTTTGAGAATTTTTCCGACCTAGTCATTGGGGACGTTCTTGAATGACTAGTCATTCAAGAACGTCCCCAATGACTACATGAAAGCGCCCCCAGGCGGATGTGCTTGAGGGCGCTTCTTGCTTGACTAGCTTTCGATATAGTCCTTCAGCTTGCTCGAACGGCTGGGGTGGCGGAGCTTGGCCAAGGTCTTGGACTCGATCTGGCGGATACGCTCGCGCGTGACGCCAAACTCGCGGCCGACTTCCTCGAGCGTACGGGGATGTCCGTCGACAAGGCCAAAGCGCAGCTCGATAACCTTGCGCTCACGATCGGCAAGCGAGTCGAGCACCTGAGTGAGCTGCTCCTGCAGCATGGAGAAGCTGGCGGCATCGGGCGGAACGATTGCCTGGGAGTCCTCGATGAAGTCGCCCAGCTGGGAATCCTCTTCCTCGCCGATGGGGGTCTCGAGCGACACGGGCTCCTGCGAGATCTTCTGGATCTCGCGGACGCGGTCGGCGCTCATGTCCATCTCGGCACCGATCTCCTCGGGGGTCGGGTCGCGACCCAGGTCCTGAAGGAGCTGGCGCTGCACGCGGACGAGCTTGTTGATAGTCTCGACCATATGCACGGGAATACGGATGGTACGGGCCTGGTCGGCGATAGCGCGCGTAATGGCCTGACGGATCCACCACGTGGCGTACGTGGAGAACTTGAAGCCCTTCTGGTAGTCGAACTTCTCGACGGCGCGAATCAGACCGAGGTTGCCCTCTTGGATCAGGTCCAGGAACAGCATGCCGCGGCCGACATAGCGCTTGGCGATGGAGACAACCAGACGCAGGTTTGCGCTGATGAGTGCCTGCTTGGCTTCGAGGCCCACGTTCTCAATGCGCGTAAGACGACGCATCTCGGCACGCGTGAGCTCGAGCTCGCCGGCATCGGCAGCCTCGAGCTTCTCGGTGGCCTCGAGACCGGCCTCGATCTTCATGGCCAGATCGACCTCTTCGGAGGCGGTCAGCAGGTCGACCTTGCCGATCTCCTTGAGGTACATACGAACCGGGTCGCCGGTCAGCATCACCGTGGAGGCATCGATGCCACGCACGCGGGAGCGTGAACGGGACGTGCGCACGGTGCGCTTCTTCTTGCTCTTGGAAGAACCCATCTCGGCATCGGCCTGACGGGCCATCTTGAGCTCGTGATCGTCAAGCGAGCCGGAATCGTGCTCGTCGTCATCATCGAAATCGTCAGTATCGGTATCGTTATCGTCATCGTCGACGTCCATGGGGGCGTCGTCGTTACCGCTCGCGGAGATAATCTGGATGCCGCTGTTGCGCAGCGCGGAATACACCGCGGTGAGCTGCTCGTCAGAAACATCGATATCCTTCAGGGCGACCTGAATCTCGTCCTCGGTTACCGAAGTCCTGTTTGAGCCGTTGCCCATGAGCTTTGCAACGTAGGATTCCAGCCCAGTACCCGTGCTCTCAGTCTTTTTTGGCACAGATTCTCCCTTCATAGTCCACAGGACTCAATACTTTAGCACACACATTGACGTCTATACCCAAAAAGAGGACTGGATATAGGCAAGAATACGCTGGTTGACCACAACATCTAGGCCTGTTCGGTGCCTGCGGCCTCCAGACCGATCAAACGGAACGGGTCCGCCACGCCGCCGATCGACTTTTGCAGTTCGCGTTGACGCTGCGAATCCTGCGCGGCCTGCACGGTCAGCGCGCGACGGGCCTCATCGTCGAGCGAACGGTCCTGGCGCAGCTTGGCCTGTGCGGCACGCATGCGGCGCTTGATGGTGTAGAGCTCGAGCGTATCGAGCATAAACACGATGTTCGTCTCGGTGGGGTGCTTGCTCGTCGCCGAGATGCGCCCGGCACTCACAAGCGTTGCCGCCTCGGGACACACCGAGCGCGCCGCATCCATGCAGGCTGCAGGATCGGTTCCCGGCGGAGTTGCCAGAACGGCCCATGCGATGGACTCGTGACGTGGGTCAACCCACTCGATAGAGCAGATGCGGTCGGCATACGTGCGGAACAGGTCGGGGTAGCTCGTGAGCATGGTCAGCAGCTCACGCTCCCCTGCCAAGGACTTACGCTCAAGATCAGTAAGAACCATCGGCGCCGCCGCAGCCGGAGCGCCCGAACCATCAGTCACAGGTGCAGCACCCATACCATCAGGCACGTCGATCGGCGGCAGGTCGTCGACGACCTCCACGGGCGCGGCACCGTAGGCATCGAGCGGGACATAGTCGTACGGCTCTTCCTCGACCGGCGCCGCTACTGCCGGCGTCGCGCCCGACGCCCAAGCACCGCGACCGGCATCGCGAGAACCCGACGCCCGACCGCCCGCGCTACCGGACCGCTCAGCCTGCGCCCGCTGGCGCTCATAGTTCTGTTCGCGGCGGCGCTCGGCATCCTCGCGCTTGGCGACATCGCGAAACACACGGCCCGAGCTCGCACGAACTGTCTCCAGATCCAAACCCAACAGGTCGGCAATTTGAATAAAGTACGTGTCGATCATATAGCTGTCGCGCAGCGGATAGATAAGCGTCAGCGCATCCTCCAGCGCCTTGGCGCGACCGCCCGGCGTGGAGATGTCGCTCGACTCCTGAAGCGAACGGTACACGAAGTCCATGAGCGGCTCCGCGGCGTCAATGCGTTTCTGCAGCTCCCCTCCGCCGTGCGCCGTGATGAACTCCATGGGATCGTTACCGTCGGGCAGTACCACGCAGCGCAGGTCCATAGAATCCTGCTCGATAAACTGAATCGCACGGCGAGCGGCCTTTTGACCGGCAGCATCGCCGTCAAACATATACACGATGCGCTTGGCAAAGCGGGTGAGCGTCTTGACGTGATGCTCCGTGAGCGCGGTGCCCAGCGTGGCGACAACGTTTTTAATCCCCGCTTCCCAACAGGCGATGCAGTCGGTATAGCCCTCCACCACGATGGCGGTATCCTGCGCGACGATAAACTCCTTGGCCCAATTAAAGCCGTAGAGGTTTCGCTTTTTATGGAACACGCTCGTTTCGGCGGTATTGAGGTACTTGGGTTGGCCGTCACCCATGATGCGACCACCAAAGGCAATGTTGTGACCCTGCTCGTCAAAGATGGGGAACATCACGCGGTCGTAGAAGCGGTCGGCAAGCTGCCCGCGCCCGCGGCTCACGGCAACGTTGGCATCGATCATCTCCTGCGGGGTAAAACCCGCCTGGGACAGGTGCGACACCAGCGCGTTGCGGCCAGGCGCAAAGCCCAGGCAGTAGCGGCGGCAGACGTCGCCACCCATGCCGCGGCTGGCAAAGTACTCGCGCGGACGGCCGTCCTTACCGCGCATAAGCATGGTGTGGTAGAACTGGGCGGCCTCGGCGCACAGATCGTAGATTCGGGCACGCTTGGTACCGCGCTCGCGGCGATCTCCGGTGTCATGCAGCTCAATACCCGCGCGATCGGCCAAATATCGGATTGACTCGGGAAAGCTCAGGTTCTCGCGCTTCATGATATAGGTGAAGACATCGCCGCCTTCGCCGCAGCCAAAGCAATGCCACACCTGCGTGGCAGGGATTATGTGGAAGGACGGCGTCTTTTCGCCATGAAAGGGGCAGCAGCCCCAAAACTCATGGCCGCGGGGCTTGAGCTCAACCGTTTCCTGCACGATGGCAACTAGGTCGGACGCAGCGCGGACCTGGTCTTTTTCCTCATCGCTAATCACGGACGCTCACCCCCTGCTCGCCCAAGTTGTGACGAATATCTTCGATATTACCCTCGACGGTCGCGATCAACTCATCCAGCGAATCGAACACGCGCGACGGACGCAGCCAGCGCGTAAACGCCAGCGAAACGGAAGCGCCATACAGGTCGCCCGTATAACCAATTAAATTGGCCTCGAGATGCGCAGATGCCGCATCGTCAGCATACGTCGGCGGCAGTCCGACGTTAACGGCAGCGGGCCACACGATGTCGTTGACCAGCACCAGGCCCTCATACACGCCATCGGCAGGCACCTGAATGCCGTCGGGAACATGTAGGTTTGCCGTGGGAAAGCCCATGCCAGAACCCTCGTGACGGCCGCGAATAACACCGCCGCGCACCATATACGGGCGGCCGAGCAACTCAGCAGCAAGCTCCACATGGCCCTGTCCCAGCTCATGACGAATGCGGGTGGCGCAAATGGCCTCACCGCCCTCGCAAAGCAAGTCGTGCCCGTATACGTCAACGCCGCGCTCGACACCCCAGGCGCGCATCTCGGCAACACCAGAAGCACCGCCACGACCCAGCCTAAAGTCGCTGCCAACGCGAATCGATCGAATGTCGACCAGACGCGACACCAGCGAGAGAAAATCAACATGGTCAAGCGCCGCAACCTCAGGCGTAAAGGGAACGGCCACCACCGCATCGACCCCGGTTTGAGCCAGGGCATGTAGACGGTCGGCCGTCGTCATCAATTTTTGAGCGGGCGAAGGACTCACCACAACGTCCGGATCGGGATCGAAAGTGACCACGACAGCCTTGCAGTCATGGGCACGGGCATCACGGACAAGCGCTTCGATGAGTTCCCGGTGTCCACGGTGAACGCCATCGAACACGCCGATGGCAATCGATGCAGCACCCAAGTGCTCGCACTCATCAAACGCATCGGCAGTGACGATGCGGGCCTCGTCCGACTCGCCCTCGAAAAAGATACGCGCGAGCTCACGAGCGGACAACATCATCGAACACCGCCGATTGCCTGCGGAAACACGTGCTCCATGACAAAGCGGCCACTCTCAATGCGGGCAAGCGCCTTGAGTCCCCCATCGAGCACCAACGCAAAAGGCGCCTTCGCGGAATCGAAATCGGCAAGCGCACGCTCAACGGGAATGCGTCGGCCGTAGAGCAGGTCGTCGGCAAGATTGCCCGGCAAGTCAACACGCGTGGCGCCCAAGGCCGCAATGGGATCCAGGGCAAAGCCAGCCGCGGACTCGGGAGAAAGCTCCTCGACCGCATGACAAGCGCCAATGGAAACAACACCGGAGGCCGTGCGGCGCAGCGCGGAAATGTGCGCGGCGCTCTCGCAGGCGCGGCCCAAATCGCGAGCGAGCGCACGGATATAGGTACCCTTGCTCACTGAGAACGCCACGGTCCACACACACGTATCACCTTCGCCTCCCACGGCGATCAGGTCGGCGGCATAGACCTCGACGGGGCGCGGAGGTAGGTCCACCGCATTGCCCTCGCGAGCAGACTTGTAGGCGCGAACGCCATTGACCGAGATAGCCGAAAACGCCGGCGGCACCTGCATCTGCGGACCCAGCATAGCGGCCAAGCGCTCACGGGCATAGGCAGGATCGCGGAGCTCGTTGGCAACAGCCACCGTGCGTACCGCCTCGCCCTCCGCATCATCGGTATTGGTCTCGGCGCCAAACGAGATGTCGGCGACATAGCTTTTGGTATCGAGCGTGAGCATGCCCAGCAGACGGGTGGCCTGGCCCACACCCACCACCATGACACCCGATGCCATGGGGTCGAGCGTGCCGGCATGGCCGACGCGTCGCTCATGGAGGGCGCGCCGGCATTGCGAAACCACATCGTGGGACGTGCAGCCCACCGGCTTATCGACGGCGAGCAGCATATTCAGTTGAGAAGGCGTACGACGAGCCATGTACCATCCAAAAAGTTAAAGCTCGACGGTCACCGAAGCGGGATCCTCCCCTACCAGTTCGGCCAGCATGGGAAGTGCCACGGTGAGCGTCTCGAGAATCGTTCCGTTGTTGGAGAAACCGGCGGCAGCAGGATGTCCGCCTCCGCCAAAGGCAGCAGCGATCTCGGACACGTTGAGGTCACCCTTGGAGCGCAGGTTGCCGCGCACCTTGGTATCGCCCTCAATGCCCTTCAGGAACAGGCAGACCTCGACGCCCATCACCGAGCGCACCACGTCAACCAGACCGTCGCACTCATCCGAGGTGACACCGCACGCCTCAAGGTCACTCTGGTACGCGTAGCTATACGCGACGCGCCCGTGGGCCACCGTCTTAATGCGGCCCATAACGATGGACTTGAGGTGCAAAAACTCAACGCGCATGCTCTGGTAGACCTCGAGTGCCACACGCGCCGGATCGGCACCGTGGGCAACCAGACGCGAGGCTGCATGGAACGCGGCTGCATCGGCGTTTTGGTACTGAAAACGGCCGGTATCGGTAACCAAACCACACAGCAGGCAGGTCGCAACGCCATCACGTGCGACAATGCCGCAATTGTCCAAGAAGCGGTCGATGATCATGGCGCAGGCTGCAGCTTCGACGCGCCTCAGGCTGAGCTCGGCAAACTCCTCGCGCGCCGGATGGTGATCGAAGCACACCACATGCTTGGAGCGACGAAGCACCTCGGCGGAATTATTGAGACGCTCGACGACCGGCACGTCCACCGAGATGAACAGGTCCGGATTGCCGGTATACGCAGATGCCGGTACCAGGCGATCGGAGCCTTCCATAAAGCGGTAGATGCGCGGAACCGGATCATCGTCTGCCAGCAGCAGGGCAATGTCCTTGTTAGGGAAAAACTTCATAAGCGAGAGGCCCAGACCCAACACGGAGCCCAGGGCGTCGCCATCGGGAGAAGTGTGTCCCGAAATCGCAATGGAGGACGCACCCTCGATGAGCTCGAGGATGCGTCGCTGAATATCTGCAGACTCGCACGAGGCGAGGTCGGCGGAATTAGTCATCTAAAGCTGCCTCCTGGGCGGCATCCGCTATCGGATAGCCGTCCTCGTCCTTTTCGATCGCAAGCGTGGCGGGAACGTTTTCCAGCGCACGCGTGATGCGCTCGGCCTCATCGGTCGAGCGATCGATGCGAAAATCGAGCTCGGGCGTAACACGCCAATCGAGCGAGCGAGCCAACAGGCTGCGAATACGGCCCTTAGCGCTTGCGAGCGCCTCCATGACCTCGTCGTAGCGGCTCGCATCGCACGACACGAACACACGCGCGAACGAACGGTCCACCGCGACCTCGACCGCGGTCAAAGTAACCAGGTCAAGACGCGGATCGGAAACCTCAAAGAGCAGGATATAACCGAGCTTCTCGCGAAGCTGCTCGCCCAGACGACGGATTGCCTGCGTTTGCTTCATAGCGCCACCCCCTACTCGGTACGGGCAACCTGGTCGATGCGGTAACCCTCGATCTGGTCGCCGGGCTTGATGTCCTGGAAGTTCTCCAGGCCAATGCCGCCCTCGGAACCGCTCTTGAGGCTCTTGGCCTCGTCCTTGTAGTGGCGCATCGAGGCGATCTTGCCGTTGAAGACCACGATGCCGTCGCGCACCAGACGCACGGAATCGGTCGCGGCGATCTCGCCCTCTTCGACACGGACACCGGCGGCGATACCGACTTTGGGCACCTTGAAGGTGTCCAGGACGGTCGCGGTACCCGTGGAGACCTCGACCTCGGTGGGCTTAAGCATGCCGATACGGGCAGCGTCGAGTTCCTCGAGGCACTTGTAGATGACGTCGTAGCAACGGATCTCGACGCCCTCGCGCTCGGCAGCGGAGCGGGCCTTACCGTCGGGACGGACACCAAAGCCGATGATGATGGCGTTGGAGGCGTCGGCCAGGACGACGTCGGTCTCGTTGATGGCACCAACGGCGGAGTGGATCGTGTTGATACGAACCTCGGACTGATCCATCTTGTCGAGCGAATCCTGAAGGGCCTCGATGGAACCCTGGACGTCGGCCTTGATGATCAGGTTGAGCTCCTTGACCTCGGCGTCTGCAATGGTCTCGAAGAGGTTCTCGAGCGTGACGTGCTTGACGCGGCTCTGCTCCTCGATACGGGCCTTGAGCGAACGCTCGTCGGCAAGGGCGCGAGCCTCGCGCTCGTCCTCGAACACGCGGAACTCGTCACCGGCGTTGGGCACGGACTGCAGGCCCAGGATCTCGACGGCGTCGGAGGGACCGGCCTCGGTGACGGTGCGGCCCTTGGGGTCGAGCATGGCGCGGACGCGGCCGTAGGTGAGGCCGGCGACCAGCGTATCGCCCACGTGCAGGGTACCGCGGGTCACGAGCACGGTAGCGACCGAGCCGCGGCCCTTGTCGAGCTTGGCCTCGAGGACGTTGCCGGAGGCAAAGGTGTCCGGGTTGGCCTTGAGCTCGAGTACATCGGCCTGGAGCAGCACGGTCTCGAGAAGATCGTCGATACCGATCTTCTGCTTCGCCGAGATGTTGACGAACATGTTCTGTCCGCCCCACTCCTCGGGGATGACACCGTACTCGGTGAGCTCCTGGCGCACGCGGTCGGGGTTGGCACCCGGCTTATCGATCTTGTTGACGGCGACGACGATGGGTACGCCGGCAGCCTTGGCGTGGTTGATCGACTCGACCGTCTGGGGCATGACGCCGTCGTCGGCGGCGACGATCAGAATGACGATGTCGGTCACCTTGGCACCACGGGCACGCATAGCCGTAAAGGTGGCGTGACCCGGGGTATCGATGAAGGTGATCTTGCGGTCGTTGATCATAACCTGCGAAGCGCCGATTGCCTGGGTAATGCCGCCCGCCTCGCCGGCAGCGACGCCGGTGTGACGGATGGCGTCGAGGAGGCTCGTCTTGCCGTGGTCGACGTGGCCCATGACGGTGACGACCGGTGCACGCGGCTTAAGGTCGGCGGGATCGTCGTAGAACGAGAAGGTGTTCTCCTCCTCGGGGGTGATGATCTTGATCTGACGGCCCAGGTCGTCGGCAACGAGCTCGACGAGGTCGTCAGACATGGACTGTGTCATGGTGAGCGGCGTGCCCAACAGGAACAGGCGCTTGATGATGTCGTTGGCCGGAACGTCAAGTGCCTCGGCGAGTTCCTGGACGGTAACGCCCTGGGAGACCTTGATGGCGTCGAGCTCCTCGGGGTTCACGCCCTGGGCCAGCGCCTCCTCTATCTTGCGCTCCTCCTGAGCCTTGGCAGCCTCGCGCTCGCGCTTCTCCTTGCGCTTCTTGCGGCGACCGGTGGACTCGCGAGAGGCCTCCTCGACGGCGGCACGGGCCTCCTCGAGCACCTTCTCGCGGCTGTACTCCTCGGCCTCGCGAGCCATACGGCTGTAGTGGTCCTCTTCGTTGTTGTGACCGCCCTTGCGCTTCTTGCCCTTGCCCTGCTTGTCGGGGTTGGGGAAGTCCATGCCGGCAGCGACGTTGTTGCTGGCGTTGGTGCGATGGCTGTGCGGACGGCTCTCGGAGGCGTTGCGCTCGGAGTTGCTGTCGGAGGCGTTACGATCGTTACGACGGCCTCCGCGGCGGTCGTTGTTGCCGCCACGACGGTTACCGCGCTCGGCGGCACGCTCGGCCTTGGCCTTGTCCTCGGCGTCCTTCTTCTCCTTGAGCACGGTCTCCTGTGCGGCGATCTGGTCGAGCAGCGAACGGAAGCGCGAACCGGAGTCGGAAGCGGGAACGGCGCGGCGCTGGGCCTCGCGAGCAGCCTCCTCCTTCTCGCGAGCAAGGCGCTCCTGCTCGGCCTTCTTCTTGGCCTCGGCCTCGGCGCGGGCAGCCTCCTCGGCAGCCTGGGCTGCGGCAAACTGACGGCGCTCCTCCTCGCGTGCCTTCTCGGCGGCGATGCGCTCGCGCTCGGCCTCGGCGGCGCGTGCAGCCTCCTCGGCGGCGGCAGCCTGCTCCTCGGCCTGCTTGGCGGCCTCGACTTCCTGAGCGCGGGCCTCGATCACCGAGGCGAGCTGCTTGCGGACCATGGCGACATAGGCGTCCTCCAAGGTGGAGGATGCGGACTTAGCGGGAATCTTCATATCGGCGAGATGACCCATCAGTTCCTTGGAGGTCATGCCGAACTCTTTGGCCAGGGTGGACACACGGACTTTTGCCATATGACTTCACCTACCCTTTCTGGCACCTTGGGTGCCTAGAGACTGAACGAGCGTGGGAGACGCGCCAGGACCTGCCCGGCGCGACCGCGCGCTAGATCAGGTCCTCCGCATCATCGAAGGCGTCGGTGTCGTGGACACCGCAGAAACGGGAGCCGGGACGAGCCTGGTTGCGGCACTGGATGCCGTCCTCGGACACATACTCGCAGCGACGGACGTCCTCGTCCTCCTCGTCACCGATCAGGTCGGCGGCGGGCTCCTCGTGAACGGGAACGTTCTTGAGGATGTCGGCGGCAAGCGTCTCGGACTTGATGTCGATGTGCCAGCCGGTCAGGCGCGCAGCGAGGCGGGCGTTCTGGCCCTCCTTGCCGATGGCGAGGGACAGCTGGTCATCGGGCACGATGACGCCGGCGTAGGCCTTCTCCTCGTCGATGAGGACGCGGGTGACCTTGGCAGGCGACAGGGCGTTGGCAACGTAGACGGCAGGATCGGCATCCCACAGGATGACGTCGACGCGCTCGCCACGGAGCTCGCCCACGACAGCGCGAACACGGCTGCCCTTGGGGCCGACGCAGGCGCCCACGGGATCCAGACGGTCGTCGAGCGAGTGGACGGCGACCTTGGAACGCTGGCCGGGCTCGCGGGCGATCGACTTGATCTGGACGGTGCCCTCATAGATCTCGGGCACCTCCTGCTCAAACAGACGACGCATGAGCTCGGGGTGGGTACGGGAGATGACAATCGGCGGACGGCTGTGCTCGCCACGAACCGGCTGCAGGTTGGAGTTGGGGTCGCGAACGTCGATGATCACGGCCTTGATGTGCTGGTTGTGCAGGTAACGCTCGCCCATCGGGCGCTCGTTGCGCTCGTTCTCGTAACGGCGCTGATCGAAGTGCGGCAGCTCGGCCTCGACGCCCTCGCGAATCTTGACGATCGTGAAGTCGGGCGTGGACTGCAGCACGGTACCGCTGATGAGGTCACCGATGCGGCCGGAGAACTCCTCGTAGATCTGCTCGCGGGCGGAGTTGCGCACGATGGCGTTGATCTCGGCCTTGGCGTGCTGGGCAGCGATGCGGCTCGTGTTCTTAGGGGTGACGTCGATCTCCTCGAACTCGGTGAAGTTGCCCTCCTCGTCCATGGAATCGTCGATCGGCTCCAGGCGGTAGACGTAGATCTTGCCGGTGGTGCGGTCGATGGTCACCTTGGCGCCCCACTCAAGATGCAGGATCTCGGCATAGCTCTTGGCGAGCGACTGCTCCAGGCGGTCGATCAGGTAGAGCTGGTCGATGTGCTTCTCCTGGCAAAGCTCCATCAGGGCGGACATCATGTCGGATGCTGCCATCTTACTTTCCTTCCTTCGCGGGCTTGAAGTCGTAGGTGGGCTTCAACTTGCACTTTTTAACATTAGAGAAATCGAGGGTAACGGACTCGCCGTCCTCGAGCTCGAGGGTCACCTCGGTCTCGGTCGCAGCGGCAATCTTGCCGGCGTACTTGCGACGGCCCTCGGTGGCTGTAGAGGTGAGCTCGCAGTTCTCGCCCACAAAGCGGGCAAAGTCACTCGGGCGGCGCAGCGGGCGCGCCATGCCCGGGCTCGACACCTCAAGCGTATAGCTCGAAGAGATAGGGTCGAGCTCCTCAATCACATCGCCGACCCACTTGGTGTTGGCCGTGACGTCGTTGAGAGACAGGCTCTGACCCTCGGCACCCTCGATACGCACGCGCACGCAGGGGGCCTTGGTGGCGCCCACGAGCTCGACGTCGACGATGTCGACATCGTGCTGGGGAGCGACGGCCTCGAGCGCGTCGATGATCGCCTGCTCGGTCTTGGTCTTGACCATTGCGGCACCTCCATCCATACAAAAAAGAAGCGGGGCCGAAACCCCACTTCTTTAAATTACAACTTCATTTGCAAGCAAACTATACCAATAGCTGCGGAAACGCGCAAGCACAGTACGAATCTGCAGGTCAGCGTGCGCACAGGTTCTCCACAAGAATAGGACAATTGACCGAGGAACCCCATGCGGCGCGCCCTCAACAGTCCCAAAACGGGCCATGCGTCCCATTCCACAGGCCCGTTCGGACCCCAAGGGCATTCCTCCCCGAGCCCCTATCGATCAGACTTACGCTAAGGGGCATTCTGCAACAAGCCAGCCAGCAAGTCGCGCAACGACGAACCATTCCAAATCCTCTACGGCAAGGAGGCACACATGAAACGTCTAGGCACCCCCTGCATAACTGCGCTCGCCATCGCAACGTGCTCGTTGGCCCTCTTAGGCTGCGGCAACACGAATGGCAAAACCGGAACATGCGAACCGAACCCTGGCAGCACCAAAGCCATCGAGAAAAAGACGCCATCGGAAAGCTTCGACAAAATAAACGAAGACATCGTCGATCCCCAGGGCCTGAGTCCCGACCCCCAAGAACAGTTCCCCATCGACCTTGAGGCAGACGAGAGCGTCCATGTTATCTGCGTGGGCAAGGACACGGATGGCTACGGCGACGCCGCGTTGGTCTTTGCGGTGACAAACAACACCGATGTCGACATGATGTTTGGCGATGTGGACTCCTACGCTTACGTCGACGGCGTGGTCCGCGATGTGCGCATGCGCCAGCCGGTCGCAGCGGGCGAGGAAACGCGCGCCATGCTCACCTTTGTGGGCACCTTCGACGACCCGGACTTTGATGTGAACAACGACCTCAACGACATCTACCTCAACATCTGGATGTTCGAAGAGGCAACAGGCAACGTTTACTTTAGGGACCTGGTACACATCCCGTAGAAGACGGTGCGACGCACTGACTAAGCAGGGCAGACAACACAAAACGAGGGACGACCCAACCGGACCGCCCCTCGTTTATTGCATGTCAGCTTTACGCGCAGAGCTTATTTGACCACCAGGTTGACCAGCTTGCCGGGCACGCAGATGGCCTTGACGACCGTCTTGCCCTCGAGCCACTTGGCGACGGCTTCCTCAGCGGCAGCCTGCATCTCCTCGTTGGAGGCGTCGCGGGCGACGTCGATGCGGCCGCGGACCTTGCCGAGCACCTGTACGACGATCTGCACCGTGTCCTCGATGGACTCGGCCAAGTCGAACTCGGGCCAGGCGGCGGTGTAGGCATTGCCCTCGCAGCCGAGCGCCTCATGCCACAGCTCGTCGGCCCAGAACGGGCAGATGGGGGCAAGGACGCTCACGATATCCTTAGCCACGCCGTAGCACAGCGCCTTGTCGCGAGCGGTACCCTCGGTGGCGTTGAGGTAGGCGCTCGCCGCGTTGACGAGCTCCATGACGGCCGAGATGGCGGTGTTGAACTGGCCGCGATCGAAGTCCTCGGTGCACTTGGCGATGGTGCGATGACGCTCGCGGTAGAGCTTCATCGCGGTCTCGTCAAGCGCGGACTTGTCAAAGACCACGTTGGCGTCGCCGGACTGGACGAGCTGCCACACGATACGCCAGGCGCGCTTAATGAAGCGGTTAGCGCCCTCGACGGCCTTGGGATCCCAGTCGAAATCCTTCTCGGGCGGGGCGATAAACAGGATCGCCAGACGCATGGTGTCGGCACCGTAGGGCTCGATGACCGAGCTCGGGGGCACGACGTTGCCCTTGGACTTGGACATGGTGTCGCCATTCTCGTCCTTGACCATGCCCTGGCACAGCAAGTTGGTGAAGGGCTCATCAACGCTCAGCAAACCCAGGTCGCGCAGTGCCTTTGTAAAGAAGCGGCTGTAGAGCAGGTGCAAAATGGCGTGCTCGATGCCGCCGATGTAGTTATCGACGGGCATCCAACGGTCTGCCGCCTCGCGGGAGAAGGGCAGCTTGGTGTTGTGCGGGTCGGTATAGCGCAGGTAATACCAGCTGGAGCAGGTGAAGGTGTCCATGGTATCGGTCTCACGCTTGGCCGGGCGACCGCAGACCGGGCAGGTGGTCTCGTAGAACTCCTTGCACTCGGCGAGGGTCTCGCCGGCACCCAGGTCCAGGTTCTCGGGCAGCGTCACCGGCAGCTGGTCCTCGGGCACGGGCACGATGCCGCAGTGCTCGCAGTGAATGGCCGGGATGGGGTTGCCCCAGTAGCGCTGACGGCTGATGAGCCAGTCGCGCAGACGGAACTCAACCTTGCGACGGCCGCAGCCCATGGCCTCGAGGTCGGCCACGATCGCAGCCTCGCCCTCGGAGTGCTTGCCGCCGCGCATGCCGGTATACTTGCCGGACTGGACGAGCGTGCCCTCGGCAGCGTGGGCGCAATCCCAGTCGACGGTCTCGGCATGGAAGGTATCGATGGTCTCGCCGCTGGCCTCGACGGCAGCGCGATCGTCATCGTCCAGGATGATCGGCACAATAGGCAGGTCATACTTGCGGGCGAACTCAAAGTCGCGCTGGTCGCCGCAGGGAACGGCCATGACGGCGCCGGTGCCGTAGTCGGCAACGACATAATCGGCAACCCACACGGGGACCTTCTCGCCGTTGACGGGGTTCACCACATAGCGGCCGGTAAAGGCACCGTGCTTCTCGAGGGTGCCCTGGGCACGCTCGACGGCAGAGATGTGCTTGGAGTCCTCGACGATCTTGGTGACGGCCTCCTCGTACTCCGTGCCCTCGACGAGCTCGTGCAGGCGCGCGTACTCGGGAGCCAGGACAAAGAAGGAGACACCAAAAAGGGTATCGGCACGCGTGGTGAAGACGGTGATCTTGCCCTCATCGCCCTCGATGGGCTCGCCATCGGCATCGCACAGGGTAAAGTCGACCTCGGCGCCCTCAGAGCGACCGATCCAGTTGGCCTGCATCTGCTTGACGCGCTCGGGCCAGCCGGGGAGCTTCTCCAGGTCGTCGAGCAGCTCCTGGGAGTACTCGGTGATCTTGTAGTACCACTGCTCAAGGTCGCGCTTCTCGGGCTCGGTGCCGCAACGCCAGCACTTGCCCTCGGTCACCTGCTCGTTAGCCAAAACGGTCTTGCAGGTGGGGCACCAGTTAACCGGATTCTTCTTACGATAGACCAGGCCCTTTTCCCACATCTTCTCAAAGATCCACTGACCCCAGCGATAGTAGTCGGGGCTGCAGGTCTTAACGGTGCGATCCAGGTCGTAGGAGAAGCCCATGCGCCTCATCGTGGCGAGCGCCTGGTCCATGTTCTTATACGTCCAGGCGGCAGCCTGCGTGTTGTGCTTGATGGCGGCGTTCTCGGCGGGCAGGCCAAAGGCGTCAAAGCCGATGGGGTGCAGCACGTCAAAGCCGCGCATGCGGGCCTGACGGGCCATGGCATCGCCGATGGTATAGTTGCGCGCGTGGCCCATGTGTAGGTCGCCCGACGGATACGGGAACATCTCGAGCACATACTTCTTGGGCTTGGTGGCGTCGGTGTCGACGGCAAAGAGGTTCTCGTCGTCCCACGTCTTCATCCACCGGGACTCAATGGCCTGCGCGTCGTAGGCAGGGATCTCATCCTTATGATCTGTGCAATCGCACATATCAGCTCCTTTAATCTTGCTGGGGTCGGTCGGCTTAGCTTTATTCGCTACTGCGAACAGTCCTGCGCAAGACGAAGAGCACATTTAGTGCTCTTCTTTGCGTGCGGAACTTGTAGCGAACAAAGCTAAGCCGCCCGACCCTAAGGTTGACTCGACTGATGATAGCAAATACGACAAGCGAGATGCCTGCGACTTGCAGGCATCTCGCTTTATCTAAATAACGTGGTTGGGAATCAACCTTTGTCTGAAACTCGTTCTAGCACGAACGGGTTTTCCAGGTGCCGCAGATTGCCGTGAAAGAGGAGCGCCGCGTACTTAGGTACGCAAGCGACGGTTTGAACGGCAAGGTGCGGTGCCTGGGAAAGCCGCTTAGCGGTAGCTGACGCTTTGCTGGGAGTCCTTGACGACTACGTCGTGGGCTCCGCCTTCGACGATCGAGGTCGAGGAGACCAGGATCAGGCGTGCCTTTTCCTGGAGCTCGGGGATCGAGAGGGCGCCGCAGTTGCACATCGTGGACTTGACCTTGTAGAGCGTGCCGCCCACGCCGTCCTTGAGGGAGCCGGCGTAGGGAACGTAGGAGTCGACGCCCTCGACGAAGCTGAGCTTCGCGGCGCCGCCCAGGTCGTAGCGCTGCCAGTTGCGGGCACGCGCAGAACCCTCGCCCCAGTACTCCTTCATGTACTGGCCGTTGACGTTGACGCGCTCGGTCGGGCTCTCGTCAAAGCGGGCGAAGTAGCGGCCCAGCATCATAAAGTCGGCGCCCATGGCAAGGGCGAGCGTCATGTGGTAGTCGTATACGATACCGCCGTCGGAGCACACGGGCACGTAAACACCGGTCTCCTCGTAGTACTCGTCACGGGCGCGGCAGACGTCGATCAGCGCGGTGGCCTGGCCACGACCGATACCCTTGGTCTCGCGAGTGATGCAGATGGAACCGCCGCCGATACCGACCTTGATGAAGTCGGCACCGCAGTCGGCCAAGAAGCGGAAGCCCTCGGCGTCGACGACGTTACCGGCACCGACCTTGACGTCCTCGCCGTAGTTGGCGCGGATCCACTCGATGGTGCGCTTCTGCCACTCGCTGAAGCCCTCGGAAGAATCGATGCACAGGACATCGGCACCGGCCTCGATGAGCAGCGGCACGCGCTCGGCATAGTCGCGAGTATTGATACCGGCGCCGACCATATAGCGCTTGTCGTTATCGAGCAGCTCGTTGGGGTTGGTCTTGTGGCTGTCGTAGTCCTTGCGGAAGACGATGCCCATAAGGTGATCGTTGTCGTCGACGATAGGCAGGGCGTTGAGCTTGTTGTCCCAGATGACGTCGTTGGCAACCTTGAGGCTGATGTTCTTGTCGCCCACGATGAGCTGCTCGCGCGGGGTCATGAACTCGGAGACCTTCTTCTGGTGGTCATCGCGGCTGGGACGATAGTCACGGCTGGTGACAATGCCCAGGAGCTTGCCCTTGGGAGTGCCGTCGTCGGTGACCGGCATGGTGGAGTGGCCGGTCTTCTCCTTGAGCTCGATGACCTGCTCCATGGTCATGTCGGGTGTCAGCGTGGAATCGGACTGAACGAAACCAGCCTTGTGATCCTTAACGGCCTTGACCATAGCAGCCTCGGACTCGGGGGTCTGAGAACCGTAAATGAAGGACAGGCCACCCTCGGTAGCGAGCGCGACACCCATGTCGACGCCCGAGACGGACTGCATGATGGCGGAAACCATGGGGATGTTCAGGGTGATTGCCGGCTTCTCACCGCGCTTGAAGCGGGTTAGCGGCGTCTTAAGAGAGACGTTGTTGGGGATGCACTGCGAGGACGAGTAACCAGGGACCAGCAGATACTCCGAAAACGTGTGGGACTCACCGGGAAAGAACGTAGCCATGTTTCTCCTTTTTCCATGCGACCGGTCGGCTGCAGGCCTCGTAGGACCCAGCCCAACCTTGGGCGCCCAATACTGGGGAAGTATCTTAACGCACTTTGACTGCTACAATGCATGGTTTAGAAAGAGCACACGAGGGTTTGACGCAGGCTTTGCGTTTGCCCAGCAAACACTTTAGCGGGGAGACGTGGAGCACATGGAGTACAAGACGACGGCAAAGTTGGTCATTCAAGCGTGCGACAAGGATTTGCCGGGCGTGTTCGGCCATGGCTGCGTCTTGCTGCTGCAGGGTATTGCCCGGGAGCACTCACTCAACCGCGCCGCCAAAAGCATGGGCATGGCGTATTCTAAGGCCTGGCGCATCGTGAACGAGGCCGAAGGGCAGCTGGGATGCAAACTCATCGAGCGCGACGGCGCCCGCGGATCCACGCTCACGCCGGCCGGCGAGCGAGCCATAGCAGTCTACAAGGAGCTGCAGGCCGATATCAACAACGTCATCGCTGCCAAGGCCGACGCCCTCATCGCCAACATCAACGCGGAGTAGTCCTTTTGGGCGGTTTTTAGCCCACAGCGCCCTCGGGTTGAGGCTCGCGCCACAAAACGGGCCCATCTACTACGTTTAGTTGGACACCCTCGACCACACCAGATTTCATGAAAACAAAACCGCTGGTAAACAGCTTGCTAATTTTCAAAATAGGCGGGTATGGTCGACCCCTATTGCTTAAACGTAGTAAATAGGCCGTTTTCGTGACACAGACCCCGATTAGCTACTTGCGAAGGGCGTTATCGAGAGTGGCAGCCACCTGCAGAGGGTCGTCGGTGCCGGCGAAGAGGCGGATGGCGCTCCCCCGCTTACCGCGCGGGGCCGAAAGGCGCGTTGTTGAGCCGCCGGCGGGTGATGTGCGAAACTCCCCCGGCAATGTGTCGAACAGCTCACCCGCACTTCGCTCGATAAGGTCAAACTCTACTGCCGGGCCAAAACCGTGCTCCAGGATGCCGGTCGCGATGGCATGGTCGGGATGCGAGGTCAGCCCGGGATAGCGCACGTTGCGTACCATCTCGTTGGCGGCCAGATACTCGGCCAGCGCACGGGCGCGGTCGAAGTGGGCCTGCATGCGAGCGTCGAGCGAAGACAGCCCTCGCTCCAGCATGCAAGCCTCATTAACAGAAAGGTCGAGTGCAGACGCACCGCAATCCGCAAGAAGCGCATACGCACACTCGGCGGCGGCATCCACGCGATGCCGCTTAAGCCGCGAGCGCGCCACCGAAGCGGCGACGAGCTTGCGCGGCGCCACGCCGGCACACACGCGATCGAGCGCCTCGAGCGACAGAACGGCGCCCAAGCGTAACGGATCACAGCCAAAGACGCCCGCCACGGTGTTATCCACCACGAGCAGCGCATGCGGCTCACGAGCGGCGCGGCCCAGAGCGCGAAGGTCGGGCACACGCAGACCAAACCCGCCGATGGAGTTGACGAACCACCACAGGTGCGGCCCCTCGGCATCAAACGAAGCATCAAAGCCTTCGGACGCAGCAGCAAACGCCGCAGCCGCGGGCTCCCCCACCAGCGCAACATCGCAGCCATCAAAGCCGCAGGCAAATGCATCGGCAAAGTCGTCCGCAAAGGCCACCAAGCGATCGCCGGGCTGCACAATCCCCAGCATCGACAGCGCCGCCGGCACATGCGAGGCCGCAACAAGACACGTTTCACGTGCGCCGGCCCTCACGGCCCAGGTCTCTTCAAGCTGCTGCACGTCCAAGCGACACCGCCCCTTAAATAAAACTGAACCAAACTAGCCGTGATATTCGCCGTTGTACTGGATGAGCGTCAGGTCCTCAACGCCGTCGAGCGCGCGAATCGCATCGGCGTAGGGCATGTCAACGCCGTCCGAGAACACCTCGACGGCCATCTCCACCTTGTCACCGCGCATGGTCTTGGACTTCAACGTGAACTTGGTGCGACCAAAGGCGCGCACGATATCGTCGCCCGTGGTCTGGCCCGTATAATGGATCACCATCATGTACACGCGCGCCTTGTCCTGGTGCGAAGCGAACCCCGCGATCATCACCACAATTACCACGGCAGTAAGCCCCACGAGCGCATACATGCCGGCGCCCGCCGTAATGCCCGTGGTAATGGCCCAAAACAGATACAGCAGGTCGAGCGGGTCCTTAACCGCCGTACGATAGCGGACGATGGACAAAGCACCGACCATACCGAGCGAGATGACCACGTTGGTCGAGATCGCAAGCGTGACCATGCAGGTAAGCACGCACATGCCCACGAGTGTCACGGCAAAACTGCGCGAATACACCACGCCGGTAAAAAAGCGCTTGTACACGTAATAGATCAGGATGCCCATGGCGAGCGCCACGAGCAGCGATAGACCGATCTTGGCAGGGTCGACCTGGCCAAACGCCTCCAAGACGGAGTTCTTAAAAAAGTCCCTGGTGCTCATGGTCTAAATATCCCCTCGGTTCTCAAAATCCGATTGCCAGTAATTAAATCCGCGCAGGTAGGCAGTCTTTTCGTAACACAGGCAGTACTTGGAGACCGCCGTGAGCTCGGCCGCGCCCGGCGGCACCATATCGCGCACCAGCTGCGGGCAAAACTCGGTAAACTTGACCTCCATCACCAGCTTGCCGGGCTCCAGGACCGGCAGCGCGGGCAAGGTCGCGTCAAAGATATCGAAGCTTCCCACCGCGGCACGCACGTTCATGTCAAACGTAATGCGCACGGTGCCCTCGTCCATCACCCACGGCTCGCGCTCGTAGTCCACGATGGTCCGCGGGCGCATCATGTTGCAGATGCACTCGATGTAGAACTCGCGGCAGAGCGGATGGGCGCTCCGCAGCAAAAAGTCGTAGTCGCCGGCCAGAATCTGCTCAAACTCGCCACGCGTGAGCGGAGCATCTTCCTTGTAAATCCAGCTACCGTACTTCTTTTTGCGCTCGAGCTTAATCACCTTGTCGCTGCCGTTATAGATGCGCACGCGATACTTTTTGCGCATGAGAATACCGGCGTCTTTTTCCTCGTAGGCCGAGTTGCAGTAGTCTTCAAAGTACAGGCTGCGAATGGTGTAGCCACCCGCCCGCGCATGCTTGTCCAGCTTAAACACCGGCGCCATGCGGCAGGCAAGCGCGGCGTGCTCACCCTCGTTAATGAGATATTTGAGCTCGTGGCGATAACGCTCCTGCGTGGTGCGTGCGGGAGGTGCCACCAGGCGCTCAAGCAGCGCGCTAGCCCTCCTCATACGTATCCTCCACGACCTTACCGTCGTCTTGCACGTAAAAACACTTCATGCCGTAGTGCTTGCCGTCGTCGGTTACATAGTAGTCAAACGCATCTTGCGTATAGCCGTCGGAGTTGGTGGCACGCACGCGCACAAAATACTGGCCGGTATCGGGCGCATCGCAGGTCACCTCGGGAAGCAGCACGTCCTCGGCCTTAAAAAGCACGTCGCTTATGGCATAGTCGCGCGCCAGCTCCACGGTATAGCGAATGTCACGCGCCTTAAAGTCGTAGGACGCATCCCAGTTAATGCGCAGCTTACCGTTATCAATCTGCGGCACGCCAATGTAGAACGGCATGGGCTTTTTATAGCTCTCGCGAAAGCTCTTATAGTTCTCCTCGATCTCGGAGGGAATCGCCGCGGCAATCTGCTCGTATTCGTCCTTGGTGACAGGCAGATTGTCGATATCGGGCGAAGCAAAGACCAGCGATTCGGTAACCTCGCGATAATGTTTGATCATCTTGCTCAGGCGCGCCTCGGTCATATACGAGCGCAGGTCCTTTACGGCGCGGTCGAGTTCGCTGCGGAACGATTTGCTACGCAGTGCACGATTGAATAGCACGTTGCCCCAGTAGTTGCTTACGCCGCGCTCCCAGCTCGCATAGTCCGAAAACCCGATAAGAGAAAGCTCCATCTTACGCAGCATGCCATCGTTGTCCCAATCGAGGATGTACCACGTATTGGAGTTGAGCGGGCTGTACAGATAGCAGTTACGGTTCTGAGTATCGCAGTTGCCCGTCAGGATCTGAAACGCCAGCCAATAGACCAGATTCTCGGTATCAAAGTAGGTGTCGAGCACCTCATCGATCTTTTGCGATTCGTCGTTGAGCGCATCGAGCATCTCGATGAGCTTGGTGTGGTCCGTATCGCCCTTGATCTCGAGCATGCCCTCAAAGCTTGCCTGGTTGTAGTCGGGATCGTCAGCAAGCTTAATGGTGTCCTCGTAGCGATGGAAATCAAAGCTGTTCACCTTGTACAGGTGCCCACTCTTATCCATGCCATGTGCCTTAAGCGCCGTCTTGTTGAGCTGCTCCACCTGCGTAAACAGGCCGTAGTCCTCAAAGGTATCGTTGGACTTTTCGGTCTGGTCGCACACCCACAGATGCACAAACTGCGTGCTCAGGCCCATCATCTGGGGAATCCCGCGGATAAGGTCGTAGGCCATCTTGTTGCGAAAACGCATACCCTCGCCCATGTGCTTGTTGAGCGCAATCGCGCGCTGTTGGCGCCAGGTACCCTTGCCCTTTTTGAGCTCCACCTTGTAATTCTTTTGCGAGTTCATGCTCGATGTCTGACCGCGCACCTGCACGGTAGCATTGGGCGCTTCCTCGCCATAGCCAACCTCGCCGGCCACCGGGCCGTCTTCGTCGCCCGCCTGCAGCAGGCCCATAACCTGATAGCGCGTCACGCCCATGTCGGCATAGTCATACACCGAGTACGTATTGATCTCGGCCCAGCTGTGGTCGGTGTTCTCGGAGCTGTTGCCGCGCGAGACCGTCAGGTACATGGTCACAATGCCCGAGTCGTCGTAGACCTCGTACAGCTCGTCTTTATCGCGTAGGTGCTTGGTACCGTCCGAGGACTCGGCCTTTTTAATCTTGTCCTGCTTTTTGACCTTTTTGGTCGAGGAGTCTTCCTGCACCGAGCAGCCCGAAAGCAACAGCGCACCGGCAGCCGCCTCAAACAGGCGACGGCGAGACATCATCCTATCGGCCATCAGAACCTCCCCAATGGTTGCGATACACACGGACCACCGTGCGCTCAAACGCGCCGTGCGGCTCACCCTTATGGCGGCACTCCTCATAGCGCTGCTCGGCACGGTCGAGCAAGCGGCCCAACTCCGTAAAGCGACCCGTTTTGTCGGTCGCCACCATGGGCTGCTGACTCAGGATACGATACGGTAAGTTGGCAGTATAGGTATCGAGCCGCAGCAGGGCCACGATAAAAAACACGCCCGCACCCAACAAAAAGCCAAAGCCGTAAAACTGCTGCGGCAAAAGCAACGACACGGCGGTCGCCAGCCCGGCCACACCGGCAAACAGGCCCGAGGCCAGAACGGCTCCCTTGTAGTCGGTAAAGTACAGCAAGATAAGCAGGATCGTGTTGCCCACGGCATACAGGCCATAGCCTACGCATAACGTGCGAAAATACCCGTGCATAAGGTTGTTAAAGCCCAGCGGCAGGGCCGAGAGTACCGTGGTCTCGAGCGAAATGACAGCCGCAGTCACAAACAGCTGCTTGAGCGCGCAAAAGCGTAGTTCGCTATTAAGCGTAGAGAGCATCTCCTCCTCGGCCACCACGATGTCGCCCACCACGCCGCCGTCGTTAAACAGGCTGTAGTAGTCGCGGTAGCGCGGATAGAAGTTGACTTCGACCGACACCACAAAGTTGACGGTCGTGACCAGAATGGTCAAAAACGAAAGCAACGCCGGCACATCATGATAGGGCGCGCCGTAAAACAGGCCTTTGACCTGCACGCCAATGGGCCCTGCCCAAATAATCACCAGGTGCGCAAAGAGCCCCAGGTTGGTAAACAGGCCCGTGAGCGCCAGCGGCATAAATTGGTCGAGCCAGCGCAAAAAGAGCCAGGGGCTGCGATCGCTATAAGGAAAATACCGGTACAGCAGCACCACGTCCCAGGCGAGCATGACGCCGTAGCCCAGGGCGATTGACGCCAGCAGGCCCTCGACCGGCGGCAGCCCCAGCGCCAGCGCGGTCAGGGCGCACAGGCACGCCACGCCAATGGCCGCAGCAAAGCTGCACAGAATGCCGCGGTAATCCTTGATGGCCGTGAGATAGCTCATGCCGTTCCAGTTGACGATCATAATGTTGAACAGCCATAGGCACAGCAGCCCCTGCAGCAGCGTGGCGCCCGAGAACAGCAAAAAGATGCCGCAGAGCACCGTGCCCGCAACGAGCATGATGGCGTTGGAACCCCAAAACGAGGGCAGGACCTCTTCTTCGCGCTCGGCAAACAGCATGTCCGCCAAAAAGCGCGTGACCGGCATGGAGAAAAAGCTTGTGAGCGTAAGTGAGGCCAGCAGCGTATAGGTCACCATGCACACCAGCAGATCCTGGTTGGCGCGGCCCACACCCCACAGACCACACAGCACCAAGACACCAACCTGGAGCAGCACGCCCAGCAGCATGGGGCCCGTGCACACAATGCCAGCGTAGCCATAGGCGCGCATCGTGGCAAACAGACCCTTGCGCCTAAACAGGCGCTTGAGCTCAAAACCGATTCCGGCCACCGGCTACTCCCCCTCTCTGGGCAGGTCAAACGCACGCGCCGTCTCGTTGTACAGCGCGCGATAGTTGGCGAGCATCTGCTCGTGCAAAAAGTACGTGGCAACGCGACGCTGGCCGCGCTCCCCCATCTCAATGCGACGGGCCCGGCTCACGCACATGCGCTCCATGGCATCGGCCAAGCCCTTGCGATACATAGGCGGCGTCACAAATCCGGCCACGCCAAAGTCGTCGCCCGGGGCGCCTTCGAGCAGCTCGCGACAGCAGCCCACCTCGGTCGTCACGCAGGGACGGCGCGCTGCAAGCGACTCCAGCACGCTGAGCGGCTGGCCCTCGGAGATGCTCGTCAAAATGGTAAAGTCGAGCTTTTCCATGTACTCGACCACGTTGACGCGGCCGGTAAAGATCAGGTCGCGCACGCCCAGGGTATCGACCAGCGCGTGGCACTCAGCGCCGTACTCCTCGTCGTCCACGCCGCCCATAATGTGCAGGCGCACCTTGGGCAGGCGCTCGTGCAGCTCAAAGAACGCATAGATCATGGTCTTGACGTCCTTGATGGGCGCCAGGCGCACCACCGCGCCAATGTCCACCCAGCCGTCATCGGGCTTTAAGGGAATGTCCTTAAAGCGGTCGAACTGGATGCCGTTGGGGATGACCAGGCATTTACCCGCATCGCAGCCCATATCGATCTGCGTCTTGCGGGCGTTATGGAACAAACTCGTCACGCGGAAGGCGCGGCGGTAGATCTCCTCCGAAAGCAGGTAGAAAAAGCGAATCCAGCGATCCTTAAACGACGGCACCACCCAGTCAGCGCGAATGATCTCTTCCTCGCGCTCGCGGGTATAGATGCCATGCTCGGTCAGCAGCACCGGCGCATGGTGAACGCTTGAGCCCAGGCAGGCGAGCAGGCCACCGTAGCCGGTCGAGATGGCATGGTACACATCGGCCGCCGGCACCTCGCTGCCCAACAGGTAGAGCACGGGAAGCAACATGGAGCGCATGGTGTGGAATGCATCGGCAAAGGGCGTGTAGGGGTACTCGGCCAGGCACACGTCGCGGAAGATGTCCATAAACGTTCGGCTCTGCAAAAACGAGAGCGGATGCACGCGACGGCGCTGAAAGATATCGAACAGCACGTCCCAGTCCGGATTGGAGAGCGACACCAGGCGGCGTAGCGCCTCGCGCTCGCGGTCGTCAAAACTGGCTTCGTGCTGCTCGCCCGAAAGCCGCAGGGCATCGTCCAGGAACACCTCGTGCACCTCGACCACGTTGCCGGGCAGCTCGTAGACAAACTTGCCGCGGTCCTCGGCGTGCGCGCCAATCACCCACAGCACAAACTCATGCTCGGGCATGGCCGTAATGTAGCCGTGCATCCAGGTGGACACGCCGCCGTGCACATAGGGGTAGCAACCCTCGAGTACCAAGCAGATCCTCATTTGTCGCCACCCTCCTTGCGCGCAATAGTCACCGTCTTGTCCGTGGCTTTAACCAGATACAGGTCGCCCGTCAGATGCGTCATCTCGCCACCCGTAACCGCACCCGGCTCGCCGTTGTTGGCGCGGAACATGAGCCACGCCTCGTCGTGGAAATTGCCCAGGCTGAGCGTCCAGGCATCCGCACTTGTATCCACGCTCACCGTCACGGACGAAAAGCGCTGGATAGCACCGGAGCATTCCGAGCCGGTCTGGCGACGCAGGTCTGGCGCAGACTTGGTAAGCCACTCCAGGTAGTCGGTCAGACCGCCTTTGTAGACCTCCCAGCCCTCCTTGGCGCCGCGATCGGGATCCAGCAGATCGTCCGGGTGCATAAAGTGCGTACTCACGTAGTGCATGTTGAGCTCGGACACGGCTGCCAGGCGCATATAGGAATCGTCGATCATGCCGCCCGAGACAATACGCGGCTGCTCCACAATGCCATCGCTCGCCACGCCAAACTCCTGCACGTACGGCAGGTCGGTGCCGTCCTCAAAATACGTACTGGCGATGGTCTTAATGCGCGGAACGTCGGCGCCGATAAGCTTGCGCGCGCGGGCCGAAAGGATATTCGACGGCGGCACGTAGACCGAACCGTGCGCGTTGGGCAGCACCTCGTCCTGGAAGGCGATAAGTTCGTTGAGCGATGCGACGAGCGTCTCCTTGTTCTTCCAGATCTTGTAGTCGTACAGCGTGCCGTAGTCGGTATCCCAGAGCGCCAGAGGCTGATGATTGTAGCCGTGAAAGCCCAGCTCTCCGCCCATCTGCAGCAGCATGCCGCCAAAGTAGCGGAACTGTGTGGTATCGGCCTGGCGCGCGGGCTCGGTCTGGTTGACCGCATCCTCGTAGTTTTCGATCATCACGCCGGTATAGCGAATGCCGTATTTTTGCGCGAGCTTTTGCAGATCGGGCCACCAGACCTTGGCATAAAAGTCGGCGATGGAAAGCCCGTAGTCGCGTTTGATGTAGGTGCCGTCGCCCGAGGGCACGGGGCTGGGAAAGTCGTCCAGATAGAAGACGGCGCTGTTGATGACCGGATAGGCCGTGGCATCGCCCAGCAGGCTGATCGCCGCGGCGTAAAAGCCACGCATGACCTTGTCGTAGATGCCGATATTGCACACCACGGTGCGCCCGCTGCTGCAATCGTTCGACCAAATGAGCGGAGTGCCTGCATCGCCAGTCGACGCCCACACGTGCGCCGTCTCGCGCAGCGAAACAGAAAGCGACGAATTGAAGGGGTCCGAGAGGTCGTAGCGCTCTCCCCCGCCCAGCATAAAGTCCTTACTCGGCACAATGCTCTCGGCCGTCACGTAATCATATCCGGCCGACTCAATACCAAGCTTGGGAGCAATCACCTGCAGGTAGCCCGAGTTATCCGGCGTCATGGCGAGCATCAGCGAACCGCCGGCGCTCACCCAGCTCATGATGTCGGTCAGATGCGTACCGAGTCCATCGAGCGACGGCATAAGCAAAATCACGCGATCGTAGGAGGTCAGCGAGGGTATGGCATCCGCGCCGTCCAGGGCAAGGTCCACGTCGCGGTGCGCGATCTTCATGTCGAGCAGGATCTGGTCGAACTGTTCTTTTACGTCCTCGACGCCATCCTGATTAGTATCGGTAATGACCAGGCACGTGGGCTTTTGGCCAAACATCGCCGACCCAGCCGGTACCGCATCGTTGGAGGCAAGCATCCCCAGCTTATGCTGGCTGGCGCCGTACTGCACACCGGCGCGCTCGATCAACAGCACGGCCGCCATGGCAATAAAAACAGCCCACACCACAAGCAGGCCCATCCAGCGAAAATGGCCCGCACGGTCGCGGATATGCTGTATCACGCTCATCGGGCCTCCTCTCCGTTGCGCCAAAACGCCAGTTCCTCGCGGTTGGCGGCGCTCAAGTATACATGCTGTTTGTCAATCGCATCGATCACGCGGTGGACCTCGTCACCGTCGCGGCGCATCACCGCAAGGCGCAGGCAAAGCATCCAAACCTCCTGCTCCTCGGGCACGTCGAGCACCAGCTGGTCGGTCACGGCCTGCGCCTCGTCGATCTGTCCGACATCGGCCAGGGCCGTGGCGTATCGAATGCGCAGCTCAAAGGAGTCCTCGCGCTCGCAGCGACGCGCAAGCAGGCGCGCATACTGCTGGCGCTGAATCTGAGCCACGCGGCCCTCAGCCAAACCCGAGTCCAAGTATTCACCAAGAAAATCGCAGTATGCGTTGAGGTTTTGCTCGCTCGGGTCGGTCTTAAAGGCTCGCTCCAGCTGTTGCAGCTTAAGATCGGACTCCTTGGAGATCTGCGCCACCGCCGTCGCGGCATAGTGCGCCACCTCGACGTCGTCGTTAAGCTTGGCCGCCTGCAGCTGCGCCAAATACGCATCGGGCTCCTCGGTGAGCATGGAGAGCATTAAACGGCGCCGGTCTGCCGGGTCGTTGACAATCAGCGCCTCTTCGAGCGGAACCACGCCCGCATCGGCATCGCGGTCGTGCACCAAGATGTTGCGATGCAGCTCGTCGTTAATGCGCAGCGATTCCAACGTGGCGTCCTTAAGATCCGCGCCAAACACGGCGCTGCGCGCGATAAGCAGCACTACCAGCAGCGGGCCCCACAACGGCACGAGCACTATTACAGCCAGCATGTGCCCGCGAACCGGCAGCAGGCCCAACTTCATAAGCGTCCACAGCACCAGGCAAACCAGCGCATGCATCAGCAACAAGACGGCAGCTACGACAAGCGAGATCACGCGGCATCCCCCTCACCGTCGCCGACGCTACCAATGCGCTGCAGCAGCGCCACGATACCCTCGCCATCGACGGGTTCCACCGCGATCTGCTTCGCACTCAGGCGCTCGCGGATAATGGGCAAATCGCATGCTTTTGCCTGGCGCATGAGCAGGTAGAGCGTGTCGCCGTCGACCAAGCCCGCGGCATCGCTCTCGCGGATCGCAGAGCCAATCGCGCCCACCAGCTCGCCGATGGGCTCCATGCCCGGCACCACGCGCAGGAGCACAAAGCTCCCCATCTTGTTGTCTGCCAGTGCCTGCTCGGCAGCAAGCTCTTGACCAAAGGCCGCCTGCTTGAGCACGCATGTACCGGCAACGCAGCGCCTATCCCGCGCAACGGCCTCATAATCAAAGGCACGTCCCAGCGCGCTTTCGACCAGGCCACACAGGATACGGAACAGGTTTTGGTAATAGAGCGTCATTTGGCTCTCGGCTGCGCGACGCACAAAGATCAACACGGCGGGCGCACCGTCGCGCTCGATGGCGTATCCAAACATGGGAAGGCCCGGCGTAAGCCCACGATTCACCCACAGGCCCGATGAGCCCCCGTCGCCCAAGATGGGTTTGAGCTGCTCAAGCGTAAGCGAGCGCGCGGCATCGTCGGCAATCGCGGGACTCGCCGCCACCAGACGTGCAAACGCCCCGCCCGAAACATGGTAGATTGCCACCGAATCGTTTTCGAGGATCTCGCCCAAAAGCTCGCAGCACTTGCGGTAAATATCGCGCGGGTTGAGCACGTCGAGCTCCTGCGTCACGGCAAAGATCTTGCCAAAGCTGTCGTGGCGTCCCACGATCTGGCGCTTGTAGGCGCGCTTGTCCTCGATGGCATCGTGATACAGCTGCGTCAGGAACGTATTGCGATTGCGCACAAGCTCGTTTTGATCGCGCTCAACGCGAATGGCCTCGCTGTTGCGCAGCTGAACATAGCCGCACACGGCGCCAACCACAAAGTACGCGATAAACGGCAGCCAGTTGGACGGCTCGTAAAACAGCCCCTCAAAGGTGTAGCCATAGAGCACAAAGAAGTCTATCGCCAAGCCAACGGAAGCCAGCAAGGCAGCAACCAGGCCAAAGTCTAGGCCATACAGCGTGCCGATCAACACCACATAAAGCAGACGATAGTCGAGAACGTTGAGCTGGGAGGACTGAGCAAACAAGCGGGTCAGGCACTCAAAGAGCGCAAAGGCAAGCACCGTCTCCAGACATTTGACGGGCAACGTATGCACCTGGATGCGGTCGATGGCCGCGCGCAGCGGATTGACCTTCTTTGTTTGGTTGCCGGCCCAACGCGCCTGAATAGTCGAAAGATCGCGCAGCAGGTCATAGCGCTGAAACCAGCCATAGCGCACGCGAACGACATCGCTGGCGGGCAGGGCATAGCCGGCAGAATCGCCATAGGCCACGGCAAGACCGGGGAACAAGCCCTTGAGCGCCTCGCCCACCTCGCGCGCCGTGTGATGGAAGCTATCGGCAACGTCGAGCGTCTCAAAGGAGGCGTCCCAGCTGTCAAAGATGCGGCGCACTAACACCGCGAGCTCCTCGGCACACAACAGGGGAAACGCCGAGTCCTCCGCGCCCTGCAGCGCGACCGATCCGGTTGAGCACGCATCGAACAGCGGCACCAAAAACGGATCCTCCAGTGCGGCGGAGGCGGTATACAGGAACGGCGCACGCAGAATCTTTGCCTGAACGCCCCCGCGTTTAGCGTAGTAGCGGCACAGGTCGTTGCCCGCGCGGGCGATAATCCCCTTGCCCGTTTGCCCCGCGACATCGGGGGCGCCCTCGGCGCCCGCGGGCCCCGCTACATACAGCAGCTGGACCCGACGACCCATGCACGCACGAAAGACCGAGCGCAGCAGCTCGATATCGCCCACGGTATCGGTATGAGGGGTAAGGTAATAAGACAGATAGACCACGCGATCGAACTCATAGGCCTGATCCAGGTGTTGGAGCATCTCTTTCCACGAAGCACAGGGCAACGACTCGTCGCGGCTCGCTTCCTGCGCGGCTACAACCTTAACGTGGTCCCCAGGGAACGCCTTGGCACAAAAGTCATCGTTAACATATGCAGTGTTGCCAACAACCAGCACCTCCATGGCGCACCCCTCCCCTAATTATTGCTACGGCCTAGTCAAACACGCGTATTGTACGCTGTCAACGCGAGCCGGAGCGCCTTTAAGGCTGTATTAAGAACTTTTTTAGAGGATGTGGGGACTTCGAGAGTGCAAAATGAGCGACCAATTCGGAAGTGGGGTGAAAAACCGAGACCTGCTGACCAGGCCCCGGTTTTGAGCTCCGGCGACCTGCGGTTTTGTTGCCTGAAATCGGGCTATGCTCGGCGAGTTTCGATTTTTCTCCGCACTTCTCCTACGCACCGGATTTGCAATCGCGCATCACAATCCGCCAATCGCCCTAACCGGAAAGCCAATCCACAGACTCGACTAGCCAGCCAGATACGGCCCGATTACATCGAAAATTTCGCCCACCTTAGTTGCAGGGTTTTGCGCAGATGGCTTAACGTTACCCAGCCCCCTATGGTATGTGACGAGGCGCCCAACACGCTGCAATGCCTCGCCTCGTTTGCCGTCCACCACCTCGAACAGCCCGTCCAAGTTCTTGCGGTACTCGATGCCCAGGTCTCTCGACATCTCCTGCGCGAGGGCATGCTGGCAGTCGGACGCGGACATATGCGCGGTCGTGTAGCGAAAGTGCAGAAGAGGCCACAGCTCGAAGCAGGGGTTCGACCACAACGCATGGAAGGTCCTCGAACCATCGGAGAGCTCGTCGCATTTGCGCTCCATCGCGTCAAAGTCGGACGCAGGAAAGTCATCCTTGTCATACACGAGCCACACATGGTCGAATGTCTCGGGCGCATAGCGGCAGTGTTCGACGGCAAAGTCAAGTAGGTCAAGTGTATGTTTGCCGGTCCCCTTAACGACAATGGCAACCTTACGCTCGTTCGCCGCACCCAACGCCGCACGCACACCCTCAAAGTAGCGAGGCTCGGTCTCCTTGCCCTCGCTCACTACAAGATGACGCGTCATCTGAACCATGCGCGAGCGGCCCTCTCGTTTGCCGCTACGCCAGCCCTTCGACTTCTTCGCCACCATGCTAATCCCACTCCTCGATGCGGGTGAGATACGGATCGGCGCCGTAGCGACCGGACAGGTATTGCTTGTCGAAAGCCGCGTTCTTGCTTACCAGATTACCGTTTGCCTCGTGGATGTCGGCGAGAGACCACAGTTGGCTCGCCTCCCCCTCGCCGCGCGCAGCGAACCATATCTCGTCACGGCGGAACACATCGTTTCGCATGGTTGAAACATCCTGGGACGAGAAGATGAGCTGCGCGCCACTCTTGTTGACCCCAGGATCCTTAAACAGCAGAATCACATAGCGAAGAAGCTTCGGGTGCAGTTTGGCGTCGAGCTCGTCTACCACAACGGTGCCACCACGCTCAAGCGCTGTCATCAGATACGCAGCCAACCCCATGAGCTTCTGGGTTCCGGCAGATTCCTCGGATAAACGCAGCTCGTACGCCTTGCCGCTCACCTTGTGCCTCACGAAGACGCGCTGGCCGCGCCACTCCGGCGCCCTCTCCACTCTGAAGCCATCAATACGCACATCAACGGCGCGCAAAAAACGCGTGACGTCGGGTGAGTCATCCTCGTCGAGCAATTGTTCGAGCATCTGCTCCAGATAGGAGCTGTTATAGTTCAGGAACACCCCGTCAAGAAACCAGCTGGCAGCTTCCTTGACCACCGGCGCGTCAAAGTTGATGCAGAGAAACGACAGGTACGGCAGTCTCGGGTTGAATCTCGCAGCCGTCACGAGCTTACGCAGCGTGGGGCCGAGTTCAACCTCTGCGCCCTCACGCTCGAACAGCATCGCCGTGCGTGACGCTCCCAATTTTCGCCGCCACAGGCCTTCGGACACGATCTCGTCCGCATGCACGGACAGGGCATAGCGGTACTCGTGCTCACCCGCGCGATAGTAGAGCTCGAACTCGGTGGGCTCGGCAGCAGACACGTCATCGAACTCAAACGCAGAGCAACGGGGTATCGAAGGACGGTTACCCTCTGGCGCATCAGTGCTGGCAGACAGCAATCTGATCGGCCTTGCCACCGCCGAACGAATATAGTCAAGAGCCTCGAGCAGGTTGGACTTGCCGCCAGCGTTAGGCCCATAAACCGCAGCCACCGGAAGGAAACTCTGCCCGTCAGGACACTCTATAAGGGAGCGCTCGAACTCCCTCATAGATGTTGCCTGCATGGAAAGCTCAGTTTCGTCGCGATAGGATCTATAGTTCCTGAAGGTAAACTGGCAAAGCATCGTCCTCAAAATTCCTTTCATTGTTTTGAAAAGATATTTCAGATTTTTTATTTGATTATAGACCTTAAATAGCATCAATCAAGTGTTTGCTGCATCTGGAGCAAAGGGTACGAGGCCCAAAACTCGGAAGTATGCGGCAAATCCCTGGCGTGCCGAGCGCTCCGGAATGCCACAATGTTTCTACCTGCGGATCCTTTATTCGGAAAAGCCGTTGTGCTCGGAGGTTCCAGAATTTGCCGCATGCTTCCGGCAGGCGTTTGCGGCTGCGGACACGCTAATCCATGCCCGCAGCCGCAATTGCGTCAAGCCCCTATCCTCTCGGCGGGAAGGGATCGTGCCCATGGGAATCCTTTGCGCGGATTCTGCCATCGGGACGATGGGTGATTAGCTCAGAGTGCTGATTAGAACTAATTTGACGACCACGCTTTATAGCTTCGCCCTGGGTCGTCGTAACAATTCATTTCTAGCTACAAGATACGGTGGCTAGAATCGATCACCCACCAGCGACAAAAGGGTGCCGGAGCCCATATCGGCTCCGGCGCCATACACAATATCGCAATCAACAGGTCTCGCGTGACACGAACAATAGACATAAAATAGAGGGCTTCTATCTAAGAACCAATCCGAAGTCTGCCGCCTTTTCGGCAAAACGATCATTATAGACATCACTCATTATCCTATTGATTTCATGGTTCGAATAGTTAATAGCATAGACGCGCGGGTCTCTCTCGTACTTTGACGCATCGGGGCCGGCACTTTCTTCGCGTTTAATCGTCGTTGTTAGGATAATCTGATTGTCAAGTTTACCCAGGAGATCCAAAAGCCGGTCTTCGCGGTCGGAAGAAAGATCGTCGGCCCTGAACGAATCAATCATTATTGGCATGCCGTGATCGATCTTGGAAGCAATCGCAAAGGTCCTAGCGGCAAAATAGATGGTGCCGTCGCTCCCCGAATAAACGTTTGCTTTGGTGCTGAACAAACTTTCGTAAGAAGATTCCTCAGTATTATCCGAGATTGCCCTTCTTGCCAGATTCATCTTTCCAAGAAGGTCGTCCATAAACTCTTTTCTCAGTTTTGCGATTTCACTTGTCAGAACTCTGTCTGATTCGAGCTTATCCTTAACGTCATCCAGTTCCCTTTGAGCCTCCTGCATTTTTTGATCTATTTCCTGTTCATTTAGATATTCATCTTTGCATGCAACAACATCCATCAGGCTAAATTCATCATTTTTGGAAAGAAGACCGCTCAAGCGATTCTGCGACTTCCGCAGATTGCGTTCCAGGGCATCGAGGTCTGCCTCGATTGCATAGATGCGCTCCTTAAGTGTATTGATAATTTGAGTTCTCATGTCAGGAGATGTGACATCGAAAATAACATCCGAGTCGGCCATCTGATATCCGACTGAGACGCTGCCGCATTTTAGGCACACGAGCTTACCCGATTTTACTTCGCGTCTCAATGAATTAAGCTCGTCGAGAACTATTTGATTCTTGGTCAAACGAGCCAGATAACGACTGCGCGTCTTCCTTAAATCGGTAACCTCGGCACGTGCGGAATCAAGTTCTTTTAGGAACTCTTGCATGTCACGCGCGTCAGTTGTTGCGCTAATTGCGGACAGCGCCGTACCTCGCGCGTTTAACGCAGATGCTTCTTTGGCCAACGATTTAATTAGCCCCTTCAGTTCATCTCTTCGGCGTTTGAGCGCAATCTCCTCGGCCGAATCAAGTTCCCTCCCGTCAAACCCCGCAATGGCATAAAGCATCTCAGTGAAATCATCCTTATTAAACTGACCAGCAGTTATCTTTGCGGATGAAATATCATCTTGTCCGATAAACGCCATCTGCGTATAGAGCTGAAGGCCAACTGACGTCAATCGCCCGTTTTTAACGATGCTCGGCAAACGTCTGAAATTCTCACTCCAGTATCGAGAGTAATCCGCCTCGCTATCGAAAAGGCTCAGACTATCAGATGTCTTAACAGCAAAAGTATTTCGGCTTCGCAGAACAGACACCTCATTGCCGTCGATATCAAGGTCAACGATATAAATGTACTCCTTATAAGGGAAGCGCTCAGGAAACGTCGGTATTGCACCGAGAGCATACATCGCACCCTGCATCAAGACTGTTTTCCCACGGTTATTATCGAGACTATAGATGACGTTGGTGCCATCAGTTAACCTATCCTCAATATAGGACTCTGCGCCATTTCCGATATAGACAGCCTTAATCTTTATCAATTTTCAGCCCCTCCTTAACAATCGATATAAAGTACTGATGCGACAGAGCATCCATTTGCCTACAGCTATCCAAAGTAGATAAGGGGATTTCCCTATAAATTTCTTCGACACCTTTGTCCGGATCATTTTTTATTGCTGTCACAATGTCGTTCAGAAGTTTCCAAAAGGCAGACGCCTCAGGTGTAGTGAACATTTGCTTGGCGAGATCGTTTTGACAACCTTCCAGCATTTCTTCTGCATAATCCTCTTCGAAGCCGTTGTAAATTGATTCAAAGGGTTTAGGCACGCCTGCCTTTAATGGGTTTCTGTTAAGTACTCGCGAGATGACAAGTAGCTCAATATCAGATCTCCTAAGAATGCGACCGGAGTTGTAGGCCTCAGACGGACTCTTAAGCTCAAGTCCCTCGACCTTTGAAGAGGTTTTTATGCCGAGTTGCTTTTTTCTAATTTCAGCGAATATTGCCCGCAAATCTCTGTCTGTCGTGCCCAGAGCATTATTTGTCTTGATGAGAGGACGAATATAATCTTCCTTATCAGGTTTTGCAACAACAAATAGGACCTGATCAAGGAAGGCATCTATGGCTTCATCGTCCAAGAAGTCATTATCAATGTATGTCTTATCTCTGCACATCTGCACGAAACTTGAACGGAGCTTTATCTGAGCAGCTTCCGTCATATCGCGGTACCTGAACTCAGTGAGCAACTGGTCCCCAAGGACTGGCCTAGTCACGCTACGCACAAAAAGAATTTGAGCAACAAAGAACCTCTTGAATTCGCTGATGTAATTCTTATATAAGGTAACCAACTCTTGGCCTAAAGCCGATGGGCCAGAATCGGTGCCCTTAGACTGTATATCATAAAGCCTAAGGGCGTTCCGATCCATCCCTGTAACATCGTTGAAGAAGTCGATGGCAAACCCAATGATGTTTCCATTGCCTCCATCCTCACAGAGCAGATGGAGGAGCGCCTTAGTCTCCATCTCGCTAGCCGAGGAAGATGTCTTTTCCGATGAACGGATTATGTATCCCATGCTCACCTTCTAACAATTAGCCAGCCCGCCGTAATGGCTTCACCCATAGTGTACGCCCTAGACCGCCAGCAAGCCCCCACTTGGATGCTTTCGGAAGCAGCAACATGCAGCACTTCAGCTCGCCCTTCTTTTCGGCCCCGATTGATAGTTCCGCGCTTGCGATTGATGTTCACGACCTCACCGTAGGCGAAAACCCTACGAATAAGGTGCCGTCAAGATTCTTTCGAAAACTAACTTTTACGGCCTCGACCCCGTCATATGCATCGCCCTGTCCATTCCGTGCAAAACAGTGGTTACATTGGGTTTTAACGTAATAGTTGCGCAGTTAATGATGTTGCAGCAGGCAAGTTTTCCGACGATCGGCTCAGACATCTGGTCTCCGTGGAAGAGGGGTTGCGTTTATTTGATTATGAGACCGTGAGCGAACAGATTGCCTAACAATTCGACAAGTCACGACGTTTGATAGATGAGCGGGATCGCACAACGCGTGCTGAGTCGGCATGCGCGAGAGCGACATACGACAGCACCGTGAGGCCGGCAACTAGCAACAAATGGACACCGAAGCCAAGTCTGCCCCGGTGTCCAAGCGCAATATCGACGCAGCAGAATCGCGGCATTCGGCAGTGCTCAAGAAAGCACTCATTGAGCATTCATCAAGATTTTGAAAATCATGTCTGAAAGTATAGTCAATCCGTCCTTATTCCGGTTGTACCTAAATACCCTCCTATGACTAACATCAAAAGGCAGCTTAGGAACATCACCTTGGTGTATAAAAACGGTCTGCTTACCCATTCCAATCGCATAGCCCGCTTCGAACATAACGTTTGAATTCAGGCCAGTAATGTCTGCAATTACCGAAGAGCTAGACGCAATCAGTTTAAATATGTCTTCCGTAATATCGGTAGGCGTCAATATCTCATCTGCGCGTTTACATATCTTGCCCGCCCTCTTAGAGCCTTCGATCAACGCCGAATATACAGGATCTATTGAAGGGTCGTCGGTGAATGGCATCATGACGGCAATTAAATTTGGATCATGAGCACTAGACCTTTCAGATCCGACCGTCAAGGGGGAGTTATCAAGAAAATTTAAAAACAGACGAAAAGGGTCGCCTTCACAAAGTCTCCAATGAGTACGTTTGTTTTGCCAGCAGTTCTCGTCAAGTAGACCAAGATTCAACAATGCCTGCGATGGAAACCGTAGAATAGGCTTGGAGATCACGGGGTTGATAGACGGGGTATCCATATATCCAAGTGTGGCCACGGCACCCATATCATCCGACTCAAATTCGCGCGTCATAACAGTAGGAAGCTGAGCGAGGGCATTAAAGTCAAAACCAGTGCCAGTCCTATAGGCGCTCGTCAACTGCTCAGGAGTTCCCTCGAACATCCTAGAAGTCAACATGGGCTGTGTCTCATTGGCACGTACAATTAAGTTGAACAGCATTTACAAAACACCTCATATACAGACAAAGCTATAACGCCTGAAAATAACAACCGTTACAATTTTAACCCGTCTGAAAGCAACGCAATTGAATCCGACAAGCAGCTAAATCTTGCCCGTAGTGGTAAGGTGCCAATACCGCTTGCCCAGAGCCGTCAGTTCACAAGACTTGGACTCCATAGCAGCATGATACATATGCTCCGACTCCACAGAACGGACAAGGCGAATACCCTCCAACTGCTGAAGGATCTTGAACGTCCCCAAATTATCCTCAGTCGTATAGGGCTCCACAATTCGATGCTCTTCCCAATCAGGAATGTTGGTAGGCTCAAAAGATGGATCCAAGGGCAGTTTAGCACCGGGCGCGTCAAACAAAAATGGCAGCTGTCCCAACACGCCATCGGGAACCTGGGGAACGTCTTTCCTCAGCGAAATAAAAGAATTCACATTAGTCCTAAACACAGGCAGCTGGTCCCATGGCCCGAGAGACTCATCAATAAACGTGCAGACCCCACCAAGAGTAACATGCTCTATCAGGTCTGCCGCGCCGCCATTTAGCGCATCTACAAGAAGCGATGTGAATGTCCCGCGCCCGTTAAACTCCTCCGTACATTCGCTAGGACAGCATGCACTCAAAAATTGATAAACCCTCACTGAGCTTTGAGGAAGTCCCGTCCAGTGCGCTAGGAGCCCCCAAATACCCAGAACAACAACTATCGAGAAGAAATACACGAGTCTTGGCCTTAGAGTAATTTGCTATCGTTAGGATTTCATCAAAAGAAAGCCTAACGATAGGATCGGGTAGTATCGAGAAAGTTGGTGTAGCGCCCGATCCGAAGCGAGTCGGCCCGGCGCCCAAAAAACTGGAATACGGTTGATATCCTGTACTGCTTCGATCCTGTCCGCAAGCTCGAGGCCGGATTCGATCATCTTCCCGGCCTCGACCTCCAACCGCGCCCAGTCGACAGTCCCGTCGACCCCGCGCGTGCGGGCCTCGTCGCAGAGCTCACTCATCTTTGCCTCCGAGCAGTATCTGGACTCCTGCCATATCTCGTCCTGCTCGCACATGACCGCACCGGCCAGCCGCGCCAGCGATGCCGCCGAGGGGAAGGGCTGCATCATCCTCGACCCGCACTTTATCTTGCGGTTCGCCCGCTCCTGGACGTTATTAGCGCGCAGGTGCCTCCGGGGCAACGGCGGGAGGTCGTAGTATGTCAGGGCGTCCGGCTCACCCTCCTCGAGGATCGCCGCCACCCTCGGGCAGCACCCTTCCATCACGCGCCTCCAGCGCGGCGGCACTCGACGTAGATCGCGTCCGTTTGCGCCAATCTAAAACCAACCACTTTCGCAAATGCAGCTCACCGAATGCGCCAACGCGCTTTCGCCAATCCCGTTAACGCACTTTCACCAACTTCTTAAACGGAACTATGCTCCGATCGGATATCCGACCTAAGGGGAGCAGGATATGGAGCGAAACATAATGGGAAAGTTCAACGTCTACAGTGGATCCAGCGCCGGCCGAACTTCAGTGAGATCGTGAGACGGCGCGAGATAGCAACATATCGCGCATAGCAAATAAGCACAGAACTGAACGCCTGGGCAAGCACGCCTCGCCCACCCCGCGCTCCCCTCCCCAACCTTTCCCAGAAAGTTCGCTGATGTTGACTGGTGTTCCCGTAAATAAACCCAACAAAATATGTGCGGAGTGCTGGCACGCCGCACGCACGAACCCGATATGAGACGAAAATAAACCCAACAAAATATGTGCGGAGTGCTGGCCTGGAGCTGCCTTCGGACCCTATTGGCTGCTCACCGAGAGGCTCCGCTATGAAACGACCCCTTTACTACCCGCTCTGGGCGATCGCGTGCACGTCCATGAACGGCGCGACGATGTCCATGGCGGCCATCGCAGAAGCCATGCAGCCTCGGGCAACAGCACGCGCAACAACCGAGCAACAGCCGAGCAGCAGGCGCAAGCCGTAAACAACACAAACTGACCTACCAATTGCCGATATGAACGATTTCGCCCCCGTCGGCGTTTATGCACGGAGACAGATTCTGCAATTTTGTCCATTATCTAATTGATTCAACAGTGGAATGAAGCCTGTAACAAAGACCAATTTCGGAAATATGCGGCAAATTGGAAGCATGATGGGCAAGCGTCATCAACCTCATATATATTTGACGAAAAAATCGTCAAATACTATTCTTTTGTTGACTGCCTCTTTTATGCAAGGCAGCTGATCACCTAGGAGACGCCATGCTTATCAGATTTTCATTTAAGAACTTTAGGTCAGTAGGCGAAGACCCGATAACGTTGGACATGGTATCGACCTCTAAAATTCAGCGCTTTAAAAATCATATTTGCGCAACTCCGCAAAATGCTCGCGTTTTACGGAATGCCGTTATCTACGGTGGCAATGCCTCCGGAAAGAGCACGATTTTTACCGCGCTCCTCTTTATGAGGCATGTTGTTTTAAGCGGCGCACTTCCTCAAGGGGCCCAGGTCGAGTATTGCAAATGCGGTTCTGGCCTTAAAGAACAGGAGTCGGTTTTCGATATTCAGCTCTATAAAAATGGCCGCGCGTTCGACTATGGCTTTAGCTGCAATTTAGCTCAACTAACAATCGTTTCGGAGTGGCTTTACGAGCTCGGCGACAAATCAAATTTGTTATTTGAAAGAATCGGTTCGGATTCCGTTAACTGTCGAGGTCTCGAACAAGGCGCATCCGATGTTGATAAAACCAGGCTTAATGTTTATCGCGAAGATTTCCTCCATCGTGTCCGCGAAAGCATAGGGTCTGAGCTATTTTTATCGGCGCTTGCTAATGGTAGAAACTATTTAGAGGGATCTACCTTGGCGGCTTTACCGGATGTTTTTTCTTGGTTTAATTTGAATTTTTCGGCTATCGGAGCCAACCAAAGCCCTGCATCTTCTGAGTTTTACGGACACGGAGCCAATTTGGACAAGGTTGCCAACGTACTGGCCTCCTTTGATACGGGCATCAGCAGCCTCCGTAAACAAGAAATAGGGATGGACGAACTTGAAAAGTATGTTCCTTCGGAAGTGTTGCTTTCTGTAAAACGCTTCATGACCGACAACATCCCCTCTGGCCCGAAGGCCGAGTCGAACGTAACGTTTCGCAGCGACGACGCATTTCTGAGCATTGAAAGCAAGGGAGCGTCCGAGCCTCGTGCCACGGTGCTGAAGCTGCGGCACGAAGGCTCCATCCTTGACTTCGATTTTAGGGAGGAATCGGACGGAACCAAGCGATTGTTCGATTTTATGGACATCTTATTTACAAGCAGTAAAGACAAGTTGTTCCTGGTTGACGAGCTTAATCGCAGCTTTCATCCCATGCTTACCCAGCAACTTGTCTTACTGTTTAACCGTGTCCATGCGCAAGACGACTGCCAGCTGATATTTACAACCCATGAAAACACGATCATGAGTTTCGATTATTTCAGGCGTGATGAGATCTGGTTTGTCGAACGTGACCGTCATGGCTATTCGAGCCTGTTCCCGCTTGATAAGTTTGCAGACAACGGGGCAAGATCCGATGCCCGCGTCAATAAGCAATACCTTGAGGGTCGCTATGGCGGCGTCCCGGTTTTATCAACAGGAAGGGCTCTAGATGCGCTCGGTTTGATTGGGGAACCAAATGCCACCGCTTAACTCTCTTGACACTTGGTCCAGTAGAACCGAATGGAAAGTCGAAAAGCCAAAATCAAAGTGCTTTCTCATTGGAGAAGGAGCCAATACCGAATATTGGCACTTCGACTCACTTGCAACACGTTTAGCCAAAGAGGGTAAACCGGAACTAATTGAACTAAAGCCGGTCGAAAGAACCGAAGGAGAGAAAAACCAATCCTCACCCAAGAAGCTGTTGGAGCACGCGATTGCCGTTATGAATGGCCAGGTTAATGGGAGCGACTTCATTAAAGGTTCCGATCGCGTTGTTGTTGTTTTTGACGTTGATGTTTTTAAGAACAATCCAGATGGGTACGCGACGCTGCTAAAGGATTTCCGCAGAGAGAGAATTGAAGTCGCCGTGACGTATCCAAGCTTTGAGCTTTACTTGATGCTGCATAAGCCCGGCGCACTTGAGACAACTATTTTGCCCCATAAAAATGATATTGTGGAAAATGGTCACGCTCCGGGTAGTCGACGTAGATATATTGAGAAGCTTGCTAGCGATGAACTTGGAATGAATCTAAAAACCAATCATCACGTTGGTGACCTTGCTTCAAATTTTGAAACAGCACTGGTCGCAGAGACGAGGCTCAATCAAAACCCCGATCTTGCTGTCGGTCGTTTGACCTCTAATGTCGCAAAGACCATTCAGGGTGTTATTGACGACGGGGCCATCGATAAATAACAGCCGCCATGTCAATTCGCCGACTAACCGTATTAGTTGCTGGCGCCGTCTCCTATGGCGCCAGCCCACCAGTCCACCACCCCTCCCCAACAATCCCCAGAAAGTTCGCTGATGTTGACTGGGGTTCCCGTAAAATAATCCCCAACAAAATATGTGCGGAGTGCTGGCCTGGAGCTGCCTTCGGACCCTATTGGCTGCTCACCGAGAGGCTCCGCTATGAAACGACCCCTTTACTACCTGCTCTGCGCGATCGCGTGCACGTCCATGGTCGGCGCGACGTTGCCTATGCCAGCCATTGCGGAGGCGATTCAGCCTCAAGAAACCGCCGAGCAGCAGGCGCAAGCCGACGCCACGAGCAGCGACACAGGCAAGGCCGAAGACGGCACCAACGCAAATGCGACAGCAGATACCGTAGAGGACGGCACCGCAACATCCACCGGCGCCAGCGCAGTCAACACGGAAAGCGCTGGCGGCACCCCCACCGCCAACGCCACAGACACCGCCGCGCCCGGCACCGCCGCCGCAACCGGCACCCCCGCCCCATCCCTCCGCGCCCAAGCCACCCCCACGCCCGAGGCCATCTCCGCCACGGCACAAACCGGCTACGCCCACTCCGCCACCGCAACCCAAAACGGCGTCACCTTCACCGTCTCGCGGAACGACGCCCCCGCGGGCACCGCGACGACCTTCCACGTAACCCAGGCCAACGGCTCGTCCCAGGCCAAAGCGCGCATGGACGTGCCCACCTATTGGGACGGCGGCAGCCAGGAAAGCGTCTGCGACCCGTCGCGCCAGGCATGGGCCAGCTACTACAGCCTTCGGGCCCGCGCTCGCGATCGGGCCCAAAGAATCCACGTGGGACCACAATTCACTTGCATGGAGCTAGCGAAGGTGCCTATCCCAAATCAGAAATGGTAAAACCAGCAGCAGCGCGATGCAGAGGGGCGCGGCCAGCAGAGTGACCACGCCCGAGTTGATGCGCTCGCGAATTTCTTGGGGGCTCAAGAGATGAGCTCGTTCACGCGCTTTTGCACAGACGCATAGAGGCTTCCGAGCTTCTTTGAATAGCCGGCGCGCCCCTGCTATGCGTCATACACGTTGCAATTGCCCCTACCTAGAAAGTGTATGGCACTTCGGTCAATCGCCGTTACGCTTTGGCCTACCTAGAACCGCAATCACGACGTTAACAAACACAAGCGCTGTTCCCAGCAGGAATAGCGCCAGGGAGGCGGCGATCCAGTTGCCGTCGGCGGTCTTGGGGAGCGTGACGGTGGAGACGCCAGCAGTCTTGGCCTTGGATGGCGTGGACGCCATGGTCTTGGTCACGGTCGTTTTGGTTGTCGTGATTGTCTTGGGCGTCGCAGCCGCGGGCTTTAGGACGGGATCCGTCGCGGACCCGGCACCGGGCCGCTCAACGGCAGGACCGGCACCGCCGGCCGGCTCGCCCGCGCCGCCGGGCACCTCGCGCCCGTCGGTCTCCCCCGCCGGAGGCGTGGCGACATCGGGCTCAACCACCACATGCGGTGCCACCGCACCGGAGGCATCCACCACGCTACCCGCACCAAAGACCCCACCAGCAGGCGTCACAAACCGCGCAGACACAAGCGACCCGCCCAGGCACGCAACGCCGCCGTCGGCACCGGTCGCATCGAGCCACGAGGCATCGACGGAAAGCCGACAGCCGGCCGCGCCAGCGCCAAGGCCCGCATCCTGCAGATACACGCCGTAGGCGCGCACGCCCGCTCCGGACCCGGCGCCCGCGGCAACGATGCGCCCGCCGCCGCGCACGGCCATGTCGCCTGCGATCACGCCGGCGAACGCCTCGTCCGTAATATCGGCCCCGTCCGCCCGGACATCGACGGTGCAGCCGTCCACCACGAGCGCCTGCGAAACGTGGATCCCGCACTGCGAGCCCGTCGCCGTCAGGGTCCCGGTGCCGCGAAGCGTCAGGTTGCCCCACACCTCCATACCGCACAGCGTGATGTCCGCATCGGGCGCATGCGACTCCGTCACGGAGTTTTGCCCGGCAAGCGTCAGCACCAGGTCGCCCTCGGCGCCGATGGCCCCACCCGCGTAGCCGTCAAGCTCCAGGTGGTCGGCATCGGTCCAGGCCCAGCCGGGGCCCGACGCGCCCGGCTCGCAGTACGTCGCGCCCGCGATGATGAGGCTCTCCGCGCCCGCGGCATAAGAAGGCCCGCCCAGCAAAACGCATAGGCAGGCCATGGCAGCGATCGCGATGTGATGACGGCTGGTGTGGGACTCGGCGGCAAACATACCCGCTCCGATCTTCGCAGGAGCCAATAGAATGTGCACCAGAAAATGCCCTGGTAGCAGCAGTTATTAGTTTAGCGAGATCGATGCGGGGGCAAAGATAAATCGCGTGGGTAATGTCGACAATTAGGTGTGAATCGTTTTGCCAGTCGGTGAAAGGAGGAATGCAGGGTTATGCGTTAAGACGCGCTATCTTTGACACTCACGTTGCATATAGCTTCTGGGAATCTACTACCCGTTCCAGTTTGCTTCACCTTCCGCTCGCATCAGAGCGCGCCAAAGCTCACTGAGTCGCTAACTCGCTGTAATTAGCGAAGACGATCCCCATTACAGTCTGAAATAGGCCATCGATAAATTTCGATGGCGAGCATTCGGCGCATTGCCTACGATACGGGCAAGCCCCGAGGGGCCGCCGATCGGGCGCCTCCGGATGGCCGTCTGCCCCTGCCCCGTAGAGGGCCCGGGGGGTGTTGCCACCGGGGGCGCTCGCCGCTCCGGACGACTGATAGGAAACTGCCGGGCGCAAGCGCCACGGCCAGGTAATGTGGGTGTCGCGGGGAGGGGTTCCGATCGGCCTACCGATTGGAGGATACCACCGTGGCACCAATTAGAATGCCGGAAGCCGTCATCGGGCTCGATGTCGGGAAATCGTCCCACTGGGCATGCGTCGCGACTCGAGATGGCGAGGTGCTGTTGAGCACCCCCGTCGCGAACAGGGAGGACGACCTGGACTCGCTGTTCGGCCGCTTCCCCGATGCGCTCGTGGTCGTCGACCAGTCGCGCAACATAGGCGCCCTCGCGCTCGCCCGCGCCAGGGCGGCCGGGATGTCGGCGGCGTACCTGCCGGGACTCGCGGCGCACGGGGCCGCCAGGCTCTTCGCCGGCGACGCCAAGACCGACGAGCGAGACGCGATGGTCATCGCGAAGACGGCGCTTGGCATCCCCGACGCGCTCCTGCCGGTCGGAGACCCGGGTCCGACGATTGCGGCGGCGAGGGCGCTGGCCGCCCAGAGGAACTTCCTGACCTGCGAGAACACTAGGAATAAGAACCGGCTGCGCAGCATCCTGCTGGAATCGTGCCCCGCCTTCGAGGCACTGGTCGACCTGTCCGACGGGCCCCAGCTGAGGCTCATGGCATCCCTCGGCGGGGCCTGGTCGGTAGCCGACGCCGGGCCCCGCAGGGCGGCGGCGCTCACGCGTGGGGCGGCGCGCGGTAAGATCGAGGCCCTCGTCCGCTCGACAACCTCCTCGACAAGGCCGGATGCGTCGGTCGTCGCCGCCGAGGACCGGGCGGTGAAACTGCTCGCGCGCAGGATATCCGAGAACTCGGCGGAGATCGAGGCGATCACGGCGGAGATCTCCGCCCTGCTCGAGGGCGACGATACCTACCGATGCCTCCTGACGGTGCCGGGCATCGGGCCCAAAACCGCTTCCGAGCTTGCGATCTCCATCGACATCGAAGACTTCCCCAGTCACGACAGGCTCGCGTCGTACTGCGGCCTGGCGCCGCGCAACCGCCAGTCGGGAACCTCGATCTCCTCGGTGACGGCATCGCGCCAAGGCAACAAGAGGCTGAAGAACCTGCTCATATTCTCATGTAACTGCCTTACCCGGACAGAGGGGAGATGGGGCGACTACTACACCAGGTGCCGGGAGCGGGGCATGTCGCACGGCAAGGCGCTCAAGGCGCTGGCGCGAAAGAGACTGAAGGTCATCTACGCGGTCATGCGAGACAGGGTGCCTTACGCAGCCTAGCCGAAACGCACCGAGCAGACTGAAGCCCACCGGCCTAATGGCTTGGCGTCAGCATGCCGCGATTCGGTCGCACGGAGAGCATTTCCCAGTTGACAAAACTATAGGAACACCCCCCTCTATCCTGGATAAGACATGTAAAACCGATTTTATTATTCAGACCCTGTTGTTTATATATTCGTCTGTTGCCCCATCTCGAGAAATGATTTTGCATGGGTGCCCAATCACAATCGAATGGCTTGGTACGTCGCAGTTAACATAAGTGTTCGGTGCAACGAGAACGTCGTTGCCTAAACGAACGCCACCAACAATAGTTGAGTTGACACCAAGCCAAACGCAATCGCCAAGAACAGGCGCACCTTTTCGTTTGCCGCGGTTTTCCCGACCAAATGTCACACCTTTGTGCATATTGCAGTTGCGACCGATAACGGCATTCGGGTTTACCGTAATGCCAAAAGCGTGACCCAGATACAAGCCTTCGCCAATCGAGGTGGCAGGCGCGATCTCGAGACCATATTTGCAAGCCATCCTCTTTCGAAAAAGATGCCATAAAGGATTGTGCGAATTCTGGCACTTTCGAAGTAGCCAAACAAACCTCAAAGCATGGTTTGAGAGAATAGACCCCTCCCCAAAGCGAATACGGTCACTGCTGTATACATTCGACATTGCTATCACCCAGCTAATTCCCGTAGAACTCGCGATACCACTTCGCGAATTCACGAAGACCGTCCTCGAGCGGCGTTGCGGGTTTGTAACCAAAATCGCGCTCCAAGGCGCCAGTATCCGCATAGGTTACAGGCACGTCACCAGGCTGCATAGGAACGAGCTGCTTATGCGCCTCGAAATCGTAATCGGCGGGGAGCACGCCCTCCTCAACCAGCACACGCTGCAGCGTATCAACGAAGATCAGCAAGTTCTCGGGATTCGAATTGCCGATGTTATACACGCGATGAGCGGCCATTGGCAAACCATCAACACCGATCTTGACCTCAGGAGCGCCGTCCATGACCCTGCGCACGCCCTCCACAATATCGTCCACGTACGTAAAGTCGCGCTTACAATCGCCCATGTTGAAAATCTTAATCGTATCGCCACGACGCAACTTCTCGGTGAAGCCGAAGTATGCCATGTCGGGCCTTCCCATGGGCCCATACACCGTAAAGAAGCGCAGGCCCGTGGCTGGGATGGAGTAAAGCTTGGAGTAGGCCGCGGCCATTAGCTCGTTGGACTTCTTTGTGGCGGCGTACAGGCTCACCGGAGAGTCTACACGGTCGTCCTCCGAGAAAGGCACTTTCTCGTTGCCGCCGTAGACGGAGGAAGAGCTCGCGTAGACAAGATGCTTCACCGGGTGGCGCCTGCAAGCCTCCAATATATTGAAGAACCCTACCAGGTTGCTGTCTATGTAGGCCTTGGGGTTCTCGATGGAGTATCGCACACCGGCCTGGGCGGCCAAGTTCACCACAACGTCGAAGCCGTTCTCAGCGAACAGGCGCTCTATCAACGCGGCATCGCACAGGTCGCCGCGCACGAAGGCGAAACGCCCCGCCTTGTCCACCTCCGCCAGCATTCGCAGGCGAGCCTCCTTGATGCCAGGGTCGTAGTAGCTGTTCACGTTGTCCAGACCGATGATCGCGTCGTCGGTGGTTTCGAGCAGCCGCTTCACCAGAAACGCCCCGATGAAGCCGGCGGCGCCAGTGACGAGGACTTTTCTATCCTGCATATATACCCCACTCTTTCGTTTTAAGGAAGTCCTGAGATGGAACTCCCAACAAGTTAATTACAGACCTCAAAACGTTTTAAAGCCGCCGCCCTTGACCAGCTTCAGCAGCACCCTCCTACTCTTGGGCAAAGCAAAGCAAATCGCGAAATAGACAACGACGCACCCTACAATGTCCAACCCGACGCCAAGCCAGTTGCTAGATGCGAGTCCATACGTCACCCATGCAAATGCGCACATCATCGATGTGCAGAAAATGGGCTCCTTGAGCGACAACATAGTGCGCCCAAACGAAAGGCCAACAACGAAATATGTGACCACTTGGTTGATAGCAATCAAAAGGATTCTCAATCCCGCATCAGCCCACACGACGGCATCGAACCCTTGCATAGCCGCCACGGTCATAAGCGGCGTCATCAACACGAGGTACATCACCTGCACAAGCGTAGACACGCGCGGTTTACCAAGAGAGCGATACATCTCGCTGCTGTAGTATGAGAGCAGCACCATCGGCCCCTGCACCAGCCCATACAACCCGAACATGAGCGTCGCCTCGCCCCACTGATCGCCGAGCAACAGGGCCACCAAAGGCTCGCGGAATACGAAGATACCCGCAGACAACGGCAACAGGAACAATGCCACCATGAACTGGAAGCGTCGCAGATAAGCAACGTATTCTTCCCGATCAAACTGAAGGCGCGAAAGTGACGAGAACAAGATGGGCGTCGTAGCGTTCGTGATAATCCCGAAGCACCCGCTCACAAAGGTGACTGGCGTCTTGTAATATCCCAACTCAGCCGCACCCAGGAAATGCCCCACGATAAAGGTGCCCGCCCAAGAGGAAAGCCATATGGTGAACGACTCCAAAAGCGTCCATCCGCTGAATGAGAACATAGCCTTCAGCATGTTGAAGGAGTAGAAAAAACGCGGCTTCCACTCAGACAGCAGAGTCAGCCCCACTGCATTTACAATATTCGCCGCCAAAGTGCCAACGATAAGTGACCAGTAACCAAATCCCATAAACGCCAGTACAAGCGTCGAGCCGAAGTTAAGTAAGGTCGACGTCAGTCTCACCGGCATAAGCGACTTGAAATCGAGATTACGGTGGAACAACGCCATCTGAATGCTCGAAAACGACGTCAACGGGAGAGAGAGGCAGGCCACGGCCAAGGGAAAGCCCAGCGACGGATTGCCCACGAAGGTGGCCACCGGATCGTTGAATATGGCAATGAGACACCACAGGACCACCGATATGCCGAAGTTCGTCCAAAAGGCCACGTTAGCGTTGGCATGCAGGTCTTTTTTGTCTCGGAAGCTGTGTTGCACCAGGTACTTCTGGAACCCGGCGTCCGCGAACATGTCGGCAAAGCTCACTACCATGGTGACGGTCGCCACCATGCCAAACGCCTCTGGCGCCAGCAGCCTCGCTAAGACGAGCTGCGAGATAGGCGAGATGATTTTGGCGATAATCTCGGTTGCCAGAGACCACTTTGCCGCGCTTGCCGACCTCGCCCGGAGGTCTTTTGTGTCGGACATACTAAACCTCCATGAAGAAACGCCGGAGCGCGCTTACTGGCTGATTATCCATGCGCACGCACTGAATGCAGCTTTCGTTTGCCATCATTCCTCGTTTTCACGTTGGGGCAAAGAAACCATTTGCCCCAACGTCCTCTCCGCCTCAGCGGGGCTGAAAGGCGTAAACCCGCCCCACGGGTAGAAAGTCAGCTCGCCGACGAGAACGCGCCCCTTGCAGATGAAGAGGTCGACCCTCAAGAAAGGTACACCGTCACTCAGTTTCCTTGATAGCTCGAGCATCTCGCTGAGCTGCTCCGGGGCAGGGATCGTCTCTTCGGAACTCGCGTATCCCATCGCCAAAGGCAGCAGATTCCACTCAGTGTCGTAGAAATCGTTGTACCTCTTCTCAGAATCGTTCTTGTCCCCGTGGCAATAAGAAATCAGCCGGGGTTCCCCGTCAAAGCAGAAGAAGTCGAACTCGTCGATGCCTTCCCAGTTATCGTCTTCATCACGGGCATTATCGCCCTCGCTCTCCAAGAACTCCTCGGCGAACACGACGGGCTTCACGTTCTTGTAAGGCCATTCCCTGCACCCGTAAAAATAATTCTGCTTCAAATGACCCCGAAAAAAGTCCTTGGCACTGTTGAGATCGAAGTGTCCCTTGTCAGTGCAGATGAGCACGCCGCCGCAGTCGTGATTCGTTTTGAGTACGAACTTCTCCGGTAGCCCACTCACATCGATGTCATCAGCGGAATTCCAGGCGCCCAACGTCTTGACCACGTGCTCGGAGCCCACACGCGAGGCAATGAGGTCCTTAGCGCGGTACTTGTCGACCATGGTCGTGTACGCAGGGTTGTGATCGTTAAGCTTCAGCCACTGCATCTTCTCAGTGAAGGTCACCGGCGAGTCTATGCTAGGCCACATGCCCAACTTGGCGCGATGCATCAATCGAAGGTGCGTCCTGTCGGAAACCCATTTCGTTAGACCCTTCGACGTAAAGGCACAGTAGGCCATCCACGGGTCACTTAGGTATTTTTTAATTTTGCTTTCCATATATACAATTTCCTTAAGTCCGAGCTTAAACAAAGCGTTTTACTTTTTAATTCTCTGCGCTACACATGGAACAAGCCCTGGGCGTATGCAAACCACCAACGTAGACTTTGCTCGTATATGCCCGAAACGGTTTCGGGCACTATTTACCCCATCCAGACGAACGAATAAGACTCGATACCAAGCCCGGTATGAAGCAGATAGGCATAAAAGGCGTAGAAAAGGAACCAGACAACTAGAAAACAGCCAAGACAAAAACGGGCTTTTATTTTCCGAGCGTCCTTCACGAAGCCTCCGAAAATCACGGGGCCTAATACGGTGAAGTAATAGGCTATGCGGCCGGCGTTGGCAATCACATAAGAGGACGCCGAAGCCAAAATGCCTAAAGCGTAAAACACGAGCGGCATCCGGTTGGCTTTGAGCCGCGACGTTCCGTCGCTCTCAACCGGGGCAACATTCGCAGTTTCGCGGCTGACGAAATATGCGATCGCGAGGACGGTCGCCTGCGCAAAAACCATCAACCCGATGCTCGATTCGTTCACGGAGTAACGCGCATACCGGTCGACGAGCTTAGAGCCCGCATAAGCTGCCAGGAACAGCAGGGCAACCGATGCAAGCATCTTCGCGGCGAACTGCGATCGGCTCTTGCTTTTGTTGGAAAATAGGTAGTAGATGAGGAATAGGACCCCTATCAGGGCGGACGCGTGCAAAAGAGCGCCAACAGCCCACCAAGCGCAAAAAAGCAACGGCTTATTCTGTTCTAAAAACCTGGTTGCGTAGAAAACCAGCGAGACTGCAATCATCTGGCACGTCAGACACATAGACAGCGGGAACACCGTTGCCGTATAGACGAACATCGCAAACGAGAGCGATGCCGTTCGTCTAAAATCCCAAAGCCTGAAAGCAAAAAAGGCGTTGGTGATCAGCGACTCGACGACGAGCAAGAACGAGTAATTGTTACAGATATGGAGCACCGCACTTGTGAAGACACCGTACGGAACGCTGAACGTATGGTTCCACATCGTGGTCCCATACGCGTAGAAGTACTCGATTCCCTCTTTATAACCCAGGGTATCCTGCCCAACCGCATACGACCTCAAGCCCCCGACGGCGGTAAGAAGAACCACGGCAGCGACCAGCCCAGCCTTACTTTTGCCGTTTTCCGACATGCGCGCAAGCGCCGCTGAAAGCAAAACGACAAGAAAGTAGAAAAGCGATGTTTCGATAAAGTTCATCCGAATACCAGCCTCACGAAACCGGGAAGCTCCGAATTGATTTCATAGCCCGAGCCTTTCAAATCCCTCGCACTGGCGCTTGACCCTATGCGATCCGCGGAGAGCGCGGCGTCGGCCCATTCGTCCAGAGCGTCGCCCAGACTTTTGTAAACGACGTTCTCGCAAATGCCAACCTCCCGCGTGATGGAGTCGCTAATCACGCAAGGGAGTCCGTTTGCCTGCGCCTCGACGACGACGTTCGGCAGGCCTTCGTAGACAGAGGGGAAGATGAAGACGTCCATAGCCGAATAGAGACGGCGGACATCGCTCCTAACCCCGGCAAACACCACCCTATCGGTCAATCCGAGCTCGGCAACGCGCCTCTCAACGGCCGTGCGTGTCTCGCCTTTGCCGACGAGAATGAGGACGGCGTCTGGCCTTCTCCGGGCGATTTCAGCAAAAACATCGACAAGGAAGAGGTGGTTCTTCTGCTCACTGAACCTCCCGACGTGCCCGACGACATAGGACTCGGCAGGAACGCCCAGTTCGCGCTTAACATCGTCCCGTGTCGAAGCGTCATAGGCGTAGTCCTCGAGGTTGAGCGCGTTCTTCATGAGATGGAAACGCGGCCCCGATACCCCCGCCTTGCCGAACATGTAGACGCCCGCCTCGGTAGACGGGGCGGCGAAGTCGGTCGCCGCAACCCTGACAAGGGGCTTGAAAAGATTGTGCAGCAGGGTCTCCTTTTTGCTGTTCGAAACTGTACCCGTGTTGCTTGACCTGAATATGGTTCTGGACACGCCTCCGAATCTCATGGCGAGCAAATCAAGACAGGAAAGACTGTGCTGAGACGACCTGACAGCACAGCAATAACCGCCGTCCCGGGCTATCTGCATGAGCCGCTTGAACGAAGCGACCGGCCCGGCCTCGGTCTTCTTGACTGTGTGCACAATTCTGCCGCCCATCGACTCGATTTCGGCGTCGTAAAAGCCCGGCACGTCGGACGACACACAGAAGTCGAGCTGATAGCGCGACTTGTCCAAAGCCCGGTAATACTTCATGAATACCGTCTCGGCCCCGCCGGTGTCCATCGAGGTCACGATATAGAGGGCCTTCTTCATTGGACGATCACCGCATCGGATTTCTCGATCAGCTTCTGCAGCGCCTTTTTAGCAATCGCCTTCCTGCGGTTGGCCGGAGATTCCTGATAGCGCTCGTATACCTCGGCCTTCACCGCGAACCTTGCGTCGCCTGAAAGATCCGCCATTGCGCGGAGCTGCGCTATATGTAGATGATGGTAGGCGGGAGAGGCGATACGCTTTTCCATGTCGTAATAAGACCAGAAGCCGGCGTCGTAGTCATCCAAATGGCAAGCCAACGTCTCCGCAGAGTGCTTGAATGGCCCGGCGAAGCGCGCGTCGACCAACGATGCGTCATAGAGACCGAAAAGGCTAAACACCCAACCGTTCATGACACTGCGCCTGGGGCGTTGAGGGTACTCCTCCAGGAACAGTTCTCCCCCGTCATGCGACGACACGCCGCCATTGTCCATGTCGATAAGCATGAACTCGGCAGCTTTCAGCGCCGCAACTCTATAGCACTCGTCCCCGAAAGCCGCATGGGCCCTCAGCAGCATCGAGCACCCCTCGCCTTGGGCCATCGAGGAGACGGAGTACTTAGCGCTGCCTATCGGACCAAATGCGTCCCAAGAGCCGTCATCCCGCTGGGCGCCGATCGCCCAATCCGAGCATACCCTTAGTGCGTCGAGAAAGCGCTCAACTTCATCCGACCTGAGAATGCTCAAGTCGTAACAGCCCAAACCGTATTGGAAAATGGCGATGGGGAAATGCACCCGCGCCCCACCGGCGATGACGCTAACAGGGACACCGCCCTCGTCGAGCAGAGTACTGCCAGTGACCTTGCCGGTCAAATCGTTGTAGTACCCGGACAACTGTCCGACATTATAGGCCCTGCCCATGCTCTGCTCTACGGCCACAGCCGTCTTGCCAGTGAGCATTTTGCTCCACCTTTTGAGCATGGTCATCTTCTGCGCAATCTGGCCCATCATTCACCTTCGTTTCTGTAATCGACTCCGAGCGAGCGCACAAGCCCCTCCACGTTGGCCTCCAAACGGAAGTCCCTCTCCCAAACGGCCCTTGCAGCGCGCCTCATAGAAGACCCTTCGGCCTTGCCCAAAAAGACGAATCGCTTTATGGCCGCGGCGACATCTTCCGGTCCACAGTCGCTAGGTAGGAGAAAGCCGTTGACGCCATCGCTTACTATCTCGTGGGTTCCGCCAACGTCCGTGGCGATGACGGGAATGCCGAATCCGCAGGCCTCCATGATCGAAAGCGGCAGGCCCTCGCTTGACGAGACGTTCACGAAGACGTCGAAATGCTTCGCTGCGTACTCCCCCAAAAGCGCGTCGTTCGGCAAAGCCCCCGCGAACTTCGCGGTGGAGTGCGTCAGCAACGAGCAGGCGGCCCTCGCCTCCTCGAGCTGTGGGCCGTCGCCGTAATGGGTCCATTCGACGCGAAGCCCTTCGGCATCAAGAAGGGTGACAGCCTTAGCAAGAAGAGGCACGCGCTTAACGTCGACAATACGCGAGCACGAGACGACCCGCAACGGGCAGGTCAACGGCTCGCCGGACTTGTCTGGCATCTCCCGCGTTCCGAGATAGGAGGTCGTCACCTTGCCCTCATGGCCCGGCCAGTTCGCGTTTATGTATTCCTCCCCGTCTTTCGAGCAGGGAAGCACTCCGGAAAGCTTGGATAGGAGGTATCCCCGGAAGGGCAAATAATGCACATCGGTACGATCTGCATACAGATCGTACCCATGTGCACGCGCAACGGCGCGTGCACATGGGTACGTGCCGGTCAGCCAAGCAGCGACCAAAGCGGTGTCGTAAAGCCAAAAGCTGTATATGTGCGTGGGCTCAAAGCCAAAGCGGACCAGTTCCTCCGCAAGCACGTCCGCCTTTGCCTTCGCCCTCGCGGCAAAGTAGCCCCGAAACACGCGCTTTCCGATTCCATGAACGGATTCTGTGGCATAGGCCTCACGAACGTCCGCACCGCCCAAAAGGGGAAACGCGATCCCTTTGACTGCAAGCAAAGCCTTGTCCTTGGAGGTATTACCGCAACCCAAGGCCAGGGGCGTCACATTGCCCGGCAGCGCGCAGGTGGGCGCGTCACCCGGCTGCGCCTCGGTCCCCACGGCGAGCACCTCGTCGAAATAGGTCGAAAGAACGCCTATCTCGTTCTCGAGATAGGACTCAGCGGCGACCTCGCCGCGGTTAAAGGGGAACCTCCTCGTCAGAAGGAGCAGCCGTCTCTTTTTTTTATCAGCAGTAATCGCCACAAATACTAATCCCTCTTGAATAGGTCGCGGGTATACACCTTGCCGGCAACATCGGCCAGATCGTCGCTCCACCGGTTGGCAATGATCACGTCGCACTCGGCCTTGAACTTCTCAAGGTCATGCGTCACCTCGGAACCGAAGAATTCCGGCGCGTCCAGCGTTGGCTCGTAGACAACGACCGGCACTCCCTTGGCCTTCACGCGCTTCATAACGCCCTGGATGGAACTGGCGCGGAAATTGTCGGAGTTCGACTTCATGGTCAGGCGGTACACGCCCGCCACGGGCTTCTCCTTGCCTTCGTATACCTTGTCCCACAGCAGTTGCAGTACCTCGTCTGCAATGTAGTCCTTGCGAGTGCGGTTGGCATCGACGATGGCCTCGATAAGGTTCTGAGGCACGTCCTTATAGTTGGCCAGCAACTGCTTGGTGTCCTTGGGCAGGCAGTAGCCGCCGTAGCCGAAGGAGGGGTTGTTGTAGTGGGAGCCAATGCGGGGCTCTAGGCACACGCCATCGATGACGTCCTTGGTGTTGAGTCCCCTCATCTCGCAGTAAGTGTCCAGCTCATTGAAGTACGCCACGCGAAGTGCCAGGTAGGTGTTGGCGAACAGCTTCACGGCCTCCGCCTCGGTGGTACCAAGAACGAGCTGCGGGATGCCCGTCGTGCCATCAGGGTTGGTGCGCTCAAGCTCGGCGGGGCCGACGCCTTGGGCGAGCAGCCCAGCAAACGTCTTTGCGGCCTTCACAGCTTCCTCGTCGTCCTTGGGCGCGCCCACAACGATGCGGCTAGGGTGCAAATTATCGTAGAGCGCCTTGCTCTCTCGAAGGAACTCGGGGCTGAAGATGATGCGGCTGTCGCCAAGCGTCTCGCGAAGCGACGAAGTGTAACCCACAGGGATGGTCGACTTGATGACAATCCAGGCCGTCGGGTTCACCGAGCGGATTGCCGAAATTGCGGCTTCAACAGACGAGGTGTCGAAAAAGTTGCGGTCCGAGTCGTAGTTCGTTGGCGTGGCCACGATGGCGAAATCCGCGCCTGTATAGGCCTCGGCGACGTCCACGGTTGCATGCAGGTCGAGCTTCCTCGTGCCCGCCTTAGCCTCGGCCAGGAAGAGCTCAATCTCGTCGTCCTGGATGGGCGACTGAAAAGCGTTAATCTTCTCTACCTTCTCGGAGACGATGTCGAGCGCGCGCACCTCGTTGTGCTGCGAGAGCAGAACGGCCAACGAGAGCCCCACATAGCCGGTGCCGGCGACTGCTATCTTCATTTTTTCGGACATATCATTCAACCTTTCGTTAAGAGCAGGCACACATATGAAATAGTTAGGATTTCGCCTTGCCGAAGAACTTCAGCGCCTCAGAGACGCAGGCGGCGGGCGATGAGGCAATGGCCTTTAAGGCGTAAATCACAGCCTGGCCTGGCTGGTTGCTGCGCTTCATAGCGAAGGCGAGCACGGCGTTGTGGCGAAATTCGATGTAGCGCACATCCTTCTTGCTGAGGCGCGGGTAGTAGCCGCGCACCACCTCGTGCCTTGCGACCTCGCCGTTTACCTTGTTCTTGCCAAGCGAGAGCCTCTCGCCGGAATGGAGGTACTGCCTCACGTGCACCTCGGGCATGTAGCCCATGTGGGCGCCAGCCTCTATGCAGCGCAGCATCAGCCACCAGTCTTGGCCGGTCGCCACCTCGCCGAAACCCTCAGTGCGGTCGAACAGGTCGCGCCTGAGCATATAGATGGCCGTTGGGCTTATCGGCGTTAGGAGGTGCGCGCGCAGCAGACCCTCGGTGGAGAAGTCCTCGCAATGGTCGAGCCTGCGGTGCTCCACAAGCCGGCCACGTTCGTCATACCACGAGACATCCTGCCAGCTCATGTCGAGGGAGTTTTCCTGCATGAAGGCGACCTGGGTGGACACCTTGTCAGGCAGGAACTCGTCGTCATCGTCGAGGAACGTGAGGTACTCGCCCGTCGCCTGGCGGCAGGCGTAGTTGCGCGCCGCCCCGCCGCCGGTCTGGCCGGAGGTGTGCAGCAGCCTAAAGTGCGGAAGGCTCGCGGCATAGGGGGCGACCGCCGCGTCGGTCTCGGCGCTTTCCGGCCACTCCGGCCGATTGTCGCTCACTACAATCAGTTCGATGTTCTCCGCGCCGTAGTCCTGCGCGGCGATTGAGTCCAGGGCCACGCGAATCCTGTCAGAGCGCTTGTAGGTCGGCACCACGATCGAGACGAGGGGTTTGTCAGCACTCATGCGCTACCTCCCCGTCTTCTTCTTGCCGAACATGACGCCAAAGGTCTTGAAGAAGACCTTCCAGTCTGCCTTGAGGCTGGCACCCTTCGCGTAGGCAAGCTCGAACTCCTGGCGCAGGCCGTTCTCGAAGGTCGCGAGGTTGCGCGGGCCCGACTGCCAGGCACCGGTAATGCCCTGCGGGACGGCAAGCACCTGCACCTGTTGCTCGTGCGTAAAGTTCCCGAGCTCCTCGTAGGTGATGGCGCGAGGGCCGATGACGGAGAGCTGGCCCGCGAGCACGTTGAAGAACTGGGGCAGCTCGTCCAGGGAAGTCTTGCGCAGGACGCGGCCTAGCTTGGTGATGCGGGGATCGTTTGTGACCTTCCGCTCGCGGTGCCACTCCTCGATCTGCTCGGGGCTGAGGTACTTCTCCACGTCGTTGGCGTCGGCGACCATGGAGCGGAACTTGAGCACGCGGATGGGGCGACCGAAGCGCCCAGCCCGCTCGTGCGCATAGATGGGAGCACCCTTGGTGTCGGCCGCAATGAACGCGCAAAGAACCGTGCCAGGGATAAGAGCCACGACGCAGACGCACGCACTGAACGCGATGTCGAACGTGCGCTTCACGAAGCGGTAGCCAAGCGATCGCGTGTCGAGCGCACGGGACTCTGCAGCGAACTCGGGCGAGCCCGGGAGGCTCACCGCACCCGTGTTTGCAGCGGAGCCGACCCCAGCACCCGCCGTGCCCTTGCGCCGGTCCATGGCCCGAGCAATGAGCGTCGCCCCCACGGGCGCATTATTCTCTGTTACTTCTTTAGCAGTCACAATAAAACTTTCGTTCCTGTCCCCAGGAACCCCCCCCCCCCAAATCCACAAATTCAAAAACCAAATAAATTGCCGGTGCAACGTATCCCTTACGTTTTGCTGGGAACGTCCAGCGGAAGCAGCTCCCTAAAAGCGGAGACGCCTTCGCCCACGTCCACCAGGCACCAGCGCTTATGACGGTCGACCTTTTTAACGCGGGCCTCTTGCCCCACAAGTGGACCCTGCTCTATGTGCAGCACGCCATCTTCTATGCGCGCCACGCTGTTGCGCACCACTCCGTCGTCGTCCAGCACGCTGCGGTACCACTCCTGCGCATCGTCCGGCATAGGCGCATAGGCCCGCTCCCTGCTGCCGGCAATGCGGCAGCCAAAGCTCAGTTGAGCCAAAGCCCTATCGAGCGCTGCGGCATCGTGCGTGGCGACGAAGAAATATTCCTTGTACATGGGTTTGGTTTGGAGCGACCAGGCGCCGTCCCGCTTAAACCAGAACTCCTTTTGCATCACAAAAGCGTCCTGCATCAGATCGTGCGGGATAATACGGCGGACCTTTTCGCAGGTCTCGCGCTCTTTACCGTTGGGGGTGTGGACCAGATACCAGCGGACGCGGCCATGCTGGCTGTTGGTAGTTGCGCCGTTGAATGCGCCCGGCAGTTGCTCTTGGCGCCGCGTTGTCTGCTCCATCTCTCGCCCCCTTTTCTGGCTTTGCGACGCACGCAAATACCGGGGCGTTTAGAACATCTTCTCGCTCGCAGCTAGGCGCAGTCGCAAAAGTACAGGTTTTTGTATCTTTCGACACGAGCCATTATACAAGTTAATTCGGACTGTTTTCCCAGATTGCACAAATTGCGGCGCGAAAGGACACATCTCCATAGCCCTCTACAAAAACCTGTACCTTTTTGCACAACAAAAAAGGCGCTCTACCAGCGGCTTTTTCTCGTTTTGGCATTAAAAAAGGCGACCGCCCTTTGTGGACGGTCGCCTTTCGTTGTTTCTGTTGGGTTGCCTTAGGCGCGGGTTTTAATCTCCTCGAGTACCTTGGCAACAAACTCGTCAACGCTCATCTGAACGGTCTCGTTGGAGCGATCGCGGACGGAGATGTTGCCGGCCTCGACCTCCTTCTCGCCCAGGATAAGCATGTAGGGCACGCGGTCGATGCTGCGGGCCTCGCGGATCTTGTAGCCAATCTTCTCGTCACGGTCGTCGCAGACCACGCGGATGCCGGCCTCCTCCAGCTTGGCGCACACCTCGTGGGCATAGTCGCGGCTCTTCTCGGAAACCGGAAGCGCCTTGACCTGCACGGGGGCCAGCCAGGTGGGGAACTTGCCAGCAAAGTGCTCAATCAGAATACCGATGAAGCGCTCGATGGAGCCAAAGCACACGCGGTGCAGCATGATGGGGCGCTTCTTGGTGCCGTCGGCGTCTACGTACTCCAGGTCAAAGTTGAGCGGCATCTGGAAGTCGAGCTGGACGGTACCGCACTGCCAAGTGCGGCCGAGCGAGTCCTCCAGGTGGAAGTCGATCTTGGGGCCGTAGAAGGCGCCGTCGCCCTCGTTGACCTCATAGTCCATATGCAGCTGCTCCAGAGCGGTGCGCAGGCCCTCCTCGGCGCGCGCCCAGTCCTCGTCGGAACCCATGGAGTCCTCGGGGCGGGTAGAAAGCTCAACGTGGTACTTAAAGCCAAACTTTTGGTACACGGAGTCGATGAGGTTGACCACGCCCACGATCTCGTCGGTCAGCTGGTCGGGACGCACAAACAGGTGAGCGTCGTCCTGGTTAAAGCAGCGCACGCGGAACAGGCCGTGCAGGGCGCCGCGCAGCTCGTGGCGGTGCACCAGGCCAATCTCGCCGGCGCGAATGGGCAGCTCGCGATAGGAATGCGGCTTGGAGGCGTACACCAGCACGCCGCCCGGGCAGTTCATGGGCTTAATGCAGTACTCTTCGTCGTCGATGACGGTGGAGTACATGTTGTCCTTGTAGTGGTCCCAGTGACCCGAGGTCTTCCACAGCTGCTTGTTCATGATGAGCGGCGTGGAGATCTCCACGTAGCCGGCCTTGTGGTGGATCTCGCGCCAGTAGTCCAGCAGCGCGTTCTTAAGGATCATGCCGTTGGGCAGGAAGAACGGGAAGCCGGGGGCCTCGTCGCGCATCATAAAGAGGTCCATCTCGCGACCGATCTTGCGGTGGTCGCGCTTCCTGGCCTCCTCCAGCATGTGCATGTGCTCGTCGAGCTCTTCCTTGGTGGCAAAGGCGACGCCGTTGATGCGGGTGAGCATCTTGTTGTCCTTGTCGCCCTTCCAGTAGGCGCCCGAGACGCCGGTGAGCTTAAAGGCCTTGAGGGCCTTGGTGTAGCAGATGTGGGGGCCGACGCACATGTCGATGTAGTCGCCCTGCTGGTAGAAGGTAATGCGGGCGTCGTCGTCCAGGTCGCCGATGTGCTCGACCTTGTACTTCTCGCCGCGCTCCTCCATAAGGGCGATGGCCTCGGCGCGGGGCTTCTCGTACACGGAGAACTTGAGGTTCTCCTTGACAATCTTTTTCATCTCGGCCTCGATCGCGGGGAAATCGTCCTCGCTGATCTTGACGCCCTCGGGCAGGTCGACGTCGTAATAGAAGCCGTTGTCGGTCGCGGGACCGTAGGCAAAGTCGGCCTCGGGATAGAGGCGCTTGATGGCCTGCGCCATGATGTGCGCGGCGGAGTGGCGGATGACGTGCGTGACCTCGTCCTGCGGGAGCTCGGCCACCGAACCGTCATTGTAGAGTGCCTTCATGGGTATGTTTTCTCCTCTCGGATGCCTGATGCAAGTGCGTGCGATGCGCTCGGCGTTTTTGACTTGCATCATTATAGGCAGGTTGCCTTGGTATACAAGCGCCCGCCGCACCTTAATGGCACGGCGGGCGATTTTCTACGCATGCTTCATCGTGTGGGGCGGGGTGCGCGTGTGGCTTGCGCGGGACGCGCGCTGCCCGTGGCTTGCGGCCGGCCCGGCGATGGATGCGTTACTGGATGCGAGTTCGGCAGTAGGGGCAGACCTTCCAGTGCGCATCGAGCGGGCGATGGCAGCTGGGGCAGACGTTTCGAACCTGGGTGTCGCACACCGGGCAGACGACGAAGTCCTTCTCGATGGGCGCGCCGCACTGCGGGCAGGTGCCGTACTGGGCAAGCTGACGCTCGCGCAGGGCCATGTCCAGCTCCTGCTCCTCGCGGTCGGCCGCGTAGGAGTGCGGGCGCAAGACCAGGTAGGCGATGAGGCCCACAAACGGGATGAGGGCGATGATGCCCCATGCCACGTAGGCGCTGGCGCCGCGGCGGCGAGCGTCGATGAACACATAGACGACCGACAGCACATACAGGGCGATGATAAAGCCAACGAAGGCATAGACGACGCCCATAAGCTGCGGCGACATGAGCTCGGAGATGTACTTGGACATTACGGGTACCTTTCGGGATATTTACAGTCCGGTCAAGTTTACCACGGGGTTTGTTTATATGGGACCACGGCTAGGGGCGGGGCTGGTGCGGACACAAACATCTCAATCTGTAACAGGTGGGAGCGGAATCTGGTCCTAGATGTTACAGATTTAGACGAGCGGGTGCGCCGTCAGACTAACATCTCAATCTGTAACATCTGGAACCCAAATCCTCGTCTAACTGTTACAGATCGAGACGAACGGTTGCCGTAGTTGTCGGCGGACGAGATTGTCGACGTTGCCGAGTCTCCCCTCGCCTGCCGTTGGCGGGTGTTGCGGGGCTGTTCGCCGCATTGCCGCCGCGCTGGGGGTGTGCAGACCGTAGGATAGTCCTATTGACAGCCTGTCAACTTGTCTGGGAGGCACTGTGACGGAAACGTTTGATATCGCGATTGTGGGCGCGGGCATCACCGGGTGCGCCATCGCGAGGCAGCTCGCGCGCTATGACCTGTCCATTTGTGTGGTCGAGGCGGCCAACGATATCGCACTGGGCGCATCGAAGGCCAACGGCGGTCTGGTGCACGCCGGCTACGATCCGGCCCCTGGCACCGTAAAGGCGCAGGTCAACGCCCGTGGTTGCGAGCTATATGGCATGTGGGCCCAGGAGCTAGGCTTTTTGTTCCGCCGCACCGGGTCGATGGTGCTGGGCTTTAACGACGAAGACCGCGCGCACCTGGAGAAGCTGCGCCAGAATGGCCTTGCCAACGGCGTGCCCGAACTGTCGATTATCGGCCCCGACCGCATCCACGAGCTGGAGCCGCGCGCGAGTGCCGAGGCGACGTGCGCGCTGTGGTGCCCTTCGACCGGTTACGTTGACCCATTTGAAGTGGCCATCGCCGCGCTGGAGAACGCCGTCGCCAACGGCGTGACGTTTATGCGCTCCGCACCGGTGGAGGCGATTGAGGTTGCTGGCAGCGAGGCAACCGACGGGGCTGCACGTTTTACGCTGGCAACGCCCGCCGGCGACGTGCGTTGCCGTTACCTGATCAACGCTGCGGGCAACGGTGCCGCGGACATCTCGCATATGGCCGGCGCCGAGGAGTTTCAGATGGTCTGGCGCCAGGGAAACATCGTGGTATTGGACAAGGAGCCGCGCACGCTCATGCCGCTCTATCCCGTGCCCACGCCGGTGTCCAAGGGCGTTATCGTCACGGGCACGGTACACGGCAACACCGTGATCACCGCGACCGCTGCCGTGCGCGAGCCAGGCGACACGCAGACCTATGCGGACGACGTCAACGCGCTCCTGACCGGCGCGCGCAAGCTGGTGCCCGATCTGGACACGCGCCGCGTGGTGCGCGCGTTTGCCGGCGGGCGTCCGGTCATTCAGGGTGCGAACGACTTCTTTATTGGGCAGGCGGCCGTGGTGCCGGGGCTGTTCCAGGCGTCGGGCATTCAGTCGCCGGGCGTGGCGAGCGCGCCGGCCATTGCCGAGCGCATGGAGCAGGTTATGCGCGATGCCGGCGTAGCCCTGCGCGAACGTGCCGATTGGGACCCGATTCGCCGCGCGCCGGACGACTTTGACCGCGCGCCGCTTGCGCGCAAGGAAAAGCTCATTGAGTCCGACCCCGCGTGGGGGCAGATCGTCTGCCGCTGCGAGACGGTGCCCGAGGCCGAGATTGTGGCCGCGATTCGACGCCGTCCGGGCGCGGTTTCGGTCGAGGGTGTCAAACGCCGCTGCCGCGCCGGCATGGGTCGGTGCCAGAGTGGTTTCTGTCAAAGCCGCGTGGTGGCGATTCTGGCCCGCGAGCTGGGGTGTGACCCCAGCGAGGTGCTGTTGGAGGATACCGGATCTTGGTTGGTTGAGGGACTGCTGAAGGGGGTGCGCTAGGATGGCGGAATTCGGGTCGAGCGCGATTAATACCGACGCCGTTGAGACCGTGCAAACGCGGGCGTTCGACGTGGTCGTTATCGGAGGCGGCCCCGCCGGCATGGCGGCCGCGCTTGCCGCGCACAAGGCCGGCACACGCGTGGCCATCGTGGAGCGCGAGCAGCATCTGGGTGGCATCCTGCGCCAGTGCATCCACCCCGGATTTGGCCTTTCACACTTTAAGCAGGAGCTCACCGGTCCCGAGTACGCGCAGCGCTTTATCAACCAGGTGCGCGAGACCGAAATCACGCTGTTCTTGGACAGCATGGTACTTGGGATCGATTCGAGCGAGGGCGCGGGCGCGTCGAGCGTGGACGAGGGTGCGGGAGCCGCCGCGGTCCATACCGTCACGCTCATGAGCCCCGCCGGTATGCTACAGCTCACCGGGCGAGCGGTCGTCCTTGCTATGGGCTGCCGCGAGCGCACCCGCAGCGAGATCAAGATTCCAGGTAGCCGTCCCGCCGGCGTGTTTACGGCGGGCCTGGCGCAGCGATACATCAATATCGAAAATCTCAAGCCCGGCTCGCGTGCCGTCATTTTGGGCTCGGGTGACATCGGGCTGATCATGGCGCGCCGCTGCACGCTCGAGGGGATTTCGGTCGAGGGCGTGTACGAGCTCATGCCGTACGCCAACGGCCTGCGCCGCAATGTCAAGAACTGCCTGGACGATTTTGGCATTCCGCTGCACCTGTCCACCACGGTGACGAGCGTGATCGGGCACGACCGCGTGGAGGCCGTCGAGGTGAGTCAGGTCGACGAGCACCTGGCGCCCATTCCGGGAACCGAGCGCATCGTTTCGTGCGACACACTGCTGCTCTCGGTGGGCCTGATTCCCGAGAACGAGCTTTCGGTTGCCGCGGGCGTTGAGCTTGACCCGCACACGCGCGGCGCCGTGGTGGACCAGAGTCTGCAAACGGGCGTGCCGGGCATCTTTGCCTGTGGCAACGTGCTGCACGTGCACGACCTGGCCGACAACGTGACGACCGAGTCCGAACGCGCCGGTGCAGCCGCGGCGGCGTACGCGCTGGGGAACGGCGCGGATGACGAAGTGGGCGCTGCGGGCACGGGCTGCGAGCTCACGGTCTCCCCCGCCGGCATCGCAGGCTACGCACTGCCGGGCCGCATTACGACCGTCGGGCTCACTAAACTTAACTTCCGCGTGCGCCGGCCGGTCGATACCGCTCGAGTACGCATCTTGGCCAACGGCGAAGAAGTGTTTGCGGGCAAAGTCCGCGCGTTTAAACCGAGCGTCATGGAAAGCTTCCCGCTGCCGACAAAGGTGATTCAGCGCGCACTCGACCTGGGTGCCAGCGAAATCGTCCTGTCCGTCGACCCCGTTGAGGAGGCGTAGAGTCATGAGCACAAACGCGATTGAAACGCTGCAGTTCAACTGCACCACCTGCCCATCCGAGTGCCTCCTGACCGTAGAGGTGGAGCGCGACACAGACGGCGCCGTGGCAGAGGTGCACTCCGTAACCGGCAACAGCTGCCCACGTGGCGATACGTTCGCGCATCAGGAGCTCACCTGTCCCATGCGCGTGCTTACCACCACCGTGGCCGTATCCGGCGGCGACGAGGCGCTGCTGCCCGTGCGCACGGCCGAAGCCATCCCGCTCGAACTCCATGCCCAGGCGATGGACCTCATCCGCGGCCTAGTCGTCGACGCCCCCATCCGCATGGGCGACGTCGTGCAGGAAGATCTTCTCGGCACCAACATTGACCTAGTCGCCAGCATGAACATCGATCCAACCTAAGCAGCTAATTTGGGACGGGGCTCTTTTGGCTGCTTTTGCAAGGAGTGTCCCAAGGTGCCGGCATAAAAGGAACGTCCCTATGTGCCGGGCATGGGATACCATGGTGGCAACCTAGCGAAAGGACGATGTATGGCACATGTCGATGACCAGCGTGTGGCGCGCGTGCTCGATGCGCTCGAGGCTCAGCACCCCGGCGCGCAGCTGCTTGTGAATGACCCGTGGTCGATCTACTATCTGACCGGCTTTTATGCCGATATGTTCGAGCGTTTTTGCGGCGTGCTGCTCGCGCGCGATGACGAGCCCGTGATCTTAGTCAACGCCCTGCATCAGCTGCCCGAGTACGACAATGCCCGCGTGGCCTACCACACCGACACCGACGTCGTGACCGACGCCATCGCGAGTGAGATCGACCCAGCCAAGCCGCTTGGCGTCGACACTGTCATGCGTTCCGGCTTTTTGATGCCGCTCATAGAGCACCACGCCGCAAGCGAGTTTTTCCTGGGTGACTTTGCCGTCACCGCCGCGCGCACCTACAAGGATGCCGCCGAGCAGGAGCTTATGCGCGTGTCCTCGGCCGCCAACGACGCCGTGATGGCCGATGCCATCAAACTCGTCTACGAGGGCGTGACGGAGCGCGAAATCGCCGACCAGATGCTCGGCCTGTACCGCAAGCACGGCTGCGAGGGCTTTAGCTTTCCGCCCATCGTGAGCTTTGGCGCCAACGCCGGCGACCCGCATCACGAACCCGACGATACCGTGCTCAAGCATGGCGACGTGGTGCTGTTCGACATTGGCGGACGCCGTCGCAACTACTGCTCGGACATGACACGCACGTTCTTTTGGGGCCAGCCGGACGAGGAGACCGCGCACGTCTACGACATCGTGCGCCGCGCCAACGAGGCCGCCGAGACGCTCATCACGCCGGGCGTTCGTATGTGCGACTTGGACCGCGCCGCACGCGACGTGATTGAGGATGCGGGCTATGGGCAGTACTTTACGCACCGCCTGGGTCACTCAATCGGTCTGCAAGACCACGAGCCGGGCGATGTCTCGCTCGCCAACGAGCAGGTCGTAGAGCCGGGCATGACGTTCTCTATCGAACCGGGTATATACCTCCCCGGTCACACCGGCGTCCGCATCGAGGACCTAGCCCTGGTGACCGAGAACGGCGTCGAGGTTCTCAACGCCTACCCCCACGATCCGGTCCGCTTAGACTAGGCAATGCGGCAAAGGGGCTGTCCCTTTGCCGCATCACATGAATGCCGCCACAAAAACGGCCTATCTACTACGTTTAGCCCGCGTGGGTCGACCATACCCGTGTTTTCGCAAAACTGGCAAGCCCTTTACCTGCGGTTTTGATTTCGCAATTCTCGGTATGGTCGAGGGTTACCGGTCAAACGTAGTAAATAGGCCCATTTCGTGGCGAGCAAGTCAACTCGAGGCGCAGGGCAGCCAAAAAAGCCCCGTCCCAAATTGACTGCTTTTGAGTTGCGGTGATATACGGACCGTTTGAGGCTTCTGGCTTGTAAAACAGTCCGTATTTCACCGCAACTGATGAGGGGATGGGTTAACGGAGCAGCCCCGCTACTTCGCCGGCTAGGGTGATGGTACCGGCTGCTACGAAAGGCTCGCCCGCGGCATCGAAGGCAGCGAGGGCCTCGGGCACGCTCGGATATACGCCCGCGAGCTTGTCGGCGTCCACCAGGGAGGCAAGCTCCTGTGCGGGCAAGGCGCGATCGGAATCGGTCTGGGTTACGACCACGCGGGGGAACGCCGGAACCAGAACGTCAACGATACCCGCCACGTCCTTATCGGCCAGCGCGGCGCACAGCAGCGTGGGGCGATTCTCTACGCACGAATCGATCTCGTCCAGTGCGCTCACAAAGTTCTCGCAGCTCTGAGGGTTATGACAGGCGTCGATCAGCTTGAGCGGATTGGTTCCCAGCACATCAAAGCGACCCGGCGTGGGGCAGCCCATAAGCGACGCATCGAGCTTGTCATGATCGAGCTCGCGACCCAGATACCCCTCGCACAGCATAATCGCGCACGCGGCATTCTGCGGCTGATACGCCGGCTTGACCATGCTAGACGTATAGATCGCACGCGGCGTGGTGCAGCTAAACTCAACCGTGTCGCCCACATGTGCCGGCACCTTGGTCGTGGCATGGTTCACCACCAGCGGCACTATGCCGCACTCGCGACAACGTGCATCCATCACGCGCTGAACGCTCGCCTCGTGCGTACCCTCGCCCAAAACAACCAGGCGTCCAGGCTTAATAACCGCAGCCTTCTCCCCCGCAATGGCCTCGAGCGTATCGCCCAAAATGCGTGTGTGATCGAGCCCAATGCCCGTAATGGCAACGGCGACGGGATCGGTCGCACTCGTGGCGTCCCAGCGTCCGCCCATGCCGACCTCAAGCACGGCAACATCCACCGCGGCCTCGGCAAACACCACAAGAGCAGCAGCCGTCAGCAGATCAAACGGCGTGATGGTATAGGCGCGCTCCCCCGCCGCCACACGACGGGCATTCACGCGATGTCCCGCCTCAACAGCAGCAGAAACACCACGGGCAAACGACTCGTCGCTCACAACGCGCCCATCAACCTCCATGCGCTCGGGATAGCGCACCAGCTGCGGCGACGTATACAGCGCGGTCTTTAACCCCTCACCACGAAGGATGGCAGCCGAAAAACGCGTGGTCGAAGTCTTGCCATTAGTACCGGCAACCTGAATGCAATCGAAATACTCGTCCGGACGTCCCAGCTCATCAAGCATATCGACAACCGTCTCAAGCAAAGGACCAGCATCCCCAGAAATCCGCCCCGTATCAGCAGCAAGCCCAACAGCCTCATCAAACGAAAGCAACTCAAACGAGAAAGGAACGACATACGACCCAGAACGCTTAGCCATAACCCAAAGTCCCCTCAACATAAAAAGAGGCCCGCAACAAACAACGAGCCCCTCCCATTCAAAATAACAGCCAAACACCGCTTTGCAGCAAGATCAAGGCCACGACCAAGTGGCCCTAACACGCCAGATGCAAACGACCACGTAAACGAACTGGGAGCGGCCCGATGCTTTGCTCGCCGCAAGTTCCGCACGCAAAGGACAGCACTTAATGTGCTGTCCGTCTTGCGCAGGACTGTCCGCAGCGGAGAGCAAAGCATCGGGACGCGTCCCCCAGTACCGCCTACGAGAAATCAGCAACCTGAGCAGTCAGCGCCACCAGGATCTCCTTGAGCTCAGCTGCACGGTCCCTCTTCTTCTGGACCACCGCAGGCGCGGCCTTGGCCACAAAGCCCTCGTTGGCAAGGGTCTTCTCGCAGCCGGCGAGCTCCTTCTGAGCCGCGGCGATCTCCTTCTCCAGGCGCGCCTTCTCGGCCGAAAGATCAACCTTGCCCTCGAGTACCACGAAGACCTCGACGCCGCTATCGACCACGGCAATGCTCGCGGCAGGCTTCTCGACGTCGGTACCCATGACCAGCGAAGCGGTGTTCGCCAGCGGCTCAATCGTGGAGCGCAGGCTCTCGAGCTTCTCGATGTCCTCAGCACCGGCGCGCACGACCACGTCGAGCTCGGCCTTGGGGCTCAAGCGATAACGCGAACGCGTGGCGCGAGCGGCGGAAACGACGGCGCGGCACAGCTCAAACGCGCGCTCGGCGTCCTCGTCAACATACTTGGCGTAGTCGGCGGGCTCGGGCCACTTGGCGATCATGAGCGCCTCGGCGCGGTTCACGTTGCCCTCGGCGTCCAGATCGAGCACGCTCGCCGGCATGTTGTCCCAGATCTCCTCGGTAACGAACGGCATGAGCGGGTGCATCAGGCGAATGGAGGTGTCGAGCACAAAGATCAGGTTGCGCTGAGCCTGCAGTCGGCCCTCGCCCTTCAGGCGGGCCTTGGTGACCTCGACGTACCAGTCGCAGACCTCGTTCCAGAAGAACTGCTGCACGCCGCGGGCCATGTCGCCAAAGGTGTAGTTCTCGATACCCTCGGTGACCATTTTCACGGCCTTGGCCAGACGGCTGAACATCCAGGCGTCGGCCGGCGTCTCCACGACGGGCTCGCCGGGCGTGTAGCCCTCCATGTTCATGAGCAGGAAGCGGCTGGCGTTCCAGATCTTGGTCACAAAGCTCTTGGCCTGGTCGGTACGCGGGCTGTCGATGAGCTTCTTGGTCTTCTTATCGATGTTCGCGTCAAACTTGACGTCCTGGTTGATGGTGCACAGCGTCAGCAGGTTGTAGCGCATGGCGTCGGCGCCGTACATACCGATGAGGTCCATGGGGTCAACGCCGTTACCCTTGGACTTGGACATGCGGCTGCCGTCCTTGGCCAGTATCGTCGGGTAGATGACGACGTCCTTAAACGGCACCTCGTCCAAGAAATACAGCGAGCTCATGACCATGCGGGCGACCCACAGCGCGATGATGTCGCGCGCGGTGACCAGCGCCGTCGTGGGGTGATGGCCCTCGAGCAGTTCCGGCTTTTGCGGCCAGCCCTGCGTGGCGAAGGTCCACAGCTGAGAGCTGAACCAGGTGTCCAGCACGTTCTCGTCCTGATGCACGTGATGGCCGCCGCACTTGGGGCACACGTCGGTGTCCTCGGTAAGGGCGTCCTCCCAGCCGCAGTCCTCGCAGTAGAACACGGGGATGCGGTGGCCCCACCACAGCTGGCGGCTGATGCACCAGTCCTTGAGGTTCTCCATCCAGGTGGTGTAGGTCTGCGTCCAGCGCGCAGGGTGGAAGGTGACCTTACCGGAGTTGACGGCGTCGAGCGCCGGACCCTTGAGCTTGTCGACGGCCACAAACCACTGCTCGGACAGCCACGGCTCCAGCGCGGAGTCGCAACGGTAGCAGTGCATGACGGAGTGGTCGAGCTCTTCGACGTGGTCGAGCAGGTCGTGCTCCTCGAACCACTTGATGACCGCCTCGCGGCACTCGTCGCGGTTCATGCCGGTGAACTCGCCATAGCCCTCGACGACCACCGCGTGCTCGTCGAAGATGTTGATCTGCGGCAGATCGTGGGCCTGACCCATGGCGTAATCGTTGGGGTCGTGGGCCGGGGTAACCTTGACAAAGCCGGAACCGAAGTTGGCGTCGACATGCCAATCCTCAAAGATGGGGATCTCGCGGTCGACGATGGGGAGCTTGACGGTCTTACCCACAAAGGCGGCCTTCTCGGGGTCCTTCGGGGAGACGGCGACGCCCGTGTCGCCGAGCATGGTCTCGGGGCGCGTGGTGGCGACGACGATGTAGTCCTGGCCGTTAACCGGCTCGGTCAGCGGGTAGCGCAGGTGCCACAGGTGGCCCTTCTCGTCCTTATACTCGGCCTCGTCGTCCGAAATGGCGGTGGTGCAGTTGGGGCACCAGTTGACGATGCGCTTGCCGCGGTAGATCAGACCGTCGTGGTACCAGTCGCAAAAGACCTTGCGCACGGCCTGCGCGTAGTCCTCGTCCATGGTGAAGCGCTCGTTGTCGAAGTCGACGGAGCAGCCCATGCGCTTGATCTGCTCGACGATGATGCCGCCGTACTCGTGGGTCCAATCCCAGCAGGCGTCGACAAACTTGTCGCGGCCAATCTCCAGGCGGCTGATGCCCTCGCTCTTGAGCTTTTTGTCGACCTTGGTCTGCGTGGCGATACCGGCGTGATCGGTGCCTAGCACCCAGCGCGTGGACTTGCCGCGCATGCGGGCCATACGGATGATGGCGTCCTGAATGGAGTCGTCGGTGGCGTGACCCATGTGGAGCTTGCCGGTCACGTTGGGAGGCGGAATGGTGACGGTGCAGTCGCCCACGCCCTCGCGGCGCTTGTAGTAGCCGCCGTCGAGCCACTTCTGCAGGATCGCCGGCTCGTTGGTCGACGGATCGTAATTCTTGGGCATCTCTTCCATATATCTCTCCCTGTCCCGCCGGGGAGGAACGCAGGCCCGTTAGGGTCTGCGTTCCTCCCCTTAGGTATCGATTACTTCAGTCTGAATGACTTCGCTGAGGCTTAAACAAACACACAGAATAACACAGGTAGTTGGGGTTATTGCGTATATATAAAATAGCCTCCGACCGCGGGTGGTCGGAGGCTATTTACAAGCACGTTTTAGGCAGGTTTAGCCGTAGATGCGTTGGGGCTGTTCTTCGCCCTTTACGGAGGCTTCGGTCACGATGACCTTGGTGACGCCCTCCTCGCTGGGCAGGTCGAACATCGTCTGCTGCAGCACGTCCTCGCAGATGGAGCGCAGGCCGCGGGCGCCGGTCTTGCGGGCGAGCGCCATGCGGGCGATCTCGTGCAGGGCGGCGTCCTCAAACTCAAGCTCAACGTCCTCGAGCTGGAACATCTTGCGGTACTGGCGCACCACGGCGTTCTTGGGCTCGGTCAGGATCGACACCAGGTCGTCCTCGTCGAGCGCCTGCGTCTGGGTGACGACGGGCGTACGTCCCACAAACTCGGGGATCATGCCAAAGGCGTTGAGGTCCTGCGGGAGCACCTGACGCAGCAGATCGTTCTCGTCGACCGAGGTGGGGCCGGCGATCTCGGAGTTAAAGCCCACGCCCTTGTTGCCCACGCGATCGGCAATGATCTTATCCAGACCCACAAAAGCACCGCCGCAGATGAACAGGATGTTGGTCGTGTCGATCTGCAGCAGCTCCTGCTGGGGATGCTTGCGGCCGCCGGTGGGCGGAACGCTTGCCACCGTGCCCTCAAGAATCTTAAGCAGCGCCTGCTGAACACCCTCGCCCGAGACATCACGGGTAATAGAGAGGTTCTCGGCCTTGCGGGCGATCTTATCGATCTCGTCCACGTAGATGATGCCCACCTGCGCGCGCTCGATATCGCCATCGGCAGCGTTGATGAGCTTGAGCAGGATGTTCTCCACATCCTCGCCCACGTAGCCAGCCTCAGTAAGCGCGGTGGCGTCGGCAATGGTAAACGGCACCTCGAGGATGCGCGCGAGCGTCTGGGCGAGCAGGGTCTTACCGGTACCGGTGGGACCGAGCAGCAGGATGTTGGACTTGGCGAGCTCTACCTCATCCATATCGTCATCGAACTGCGAGCCCATGCCATCGTCAAAGGCAGACACCGCGGCGCCGCCCTCGATCACGCGGCGATAGTGGTTGTAAACGGCCACCGACATGGCGCGCTTGGCGTCTTCCTGACCCATGACATAGGCCGAAAGCTCGTCATAGATCTCGTGCGGCGTCGGCACATGCGTGATGACCTGGCGGTCGTCCTCGAGCTCAAAGCCCTCGGCCTCGGGGTCCACGGCGGGCTGCCCAGCAGCCTGGCCGTGGTCGTTGAGGAAGCCCGGCAGCTTGCCGTTGCGGGCAGCGTCCATAAAGTCCGAAGCCAGCGACTCCTCAAGGATCTCGGAGCAGGCGGCAACGCACTCGTCGCAGATAAAGATGTTGGTCGGACCCTTTACAAGGCGGCGAACCTGCCCCTGCTCTTTTCCGCAGAAGGAGCAGCGGATGGGGTTGCCATTCTCGTCAAAGTTGTCCTGCATGTTTCCTGCCATCCTAGGCGTCCTTCGCGGCAAGATCGCGCGAGGTGACGATACGGTCGATCAGGCCGTAGTCGAGGGCCTCGGCAGCGGTCAGGTAGTTGTCGCGCTCGGTGTCGGCCTGGACCTTCTCGATCGGCTGGCCCGAGGCATCGGACAGGATCTGGTTGAGCTCGCGGCGGGTCTTCTTGATCTCCTCGGCCACGATCTCGATCTCGGTCTGCTGACCCTGGGCACCGCCGCTGGGCTGGTGAATCATGACCTTGGAGTGCGGCAGGCAGAAGCGCTTGCCCTTGGCGCCGGCCGAAAGCAGCACGGCAGCCATAGACGCGGCCATACCGACGCAGATGGTGGAGACCTGCGGCTTGATGAAGTTCATGGTGTCAAGAATCGCCAGGCCAGAGTAAACCTCGCCACCGGGCGAATTGATATAGAGCGAGATATCCTTCTCGGCATCCTGGCTCTCAAGATGCAGCAGCTGGGCAACGACCAGGTTGGCGCTGACGGAGTTGATCTCCTCGCCCAAGAAGATGATGCGGTCGTTGAGCAGGCGTGAATAGATATCGTAGCTGCGCTCGCCGCGCGGCGTCTGCTCGATAACGTATGGCACGAGGGCGGAATCGAACTTAGCGATCATACGCATCTCCATTTCTCTCTTGCGGACCAAATTGGTTCTAGATAAACGTACGGTGCCCGCATGCTATGCATTGGCTGGCACCGTACGAAGCAACCGGATAACCGGCTTATAACTTTACCCCATCATGGGCGCACGCAAGCGCTCGTGGGCAAGGTGGCGAGAATTACTCGGCGTCCTTGGCGGTCTCGTCGACCTCGGTCACCTTGGCGTTCTCGACCAGGTGATCGACGGCCTTGGAGCGACGGATGGACTCACGGACGGCAGGCATGCGGCCATCGGCGATGAACTCGGCCTTGGAAGCCTCGACGTCCTTGACGCCGGCCTTCTCGAACTCGGCGTTGATGTCGTCCACGGTGACCTCGATCTTGAGCTCACGGGCGAGGGCGTCGAGAGCCAGGGACTCACGGGCAACGTCGTTGGCCTGCTTGTGCAGATCGCCGATGAACTGCTCCATGGTCAGGCCGGAAGCGGGCAGCCAGGTGTCGAGCGTCATGCCACGGGCAGCGAGGTTGGACAGGAAGTTCTGGCCAAGCTCCTCAAAGACGGACTGCTCGTAGTCGGCGTCCATCTCGTCGAGCTGCAGGCGCTCGGCGAGAGCGGAGACGCAACGGTTCTCCTTCTCGGCCGGAAGGCGGGAAGCCTTGTCCTGCTCGATCTCGATCTTGATGGCGTCGCGCATAGCGTCGATGCTGTCGAAGCCGAAGTCGGACTTGACAAGCTCGTCGGTGAGCTCGGGGGTGTTGCGGACCTTGATGCCCTTGACGGTGACCTCGACGGTGTGGGTCTCGGCCTCCTCGCCCTCCTCGACCTCGTCGGTCCAGGTGACGGTCTTGACGTCGTCAACGTTAGCACCGATCAGGGCCTCGTTGAACTCCTTGGGGTTGCTGTCGTTACCGGCGATGAGCATGCGACCCTCGGCGGCAAAGTTGTCGGCGTTCTCGACGGCCTTGAGGTCGACGGTCACATAGTCGTCAGCCTCGACAGCGCGACCCTCAACGTCCTCGAAGGTGGCACGGTAGTTGAGGAGCATCTCGACCTGGTTGTTGATCTCGGACTCGGTGACCTCCGCGGGGGGCATCTCGATCTCGACGGCGTCGAAGGAGGAGAGCTCGGCAGCAGGACGCAGGGAGAACTCGACGGTGTAGGTGTAGTCCTCGTGATCCTTGGCGAGGTCGAGCTCCTTGTAGTCACCGCTCTTGGTGGGGACGATGTCCAGCTCGTTGAGGACGGCGGGCTCGTTGGCGGCGATCAGGTCGTTGGTGGCCTGAGCGAGGGTAGCCTCGGCGCCAAGAGCGGAATCGATGACCGGACGGGGAGCCTTGCCGGCACGGAAGCCCGGGAAGCGGTACTTCTTGGCGGTGTCCTTGTAGGCCTTCTTGATCGCGGCGTCGACGTCGGCGGCCGGGATGGTGACCGTAGCGGTGAGCTTGGCGTCCTTGACGTCAGAAGCGGTGATGTTCAACACGTTCCTCCTCATACTGCCCAGCTTATCTGAGGTGCTGGTACCTTTATGCAACAAAGAGTCGCGACGGCCGAAGCCGACGCAGATGCGTTGGTGCGGGCGAAAGGACTCGAACCTTCACGGGAATCCCACCAGAACCTAAATCTGGCGCGTCTACCAATTCCGCCACGCCCGCATGAGCGCACAGACTAGGAATGATAGCAGATACGAACGACAAGCGCACGCACACGTTTTACAGGCTCACGACCTCACCACGAGTGCGAAAGGCGGGGCGAGTTGCCCCGCCCCGCCCATTACGACTTGTTCGCCGACCCGCTACTCCCCCAGCAGGGCCTTCTCGGGCGTGATCGGCAGCGAGCGCACCTGGTGGCCGGTGGCGTGTGCCACGGCCGAGGCCACGGCGGCGAGCGGCGTGTTGATGACGACCTCGCCGATCGACTTGGCGCCAAACGGGCCCGTAGGCTCGTAGCTCGGCTCAAAGGCCACGCGAATACTGCCGATATCCAGGCGCGTGGGCAGCTTGTAGCTCATAAAGTTGCCGGTGCGCAGGCGGCCACGGTCGTCGTGCTCGACGATCTCGTAGAGCGCATGACCGATACCCTGGGCAATGCCGCCCTCGGCCTGGACGCGCGCGAGCGCCTCGTTGATCACGGTGCCGCAGTCGACGGCCGCCGCGTAGTCCACCACGGTCACCTTGCCGGTGGCCTTGTCGACCTCGACCTCGGCAATGCCGGCCATAAACGGCGGGGGCGAAACGGGCAGGCAGGCAGAGGCGTGCGAGGTCAGCGCGTCGCCGCCCGCGATGTTCTTGACGCATAGGTTGGCAAATTCGCGCAGCGTGAGGTAGCGGTTCTGCTCGCGAGCGGCACGCTCGTCGGACAGGCGCACGTACTGGCCGTCGAAGACCACGTCGACGGCGTCCACGTCCCACATCTGGGCGGCCTTGGCGCAGATCTTCTCACGCAGCTCGGTCGCGGCGTTCTTGGCGGCAAGGCCCGTCACGTACGTACCCGAGCTCGCGTACGAGCCAGCGTCGAACGGCGACACATCGGTGTCCACGCCGCGTACCACGATGAGCGAGCTCTCCACGCCCAGCTCCTCGGCGGCAATCTGCGCCAGGATCGTGTCGACGCCCATGCCGTTATCGGTGGCGCCGGTGCCGATGGTAATGAAGCCGTCCTCTTCCAGGCGCATGTCAATGCCGGCGATATCCACGTTGGAGATGCCCGAGCCCTGCATGGTAAGCGCGCAACCCAGGGCGCGCACGCGGTCGCCCAGGTCCACGGCCAGCGGCTTGTCGCGCCAACCGATCATGTCCATCGCGCGCAGCAGGCAGCGGTCGAGCGCGCAGGCGTTGAGCTTCTCGTTGTAATACTGCGGCATGATCTCGCCCTCGCGCACGATGTTCTTAAGGCGCAGGTCGGCGGGGTCCATGTGCAGCATGTCGGCGAGCTCGTTGACGGCGCTCTCCACGGCAAACTGGCCCTGGGTGGCACCGTAGCCTCGATACGCGCCGCCGCGGTTGGTATTGGTGTAGACGGCGTCCCAGCTAAAGCGGCTCGCCTTCACGTGGTTGTAGATGGGCAGGCTCTTGTGGCCCGAGAGGCCGATCGTCGTGGTAGCGTGCTCGCCGTACGCGCCGGCGTTGGACAGCGTGTGCAGATCGATGGCCGTGATGGTGCCGTCGTTCATGGCGCCCAGCTTAACGGTCATCTGCATCTGGTGGCGCGAGTTGCCCGCAGTGATGGTCTCCTCGCGGGTGTAGCAGCAGTAACTCGGACGGCCGGTCTGCTGGGTCACAAACGCAACAAAGATCTCGCAGCAGCCCGTCTGCTTGGAGCCAAAGCCGCCGCCGATGCGCGGCTTAATGACCTGCACCTGCGACTGCGGGATATCGAGCGACTGCGCGACCATGCGGCGCACGTGGAAGGGCACCTGCGTGGAGGTGGTCACCGAGATGCGGCCGAACGCGTCGGTCGTCGCGAAGGCGCGGAAGGTCTCCATGGGAGCGGTCTGCGTGGCCTGGCTGGTGTAGGTGCGCTCAAAGACGATGTCGCTCTGGGCGAAGGCTTCGTCCAGGTCGCCAAAGTCGCTGGTACCGCTGCACACCAGGTTGCGGGGCACGTCGCCGCCCTGCGGGAACATAAAGGTCACGTCGCCCTCGGGGTGGACCACGATGTCGTTATCGAGTGCCTGGGTAAAGTCGAGCAACGGCTCGAGCACCTCGTAGTCGACCTTGATGAGCTTGAGCGCCTTGTCGGCGGCCTCCTCGGTCTCGGCGGCGACGATCGCCACCTCCTCGTTTTGGTAGCGCACCAGGTTCTCGAGGATCAGGCGGTCGTAGGGGCTCGGCTGCGGGTAGCTCTGGCCGGCGATGGTAAAGCGGCGCTTGGGCACGTCCTCGTAGGTGTAGACGCCCACGACGCCCGGTACCTTCAGGGCGCGCGACGTATCGATGGAGCGGATCTTGGCGCGGGCATAGGGGCTGCGCTTGAGTTTGACGATGAGCGCACCGGCGGGCACCATATCGCCGGTGTAGACCGGACGACCCTCGAGCAGGGCCTTCGAGTCCTTCTTGGGCTGCTTGTGGGTGATCTGCTTGTAGGTGACGCCGTCAGAGCTGGTGTTATTGACCGGCAGCTCGGGCATCTCGAAGCCCACCTGCACGCCAGACTCGTTAAGGAAGCGCACGATGGCGCGCAGCTGGCTCTCGTAGCCGCTGCAGCGGCAGAGGTTGCCGGCGAGCTGGCGCGAGAGCTCCTCGCGCGTGGCGACGAGGCTCGGGTCCTCCTTGGCGGCGCGGGCGAGCGCAAGCACGTTCATGATGAGGCCGGGGGCGCAAAAACCGCACTGCTCAGCGCCTTCGGCAGCCATCGCACGGGCGAGCGCCTCAGACTCGGCCTTGAGGCCCTCGAGCGTGGTGACCGAGCGGCCCTCAACACGGGCGGCGGGAACCGAGCAGCTCAGCACCGGGTCGCCATCGAGCCACACCGTGCACAGGCCGCAGTTGGTGGTCTCGCAGGCACAGCGCACCGACGCGCAGCCCTGCTCGCGCAGCAGCGCAAAGAGCATGGTGTCGGGGGCAATCTGAACCTTGACTTTGCGGCCGTTGAGCGTAAAGGAAAGATCGATGAGTTTGGCAGCCATTAGCGCACCTCGCTAGAATCGACGCCGGGCACGCGGCGGCAGGAATACTCGTCCGTGGCGTGCTTGGGAATCTGCACACCCTCGAGCTCGCGGGCAAGCGCGGCCGAAAGCTCGATGCCGGCGGCGCGGCGCACGGCCTGAATCGCCAGCGGGGCCGAGATGCGGCGGCGGTACTCGGCCGAGCCCCACATGTTGGTGCCATAGCTCAGCGCGCGCACGGACGCGGCCAGGGCGCGCAGCTCGTCCTCGGAAGGCTGTTCGCTCTCGAGGCCGCATGCCTCGCCCTGCAGCAGGGTCGCACGCAGCGGGCGGGCACCCACGGTGACATGCCAGCTGTTATCCCACCAGGCGGCGGTAACGTTTAGAGAGGGGAAGTCGGTCGCGGCCTTGCGCACGGCCTCGTAGCTCGCGCGGTAATCGTGCTTAACGACCACGACGCGCTCGATCACGTCGCGCACATAGCCCATGTTCACAAACTCGGCGAGCGGCACGCGGCCGGCGCCCGTCAGCTCAACATAGGAATCGAGCGCGAGGAAGGCGGAAAGCACGTCCGAAAAACCAAAGCGGCCGTAGATGCTGCCACCCACCGTGGCGGTATTGCGAAGCTGCACGCCCACGATGTCGTGAACGGCAAACTCAAATACGTTGTTGACGAGCGCGTTGAGCTCGGCATGGCACTCGAGCTGGCGCAGGGTGCACATGGCACCGATGCGAAACTCGGTCTCGGTCTCCTCGATCTGATCGAGTCCGCAGGCCGAAAGGTCAATCGCCGTCGCCACGCGACGCGATCCCAGGCGCATCCAGATGCCGCCGCCCACAATCTTGTTGTTGCGGTTTTTCTGCAAGAGCTCATAGGCTTCGGCCGCGTTTCCAACACGGACGTAGGTACCGAACTTGAGCACGTTCTCCCCCATCTCTTCACTTGTCCAGTATCTCTAAGTGTACCAAACGAGGGCGCACGACCCTCACCATCATAGAAAAAGGCTCCCGGCAAAAATGCTGGGAGCCTTATCAGTTGCTATGTCGAGCTGGATTTAGCAGACGCCCTGGGCAAGCATGGCGTCGGCGACCTTCAGGAAGCCGGCGATGTTAGCACCCATGACGAAGTTGCCCTCCTGGCCATACTCCTTGGCGGTGTCGTCCACGTTGTGGAACATGCCGCGCATGAGCTGCTCGAGCTTGCCGTCGACCTCCTCGAAGGTCCAGGACAGATGCTCGGCGTTCTGGCTCATCTCCAGGCCGGACACGAGCACGCCGCCGGCGTTGGCAGCCTTACCGGGCATAAAGGCGACGCCGTTCTCCTGGAAGTAGGTCGTGGCCTCGATGGTCGTGGGCATGTTCGCGCCCTCACCGACCACCTTGCAGCCGTTGGCGACGAGCGCCTGGGCGTCCTCGAGCAGCAGCGTGTTCTCGCGAGCGCAGGGCAGCGCGATGTCGCAGGGCAGCTGCCACACACCGCGGCCGTCGCCCTCGTGCCACACGGCACCGGGCTTCTCGTCAACGTACATGGCGAGCGTGACGCCCTTGTCGTGGCCGGAGCGCTTCTGGTTGTAGACGTGCTCGAGCACGGAGTAGTCGATGCCGTCGGGATCCTCGACCCAGCCGTGGGTATCGGAGCAGGCCAGCACCTTGCCGCCAAGCTGGGAAACCTTTTGGACGGCGTAGATAGCGACATTGCCGGAACCGTGAACGACAACGTTCTTGCCCTCGAAGGAGTCGCCGCGGCTCTTGAGGTACTCGTCCACAAAGTAGACCAGGCCGTAGCCGGTGGCCTCGGTACGGGCGAGCGAGCCGCCAAAGGAGAGGCCCTTGCCGGTGAGGACGCCGGTCCACTCGTTGGTCAGGCGCTTGTACTGACCGAACATGTAGGCCACCTCGCGGCCGCCAACGCCCAGGTCGCCGGCGGGAACGTCGGTGTTGGGGCCGATGTGGCGGTAGAGCTCGGTCATGAAGGACTGGCAGAAGTGCATGATCTCGTTGTTGGACTTGCCCTTGGGGTCAAAGTCGGAGCCGCCCTTGCCGCCGCCCATGGGAAGGGTGGTCAGGCTGTTCTTAAGAATCTGCTCCAGACCCAGGAACTTGAGCATACCCAGGGTGACCGTCGGGTTAAAGCGCAGGCCGCCCTTGTAGGGCCCAATGGCAGAGTTGAACTCGACGCGGTAACCGCGGTTGACCTGGACCTTGCCCTGGTCGTCGACCCAGGGAACACGGAACATAACGATGCGCTCGGGCTCGACGAGGCGCTCCAGTAGGGCGGCCTCCTCGTACTCGGGATGGGCGTCGAGCGCCGGCTGGATGGTGCCGAGGATCTCGGTCGCGGCCTGGATGAACTCAGGCTGCTCGGGATAGCGGGCCTTGAGCTCGTCGAGAACTTTCTGCGTGTAGCTCATGCTTCCTCCAATTGATGGAAAAGAAAGGTGTCGTTCGCGGCGCCCCATGCGCCGTGAGCTTTATCGAGTATGGATAATATCGCACTGTTGCTACAAAGTTACGAATAAGGCAACGAGCGGATGTTTCATTTTGATTACGATGCAGGTAGATAGCTTTTTGACCGCCTGACGAGCAAATCGCGTGTTTCGAAGCTGTTTCCCGCACGTTTCGAAACCACCACAAAGGGGACAGGCACCTTTGTGGTGGTTTTGGCGAGATGCGTTGGCGGGAACGGATGTGAATCGAACACATCCAAGACGTTTTGCACGCCTCACAACGGTTTTGAAGACCGCGGGGCCCACCGGAGCCCATCCGCTCCCAAACGTGGCGGTATTTTACCAAACCCAACAGACCACAACCGAAAAGAGCGATGCGGAAACCGCTAACGCAGCGATCTCAGACCGCCGGACTCCTTGTCGAGTACTGTAAAGCGCACGGCATCCAGGTGCTCCAAGATGCTAATGGTTCGTTTGCGCGACACGCCCAGGGCTTCGCGCAGCACACTCGTGGTGGCGGCGCCGCCAGCAGCCTCGATAGCCGTCGCAACAACCTCACGCGCATGGGCCTCGGCAGCGGCGGACAAGGCAACGTCGCGCTCGACCTTAACGATCGAGTGGTTGAGCGAAAGCTCGCGCAGTGCACGCGTCATGGTGTCGCGATCGAGCTGCAACTGTTCGCTCACCTCGGGAAGCGTCGGCGCATTAAGACCGGCCTCATCCAGCAGGGCCACGATACGCTGGCCAGCCTCGCGCACCACGCGTATCGCCGCGGCGGCGGAATGCGGGTCGAACACCTCGGCACCGTCGACGGCGCACACGCCACGTGCACAGCCCTCGGCAATAAGTGCCATCGCGACATCGTTACCGGCGCCCGGCCAAGCCGCGTGCGCGACCGCACCGGACGTAAAGCCGATCTCCTTGGGAGCCGCCGCGTGCATGGAGGACAAGGCCGCAGCCAGCACATCCATTGCAGCATCGAGAGCCGAGGCATCTGCGTAGAGCACCGCACCGCCCGCAGCAAGCTCGCACACGGCAGCCTGGTCCACAAGCCCACGCAAAACGATCTCGACCTCGCCGGTAACAAGATCGAGCGCTGCGGCAACACCGGCAGCAGCAACAGGCAGCGTTTGCAGCGCCAGCCACGCGTGTACGCCGTCCGCGACATCTCCGGACTCAAGCGCCGCATACAACGCGCGCTCCCCCGCCGACAGGACCCGCGCGCGGCGACAGCGCGATAGCAGGACGCGTCCGCCGCCAAGCAGCGAAATCGGCGAATACGACAGAATGACGGCATGATCGCCGGCGCGCAACGGCAGCGGCCGTTCCAGGCGCACCTGCACCACACGCGTCTCGCCGACCGCAATAGGCGGCTCGTCGTCTAAAAGCATAATGCGGCCGAGCACCTCAGCCGTGCCCGCCATAACGTGCACGCGTGTACCCGAAGCAAGAACGCCGGCTCGCACGCCATCGCGCCCCACATATGTCAGTTGCATCAAAAAGCGCAGCGTCTGGCCCACGCGACCCTCGACGCCGAGCATCTCGCCGCGCTTGAGGCCCGCCACGCCATCGCCCACCAGGTTCAGGGCGACGCGCTGGCCGGGAACCGCGCACTGGGTATCCCCGTGAACCTGCACCCCGCGCACGCGACAGCGCGTTTGCGACGGCAGCGCAACGAGCTCATCGCCAACCGAAACGGGACCGTCGTGCAGCGTACCCGTCACGACGGTTCCGGTGCCGCGGATGCTAAAGCAACGGTCGATGGGAAGACGGGGCGCGGCGCCCGAGCCAGCGGTCGCCTCCAGATGCTCCGACCAGCACGAACAAACCGTGTTATCGAGCGTCGTAAGCAGCTCGTCCAGGCCCTCGCCCGTCTTGGAGGACACCGGCACTATAGAGGCACCCGCAAACACGGTCCCGTCCAGAAACGCCTCGACATCGAGCTCCGCCAGCGCGGCAATCTCGTGGTCGGCCAAATCGCGCATCGTGAGTGCGACGACCATGCGCGTCACACCCAACAGCTCCAGAACCCGAACGTGCTCGCGGGTCTGCGGCATCACGCCCTCAACGGCCGAAACCGCCAGCAACGCAACGTCCACGCCGGTGGCGCCCTGCACCATGGCGCGCAGATAGTGCGCATGCCCGGGTACGTCGACCAAGCCGACAAGCTTGCCGCTGGGAAGCTCGAGCTCGCCAAAGCCGAGCTCAGTGGTCATGCCTCGGCGCCGTTCGACCTCCAGACGGTCGGGATTTTTGCCGGTCAGCGCCTCGATAAGGGCCGACTTTCCGTGGTCGACGTGTCCTGCCGTTCCGACGATAACGGGACATTCGACAAGCTCGCGCGCGGTCATCGACGCAAACCTGCCCGCACGGCATCCGCCAACGCAGACGCACACAGGTCAAGGTCGGTGTCGCGCAAAAGCGTGCGAACGTCAAAAAGCACCTGGTCGTGCCGCACGCGCGTCACAACCGGCGTATCGGGCTCCTGTACCATAGCGCGCTTTAGGCCATCGGCGGATAGACGCCCATCGACGGGACAGACGGCAACGCAAAAAGTTGGGAGCTCGACGGTCGGCAGCGAACCGCCGCCCGGAGCAGACACGCCCTCGACAACCTGCAGCTCCACCGCCTCCTCACACTGAGACTCGCGAAGCTTGCGCAGCATGCGGTCATGCAGGCGCTTGGCCTGACGCTCGAGCGGAGCCGGCGCGCCGGAAAGCATGTTGAGCACCGGGATCTCCCGATGCGCTGTATCGGATCCGGTCACATACAGGCGCAAAGTGGCCTCGAGCGCCGCGAGCGTGAGCTTGCCGGGGCGAAGCGCGCGCATAAGCGGATGCGAGGCACAGGCGGCGATTACCTGGGCGCTACCGAGAATAATGCCCGCTTGCGAGGCGCCGAGCAGCTTGTCGCCCGAGCACGAGACGACGTCAACGCCGGCGCAAAGCGAGGCGGACGTGGGCTTCTCCCCAGCATCGACGAGCACCTCATCTGTAAGCAAAGCGCCCGAGCCCTGGTCCTCGTACAGTAACAGCCCGTGCTCATGCGCCAGCGCAGAAAGCTCCGCCGCGGAAACCTCCTCGTGGAAACCCTCGATACGGTAGTTAGAAGGATGAACTTTCAAGATCATCGCCGTATTGGGCGTAATGGCGCTTCGGTAATCATCCAGATGCGTGCGGTTGGTGGAGCCCACCTCGACAAGCTTGGCACCCGAAGCCGCCATGATATCGGGAATGCGGAAGCTGCCGCCCACCTCGACAAGCTCGCCACGGCTCACGATGACCTCTTTGCCGCTTGCATGCGCGGCAAGCACCAGCAGCACCGCCGCGGCGTTGTTGTTGACAACCAGGGCGTCCTGCGCCCCCGTGAGCGTGCGCAGCAGACGCGCGGCATGCTCTTTGCGGCCCCCACGGGCACAGGTCGCGACGTCATACTCAAGCGTGCTGTAGCCGCGGGCGACATCGGCCACCGCCTGCACCGCTGCGGGAGCAAGCGGAGCACGGCCCAGATTGGTGTGAATCACAACGCCCGACGCGTTGACGGCAGGGCGCAGGGTCGGCAGCGACAGTCGGTGGCACCGCTGCTCGATGGCCAAGGCGAGCTCGCGCTTATTCCTAGCGGGGACGCCAGAGCGAATCGCCTCGCGCTCGGCATCGAGCTCGGCATCAATCGCCTCGCGCACAATCATGTCGCCCGCATCGCCGGCAGCCTTCATGACCGGCCACTCGGCCAGCAGCTCGTGAACGGCGGGAATGGAGCGCAGGCGGTCGCGCACCTCGGCAGGCATGGATTCGCAGTCGCTCATGGAAAGCCTTTCGACATGTTCAATAAAAAGCGGGTCCCCTTTGTCGTCAGCAGCAAAATGCGGCAACGCACATGCAAAAAGGGACAGGTCCATTATGGCAGCTCGTGACAAGACGGCGCAGCGCCTCGCTCAAAACCTGCCAAAATAAACCTGTCCCTTTTTGGTCGGTTATGGGTTGGGTCCTTTAGGACTCTTTGTTGGCGTAGATAAACCAGTAGCCCAGCGCCACGATCAGGGCGCCACCCACGATATTGCCCAGCGTGGCGACCGTAAGGTTGAGCGCCAACCCGGCAGCGTTGAGGGCATCGGCGCCAGCGACATCGGCTCCATAGCCGCAGGAGTGCATCAAAATACCCATGGGCAAAAAGTACATGTTGGCGACGCAGTGCTCAAAACCGCAGGCCACAAAGGCAGCGATGGGCAGCAAAATGCCCACGACCTTGTCGACCACGGTCTTGCCGGCAGTGCCGATCCATACGGCCAGGCAGACAAAGATGTTGCACAAAATGCCGCGGAAGAAGATGGTAACGGCGTCGATCGCAACCTTACCGGCGGCGACGCTCACCATGGTATTGGCGACGGCCTCGCCGTTGAGCTTATAAATAGCTGCCATGTAAATCAAAAAGACAACGAACAGGGCGCCGGCAAAGTTGCCGATCCACACAACAGCCCAAGCCTTGAACATCTGGACGAGCGTAATCTTTTTGCTCTTAAGCGCGCATACCATAAGCGAGTTACCGGTAAACAGCTCCGCGCCGCAAATGAGCACGAGCACCAGTCCCAGGCAAAAAGCAAGACCGCCCACGAAGCGCTGGGCGCCCCAGCCAAGCGTGGGATCGCTCAGAAAGACCGTGAAGAACAGGCCGCCGAAGGCGATAAACGCTCCGGCGAACATGGCGAGCAAAAAGGCCTTCGAGACCGGCAGGTTGGCCTTGGTAACGCCGGCGGCCTCGGACTTAGCCTCGATCGCGGCGGGCGCCAGGCAGTCGGGGGTGGGGTATTCTGCCTTACTCTGTGCCATGGCAATCACTACTTTCTTACGATGTGGGACAAACGCTCTTGGTTCATTTGCCCCGCGAGGTCGGACGGTATAAAAATAAACGCGAGCCAAATTAGCATATTGGCCTGCGATTATATAGCTTGGAGCGGGCGACGGGAAGTCCAAGGATTTGCTTCGCAAATCCTTGTTTCGCTGCGGGCCTTCGGCCCTTGCGTGCTGCGCTGGAAAATGCTCACGCATTTTCTCAGCTCCGCACCCTGACGGGTTCGATTCCCGTCGCCCGGCGCGTAAACGAAAACAGCTCTGATTCCCAAAGGAAACCAAAGCCGTTAAAACAATTCTTATGGAGCGGGCGACGGGAATCGAACCCGCGTCATCAGCTTGGAAGGCTGGGGTTCTACCATTGAACTACGCCCGCAAGATATGGTCGGGACGACAGGATTTGAACCTGCGACATCCTGCTCCCAAAGCAGGCGCGCTACCAAACTGCGCCACGTCCCGAAGGTGTTGAGCAGCTAAGGCATAAACCTTGCGTGTCCCAAAGCGAAGGAAATTATAGGGGAGACTTCCCGCCTGTGCAAGCGGCGATATTCTAGCTCCTCGAATGTGCGACAAACCGGCTGTGGAGCAGGCCTATCACAAACGCCACCACGGCGACCGGCGCCCACGCGGCACCGATATCCGCCAGCGGCAGCGCATCGAACGGTAGCCACGCGCCAGCAAAGAACGCGTCGCGGACCGAGGTGATCACGCTCTGCACCGCGACGACGCCGCCGACCCAGACCCATACCTGCGGATGCGCGTCGCAAAAACCGTGCACCAGGCCCATAAGCACCAGCACAATGGCAACGGGATACAAGGCATTGAGCATGGGCACCGAGAACATAAGAATCACGTCGAGGCCCACGTTGGAGAGCACGCACGAAAACGCTGCGAACACAAAGGCGAGAACCGCAAAGGGGCGGCGCATGGCCTCCTCAGAGGCCTCCGCTCCCCCTTCGACCACATACGTCTCGCAGAAGTAACGCGAGCAGCAGCTGATGAGGCCGATGCACACGTTCATGCAGGCGAGGAAAAAGATCGCAAAGACCACGACCGTGCCGGCAAGCCCAAAATGCATGGAGGCCGAACGGGCGAGGATGGCGGCGCCGTTGGTAGCGTCGGGCATCACGGTGCCGAGCTGCATACCGGCAAGGCCCAAGCCGCAGTAGATGATGGCCATGAGTACGCCGGCGATCACACCGGAACGCGAAATCTCGAAGGCCACGCGCTTGTCATCGGTAACACCCAACTCGTGGATGGTCTCGGCGATGATGATGCCAAAGGCGAGCGACGCGAGCAGGTCCATGGTCTGATAGCCAGTCAGAAAGCCCTGCACGGCAGCGCCAGCATCGTAGGGGGCCTGCGGCGCGGCAGCGGGACCCAGCGGCGAGATCACGGCAGCACCAACGACCAGCACGATGAGCGCAATGAGCGCGGGGCCCGTAATGCGGCCGAGCACGCGTGTGATGACGCCCGGGCGCAGCGTGAGCGCAAACGCGACGACAAAGAAGCCGACGGCAAACACCAGGCGCGCCGTGCCGAGCGAGACGCCCTCGGGCAACAGCGGCACCAGCATCTCGAAGGCCGTGGAGCTCGTGCGCGGAATGGCCAGGCACGGGCCGATAGCCAGATACACCGCCGCGACAAAGAACTCGCCGAACTTGGGATGCACACGGCCGGCAAGCTCGCGCGCCGTTCCGGCAAGTGCCACGGCGATAAAGCCCATGACGGGCAGGCCGATGGCGGCAATGAGAAAGCCGAGCATGGCGACCGGCGTGGCAGAACCTGCCTGCAGCGCCAGCAGCGGCGGAATAATAAGGTTGCCGGCGCCAAAGAGCATCGAGAACAGGGCGATACCGACGGTAACGACATGGTCGGAGCGCAGGCCGCGCGGCGCGGATGAGGCCATGGGACCACCTTTCGGGTCGAAACAAAAACGGGACGGGCAAAAGGCCCATCCCGCAAGTATATACGCTTTAGCAAGCTAAATCGCGCAAAGCTTCAATCGCGGCGTCAACTTCCTCGTCCGTGTTGAAATACCCAAACGAGAAGCGAACGACACCCTGGCGCTCGGTCCCCAACGCGCGGTGCATGAGCGGAGCGCAGTGGGCGCCGGGGCGCGTCGCAATCCCCCACCCTTGCATGAGCGCGTCCGAAATCTCGGCCGAATCGATATCGCCCACGTTGAGTGAAACGATCGCCGAGCGCACGGGCTGGTCAAAGGCACCGTAGAGCTTGATCTCCGGGATTTCGCGCACGCCAGCGAGAAAGCGATCCGCCAGTGCTCGCTCATGCGCCGCAATCGCCTCGACCCCACCTTGGGCCTCGATAAAGTCGAGGCCGACAGAAAGGCCGGCGACACCGTGGCCGTTGAGCGTGCCCGCCTCGAGCCGCGTGGGCCACTCCATGGGCTGTAACGCATCGAAGCTGTGCACGCCCGTGCCGCCCATGGCCCAGGGCGCCACGTCGACGCCCTCCGCCACGGCCAGGCCGCCGGTGCCCTGCGGGCCCATGAGCCCCTTGTGGCCGGTAAAGCACACCACGTCGAGCCCCATGGCCTGCATATCGATATGCGCCGTACCGGCAGACTGCGAGGCATCGACGATCACAAGCGCACCCGCGGCATGTGCCAAGGCCGCCACGCGCGCAATGTCGACCGCGTTGCCGGTCACATTAGAGGCATGCGTCACCACCACGGCACGCGTACCGGGCGTGACTAGCCGCTCGAGCTCGTCGTAGTCGAGCGCGCCGCTTACGTCACAGCCCGCATGCTCAACGGTCACACCCCGCTCCGCTGCCAGGCGGTTGAGCGGACGCAGCACGGAGTTGTGCTCGAGCACCGTCGTGACCACGCGGTCGCCGGGGCGCACCACGCCACAGATGGCGGTGTTGAGCGCCGCCGTAGAGTTGGGCGTAAAGCACACATGATCAGCCCGCGGGCAGCCCAGCAAGCGCGCGAGCTTGGCACGGCAACCGTGAATCGTACGAGCGGCATCGAGGGCACCCGACGTGGCGCCGCGCCCGGCATTGCCGAGCGAGCACATCGCCTGCGTCACGGCATCGATGACCGTCTGCGGCTTGTGCATGGTCGTCGCCGCGTTATCCAGGTAGATCATCGCACGACCTCCCACATATCAATCACGGTATAGCCCTCGGTGGGAACGCCCGCCGCGGCGAGTTCGCCGCGCAGCAGCTCCTCATCGGCAGGCAACGCTTTCCACGCCAGACCACAGCCGGCAGCGACCTCCCCGGGCACGGGAATCGTTCGCCCGGGAAGGCCGCGCTCGATGCACAGGGACTCGCAGCCCATGGCGGCCGCCGTGGTGGGAAACGTGATGACAAGCGCCGGGCGCTTCTCCCTCATGGCAACTCCAACCAATACGCTACGGGCGCACGACGCGCACGGCCTGCTCCATCTTCTCCACGATCACATACATGTTCGTGACCTCGCCCACGGCAAGCTGGTCCTTAATGCCATAGTGGTCGAGGCAGGTGCCACAGGTGAGGATTTCGACGCCCTGCTCAGCCAGCCCCTTCAGGTCGTCGAGCACCGGAGAGCCCTCGACGGTGAGCTTGGCTCCGCCGTTGTAGAACAGCATGGTCGCGGGCAGCTCCTCCTGCTGCGTCACGGCAAAGATGAAGGCCTTCATGAGCTTGTGGCCCAGCTCGTCGTCGCCGCGGCCCATGCAGTCGGTGTAGACGGAAATGACGAGCTCGCCCTTGCCGGTGCTGGCACCACAGAAGGCAGCGCCATCCTGCTCGGGATCGGCCACGGCAATGGCGCCAGAGGTCGCCACGGTCACGTGCCACTCAGCGTCAGAAACCTTCTCGACCGAGGCCGTGCAGCCCTTCTCCTGCGCCATCTTGGAGATGTTCTTGACGGCGGTCTCGTTATCGACCGAGGTCACCACGGCACCCTCGCCGTCAAGCTGTTTGAGCGCCTTAAGCGTCTTGACAACGGGCAGCGGGCAGGCATCGCCCATGGCATTGACTTCAATTTTGGTAGACATAGCTACATCCTTTCAAAAGGGACCGCCCAGAACAGCAGGCGGTCGCATAAACGGTTTTCCTTAATGCACAACGCGAACAGCAGGACCGCCCGGCACCGGCTCGCACACGCGACCGATTGTGGCGGCAACGCGCCCCTCGGCATGTAAACGACGCGCAAGCTCATCCACATCGGCAGCAGGCGCCGCGATGAGCAAACCACCCGAGGTCTGCGGATCGTACAGCGCATCCAACATGCCCGGCTCCAGGTCCTCGTCGGCAGCCACGCGCGGGCCAAAGAAGTCCTGGTTGCGATAGGAGCCAGCGGGGATAATGCCCAGACGCGCCATGTCGAGCACCTGGTCAAAGAGCGGCACCGCCCCCGACGCAAGCTCAATCTGCACGCCCGAGCCCTCGGCCATCTCGCACGCATGCCCAATCAGGCCAAAGCCCGTAATGTCGGTGCAGCCGTGAAGTTCGAGCCCCTCGGCCAAACGGATCGGGGCCTCGTTGAGGGTGCGCATAGAATCAAACATCCGGCTGGCCTCGTCCTGCTCGATGAGCTCGCCCTTAATGGCCGTGGTGATAATGCCCGAGCCGATCGCCTTGGTCAGCAGTAGGACATCGCCCACGCGCGCACCGCTGTTGGCGAGCATGCGGTCGAGTGGCACAAAACCGCTCACGGACAGGCCGTACTTGGGCTCGTCGTCGTTGATGGTGTGGCCGCCCGCGATGGTGCAGCCAGCCTCGACGCACTTGTCGGCGCCACCCGCCAAAATCTGCCCGGCAACCTCAACGCCCAGGCAATTGGGAATGCACAGCAGGTTCATAGCATGACTCGGTCGTCCACCCATGGCGTATATGTCCGACAGCGAGTTTGCCGCCGCGATCTGGCCAAACAGAAACGGGTCGTCGACCATCGGCGGGAAGAAGTCGATGGACTGCACGAGGCCCAGGTTATCGCCGACGCGGAAGACGCTCGCATCGTCGGAGGTATCGAACCCCACGAGCAGGTTGTCGTTATGCACATTGGGTAAGTCGCCCAAGACCTGGGCGAGGGCTCCAGGAGCCAACTTAGCGGCTCAACCGCTCGCGGCAGTCATAGACGTGAGCTTAATCTGATCGTCAGCCATCGATACCTCCTCTCGCCGGTCAATCATTTCCTACCAGTATACGCATGAATGCAGGCCCACGGCCGATGCATTAATCGAGCGCCTGTGCGCGAATCGCCGCGCCGATGGCACCGGCAAAGCGGGCCTGGGGCGAGGTGGTCACCGGCGACCCCAGCAGCTCGCCCAACCGCTCCACAACGTAGGCGTTCTCGCACAGACCACCGGTCAGATAGTACGGGGCGCCCACCGCCTGCCCGGCCATGGTCGCCACGCGCGAGACCACGCTGTCGATCACGCCACGTGCGATGTTCTCGCGCGGCTCACCGCGACCGATCAGGCTGATAACCTCGCTTTCGGCAAATACCGTGCACATGCTGCTGATCTTGGTAGGCTCGCCGGAACGCGCCAGGTCGGCCATCTGCTGCTGGGAAATGCCTAGGCGGTCGGCCATGATCTCCAAAAAGCGCCCCGTGCCGGCAGCGCACTTGTCGTTCATGGCAAACTTGGCCACGCGGCCGCCTTTAAGCTGGATGACCTTGGTGTCCTGGCCCCCCACGTCAATCACCGTGCCGTGATCGCCAAACAGACGCACGGCACCGGTGCCGTGGCAGGTAATCTCGGTCACGACCTTGTGAGCGTAGGGCACGGCGACACGGCCGTAGCCAGTCGCGACCACGCGAACATCGTCGGCACACACGTCATAGCCAGCCGCGACAAGCTCGCCGCGCAAGCGCTCCGCCGCATCGACCGACGAATACCCCGTCGGCATGACGCAGGTCCACGCGATGGCGCCGTCCGTGTCCACCACCGCGGCCTTCGCCGCCGTCGAGCCTATGTCGATACCAATGCCAACCACGGCATCCTCCTTCTATGCGGCAAAGCGACTGTCCCTTTGCCGCATTTATCCTACAGGGTTTCGATGAAGGCGGCGATGCGGGTCTCGATCTGGCCCATGTCACCGTTGCTGTAGTCGGTCTCGATCTTCATATACGGAATACCCGCACCCTCGACAGCCTCCTGCATGCGCGCACTCTCCACGTTAAAGGTGTGGCAGGCCTGTAGCACGCTCTCTACCACGCCATCGACATGATACTTCTCGCACATGGCCAGCGTGTTTTCCATACGACCGTCGTTGGGCGTCATGACCGAGCAGTTGATGTCCAAGTAGCGGTCGGCGATGGCGCGCAGGATATCGGGAGCCTCCGGGTCGATCATCATGGCCGCCGTGCGCTCGCCCGAGCAGTCGTCCATGCACACGACCACACCGCCGTTGGACTCGATAGTACGGCCTATCTTGTTGATCACGCCGCCCACCGGGCAGCCGGTGATCAGAACGCGCTTGGCATCCGCCGCAACCGGGCGCTCGCCCGCGTCGTAGGCCTCGCGCAGCTTGGCAACCTTTTGCTCCAGCTGCTGCGTATAGGCCTCGATATCAAAGCTGAACGTACCGGCAAACATAGTGCTCATCAGGTCGACGCCGCTCATGGCCGCCGGCTGGTTAGCCTGCAGCGCAAACATCTCGAGCTGGGCGGCACGCAGGCGGTTGCGACGACGGACGGCAGCGCGCAGGTCATCGTTGGTAATCGTGATGCCGTAGAAGTTCTCGAGCTCCTCCTTGAGCAGGCGGCACTCCTCGTACCAGCTTTCACGCTCGTAGGCGCGATCGCGACCCTGCGGCAGGTGCAGAATGTGCGTGCGCTTGAGCTCCCCCAGCAGTTCGTACATCTTCTTCTTGCCGTCGCAGGTGGTCTCGCCGATGATCATGTCGCTAAAGTACGTAAACGGGCACTTTTGCGAATAGGCAAAACCATACGTCGACTTGATGAGCGGGCAGAGGTTTGCCGGCAGCACCTTCTCGGCCTCGGGAATCACCTCGTCGGACGTACCGCACAGAGCCACGCTCGAGGCGCCCGCGGCATCGATAATCTCGAGCGGCGTATAGCTGCACAAAAAGCCGACCAGGCGATTACCCGCCTGCTTGTAATCCTTAACGCGAATAAACGCCGCCTTGCGCTGCTCGTTGAACTCCTCAAACGTGCTGGGCAACGGCTGCTCAATATTTTCCGACATATAACTCCTAAACCTTTTAACCAACCAAGGAAGCGGCTTTCCCAGGTGCCCGAGGTTGCCGTGAAAGAGACGCGCCGCGTACTTTCGCACGCAAGCGACGGTTTGAACGGCAAGATCGGATGCCTGGGAAAGCCGCCGGGACGGATAGCCCTAAATGGTTTCCAGGAAGGCCTCGATCCTGGTTTGCAGTTGGCCTGCATCCTCACCGGCGTAGTCGGTCGTGATGTGCATAAACGGAATGCCGGCTTCCTCGGCGGCCTTCTCCACGGCAAACGACTCCATCTCGTAGAGCGTGCAGAACTGCAGGGCCACGTCGACAATGCCGTCGGCATGCAGGTCCTTGGCCATCTGGACAATGTCCTTCATACGCTGGTCGTTGGGCGTAAAGACGGCGCAGTTGATCTTAAAGTAGCGCTCGGCGATGGCATCGAGCATCTCGTCCACCGTCTCACCGGACTCGTCGACCAGGTCCTTGTAGTAGCGCGAGCCCGTGCAGGACTCCTCGCCTACCACAACGCCGCCGGCTTTCTCGATGAGGTTGAACAGCTTCCAGTTGGGCACGGCCATGGGCGTGCCGGTGTACAGGATGCGCTTGGTCCCCTTGGGCGCCACGCCCTCGCCGGCCTCGACACGCTGCTCGCACTCAGCCGCCATATCGTTAATGGCTCCGGTCAGACGTGGCGTGTCGTCCATAAAGGCGGCCTGAACGGTCAGCAGGCTGTCAAGACCGCTGATGGGCGCAGGGTCGGCAGCGCGCGTGGCAGCGAGGCGCTGCAGGGCGCGACGCTTCTCATTGACGGCGTGGATGGCGGCCTTCAGACGCTCGGGCGTAATCGTGACGCCGCACTCTTCCTCGATCTTGGCGGCGAGCTTCTTGACCTCGGCCTTCCAGGTCACGAGCGTCGACTCGTCGTGTACGTTGGGAATATCCATGACGTACATGTTCTTTTGCGTGGCAAAGAACTCGTAGGCTTTCTTCTTGCCATCGCAGGTGTTCTCGCCTACCACCAAGTCACTCGACTCAATGTAGGGGCAGACCTCGCCCAGCTTAAAGCCGGCAAAGCTCTTGATAAGCGGGCAGGTGTTGCGCGGCAGATGCTCCTCGACCTTATCGGTTGCCCAATCGGCACCCGAGCACAGGCCCACGGGAATACCGTCGCAGGCAAGCACAATCTCCTCGGGCACGTACACGCAGAACGAACCGACGATCTTGGTGGCCTCGCCGGCCTCCTTCTTGTCGAGCATCTCCTTAATACGGCCGCTGTGGATGTTGGTGGCCACAAAGTCCAGGTAGGACGTGGACTTGGGGCGATTGTTCTGCGTCAAGAACATATCGCCGTACATCTGGCCCACGGCGCCCAGCAGCATGTCGTGGTCGGCAAGATTCATGCCGAGGCTCTCCCACATCGGATGGAAATCAAATTCTTCAGCCATGACGGTTCCCCTCTCGAACCAAAAACGGATAACAGCGATATCGATGCACGACGGGCGGCGATTGCCCTGCCGTGCTCAAGCCCGGAATTTTGGGGAACCTGCTTTGCGGTTGACTATTTAGTTGTGCGTCGTCTCTCCCGGAGCCGTGAACATACCTGCTCATATGCGGCTCCGAGCGATATATAGGGCACGCGCGGCAACGCGGCAAATGTATGTCGTCTGCGGCATGTGCGCACCCTCCTTTACAAGTTAAGGTCAACTATATCAACGGTCATCGACCATGCGAACACCGTTGACATTCGTACGACAGCGTCGTGTGCCGCCTTTAATAAATTATTATCCTGATTGATAAGAGTTTGTCATCTCTCATTCGACGAACGGCAAAAACAAAGCCGCCGAGGCTTATATCCCCGACGGCATTACCCGGCGCTATCGACAAACCAAATGAATCCTGCTCGCATCAAAATGCATGCGCAAGGTCTCCCCCGCCTGCGGCAACTCCTCTACAGGCACGCTCACCTTGTTGACCTTCCACTGCAGACGCGTGGGTGCATCAACACGTGGCACGTCCAACAGCACCAGCCGCTCAAAGCGCGAATCACTCACACGGGCCACGTGCAAATCGTAGCTGTTGCGGCCCCGCTCGGCACGATTGTCAACATGGAAGTAACTTGCGCGAATCCCCAGGTACGCCACGTCATCGGGAACCTCGCGTCCCACGTTAAAGGTCATGCCCCAGTCGAGGGCCTCAACTTCTTCGTCGCCGATCTTGCGCGCCCGGCTTGTGTTCTTGCAGCCCGTCAGGCGCAGCGCCGCCAGTGTCTGCGGGCGGCGAACCACATCCTCGACAGAACCGATCTCTTCAACGTGCCCGTTGTGCATCACGCAGATGCGCTGGCACAGGCGGCACGCTTCGTCGATGTCGTGGCTCACGTAGAGCACGGTGCGGTTGCACACGTCGAACAGGTCGAGCATGTTCTGCTCGAGCGCGCTCTTGAGGTAAGCATCGAGCGCGCTCATGGGCTCGTCAAACATAAAGATGCCTGGGTGCGCCGCCACCATGCGCGCGAGCGCCACGCGCTGCTGCTGGCCGCCCGAGAGGCGCGCGGGATAGCGGTCGGCGAAATCGGCTAGGCCAAAGATGCCCAGGTAACGCTCGGCAAGTTTTTTACGCGCCGCGGCGTCGCCTGCACCCTCAACGCCGGCGCACACGTTATCGGCCACCGTCATATTGGGGAACAGCTGATAGTTTTGAAACATCAGGGCGCATTTTCGCTCCTGGGGCGACAGATTGATGCCCGCCACCGAGTCAAAAAAGGTCACGCCGTTGACGACGATCTTCCCCTCGTCGGGTGTCTCCACGCCGGCAATGCAGCGCAACGTGCAGCTCTTGCCGCAACCCGAGGCACCCAGGAGCGCCACACGCTCCTCGCCGGCCTCAAGCTGCATGTCGAGCATAAAACCGGGATAGCGTTTTTTGATATCCAAAACGAGCGACATAGCTTATCGACCTCCCTGAGGTGCCGCGTCATCGCGCATAAGCTCGGCCAGCGCCTCGCGATCGATGCGCAAGGCATCGCCGCCCACCGGGTCGAGCGAATCGGTCTGACCGCCCAGCTGCATGGCCTGCTTGCGCTCCGCGCGGGAGAGGCCGCGCTCGCGATACTTTTGCGAATGCGCCGTGTACATGTTGATGAACAGGATGACCAGGAAACTGAACACGATAACGATGGCGACCCAAAAGAGGGCCACCGACGTGTTGCCGCCCATCCACTCAAAGTAGATGGCGATAGGGATGGTCTGCGTGATGCCGGCGTAGTTGCCCGCAAAGAACAGGGTACAGCCAAACTCGCCCATCGCGCGGGCAAAGGCAAGCACCGCGCCGGCGGCGATGGAGGGCCAGCCGAGCGGCATCATGAGCTTGGCAAAGATGCGACGTTCGGACCACCCCAAGGTTCGCGCGGCGTCGAGCATCTGCGTGTCGAGGCTCTCGAAAGCTCCGAGCGCCGTGCGGTAGACCAGCGGAAACGACACAACGACAGCCGAGATGACCGCCGCGGGCCAGGTAAAGACGATCGAGATGCCGTGCGCGATGAGCCATTGGCCCACCCCGGTCGAGCGGCCAAACAGCATGAGGAGCAGAAAGCCGCAGACCGTGGGCGGCAGCACCATAGGAATCGTAAAGACCGAATCGAGCAGGCCCTTGATGCGACTCGAGGTACCCATAGTCTTCCACGCGGCAAACAGGCCCAGTGCAAAGGAGATCACCAGGGCAAGGCCGCTCGTTTTTATGGACACCCAAAACGGGCGGTAGTCGATGCCGCCTAAAAAGGAAGCCAGAGAGGCCAAGGGCCCCTGCTCATCCCGCAACACGACAGACGATGCCTCTATCATTTGAGCGCTATCAAGCCAACGCGCGCCGCCCTTGGCATCACCCGAGGCCGATGCAATCACCACATAGCGATCCCCATCCGCACCGCGCTCGTCAAAGCCATAGGTATACCCGCCGGCATCAAACGTTGTTTCCGCCGTAACATACCAAGGAAGATCAACGTCCCCCAGCTGCGCACCTCCCATGCAGTTTGCGCTGTCGAGCTTACAGACGAGGGCCTTGAGACCCGATACGCATTCGTTGTCCTGCGGATCCAATCCATACTTCTCGACCACCTCGGGCGATATCCACACCACAACGCGATCGGCAGCGGGCGCCACTACAAGGTCCACGTCCTCGTCAACGGGAAACCGGTAGCCCTCAGGCTGGCCCTCCATGGCACGAGCGGTCCCCTTGGCCAACCGCTCAAAACCCTCGATCCCATAGGAAAGCCCATGAGCGGTCGCAGCAACCTGGGCCCCGTCCTCAGCGTCCCCAGCAAACGCAAATCCCGGCACCCAGCAAAGCGCGAGGGTCAAAGCACAGGCGACAAGCATGCGGAATCTTTTAAGCACGAAAAGCTCCAAGCGAATACAAGGACGGAGTGAAACACAAAACGATGGAATTATCGCGCCAAGCCGCACTACGCGGAAAGCTCAAAGCCGTACTTAGCCCAAATCTTCTGCGCTTTCTTGTTGGTCAGACAGAAGTCGATGAACGCCTTGGCCTCGTCGGCGTGCTCGGAGCTCTCGGCAACGGCACCCGGGTACACGATGGGCTTGTGCGAATCCTCGGGGCACACGAAGGCCTCCTCGATGCCGTCGTAGCGGAAGATGTCAGAGCTGTAGACAAAACCGGCCACGCAGTCGCCTGTGGACACATAGGCGGCGGCGGTACCAACTTTGTCTGCCAGTGCGACCTTGTCGGCGATCTCGGGTGCGTACTCGCCATCATCACCCTCGGTACCGGTGTAGAGGCCCACGGAAGCCAGCGCCTGGTTAGCATACTTGCCGGCGGGAACGGTCTTGGCGTCGCCGATGGCGATCTTGCCGTCCAGGTTCGCAACGTCGGCGATGGCCTCGACCTTGGTATCGGAGCCCTCGGCGCGAATGATCACAAGGTCGTTGACGAACATATCCTCACGGGTGTCGGTGTCGACGAGCTCGGCGGCTTCGGCGTCATCCATGGTGCCCTTGGAAGCGGTGATGAGCACATCGGCCGTGGCGCCGGCACGCATCTGCTCGACGAGGTCGCCGGAGGCCTTAAACTGCGTGTCGGCAAAGGTGGTGCCGGTCTGCTCGGTGTAAAGCTCCTGAACCTCGGGCAGAGCCTTCTCGAGCGAGTTGGCGGCAAAGACCTGCAGCTCGACAGCTTTCTTGGAAGATGCCTTAGCAGAACCGGCATCTGATCCGGCCGGCTCGGACGTCTTGCTGCCCGAACAGCCGGCAAGACCAAGGCCGGCAGCGGCGAAAGCAGAGAGCGAGACGAATCCGCGGCGAGAAACCATATCGAACATGTTCAACCCTTTCGAACGATACACCCGGGCACCTCGCCGCAGGCTTTATTCTGTAATTAGATTATACTTCGGTGCGAATAATGATTCTGAAAAATTATTCTCGTCTGAGAATATAGTTTCAAGTTACCGTGCACCTCGGCGTCGCTTCGGCGGAAAACAAAAGCGGAGCAGCCGTTCAGGTCGCCCCGCCGCAGGTAAACCGCTTAGTTGGTATGTCCACCGCCCGCTGTCATATGAGCCGCATGCTCCAGCTGGTCCGCAATGGCCTCCCAGCTTTCGCGGGCGGCCTTCGTAGAACCGGGAAAGTTTACGACAAGTGTATGACCTCGTTGCATGCAAATAGCGCGCGAGAGCATGGCGCGGCGCGTCTTGGTCATAGAGTACGCACGGATTGCCTCGGCAATACCCGGCACATCGCGGTCGCAAACGGCACGCGTCGCCTCGGGCGTCACGTCGCGCATCGAAAGCCCCGTGCCGCCGCAGGTGAGCACGACATTGGCGTGGCACTCATCGGCAGCTTCCACAATGGCATCACCGATCTCACTGACGTCGTCGCGCACGACCACATGTGAGGCGACCGTCCATCCCTGCGTCTCGATAAGGTCCTCGAGTGCGGCACCCGCCTCGTCCTGCGCAAGATCGCGCGTATCCGAGCACGTCACGATCGAAATCTTCAACTCCATAGCGATCCTCCTATAGCACCGTTCCCTCAGGCAAGTCGACACGCACAACGTCCACGACGTCGCCCGCCTTGAGCTCGCACGGTCCTTCGTCAGTACGCAGCAGGCAGTTGGCCCGTTGCATCGTGCCGAGCAGCGCCGAATTCTGCGTCTTGGCCTCGGTCACCAACAGCTCACCGGTCTCGGGGTCGCGCAAAACCGTGGCGCGATCGAAGAAACGGCGATGCTGTCGCTTTTTCACGCCGTGCGTGAGCGTCGCCTGCTGCACGGGACGCACGCCCTCGGCAAAGCCGCGCATCTTGCGAATCGCCGGGCGGGCAAGCATCTCAAACCCTACATACGCCGCGGCCGGATTGCCTGAAAGCCCCAGGTAGGGCTTACCCCCGAGCAGGCCAAACGTGATGGCCTTGCCCGGACGCATCGAGATGCGATCGAACAACACCTCGCCCTCGCGCCGGACGAGCGCCGTCACGTAGTCGTAATCGCCCGCCGAGGCGCCACCACTCGTAATGACAAAATCGCACTCTCGCGTGGCGCGATGCACAAGCTCGGCAATCGCCTGCTCATCATCGGGAGCGATGCCAAAGAACACCGGATCTGCCCCGGCATCGAGCGCCTCGGCCATTAACGCCGAGGAGTTGGAATCGCGAATCTGCCCGCGCGCCGGCAGCTCACTCGGCGCGACCAGTTCCGTCCCCAGCGAGATAATGCCCACGCGCGGGGCGGCATGCACCTTCACGCTCGCATACCCGGCGCTCGCCAACAAGCCGGCGCCGGCCGGGGCCACAACCTCGCCAGCACGCATCACGACGTCGCCGGCATGGGCCTCCTCGGCGGCAGAGCGAACGTTCTCCCCCACTTTAGCAGGCGCCGAAAAGCTCACATGCGAGTCCTCGTTGCCGTCGCCGTCGAGCACATCGACGATCTCGTACTTCACCACGGCATCCGCGCCCCCGGGCACCGGCGCGCCTGTCATGATGCGGACTGTCTCGCCCGCGCCGATTGCGCCCTTAAACACATGGCCCGCGGCCTCGTGTCCGATAACGTCGAGCGTCACCGGCGCCTCGCCAGATGCCTGCGCCAAGTCCGCCGAGCGCACGGCGTATCCGTCCATAGCGCTGTTGGCAAACGGCGAGATATCGATATCGGCCACCGCGTCCTCGGCCAAGGGAAGGCCGGCGGCCTGCCATACGGGAATCTCGACAACTTCCGTCATTTGCATCTGTGAAAGGACAATCGCCTGGGCGTCCTCCAGCCGCATGAGTTCCTCTGCCACATGTACCTCTTTAATCCGCGGCGCACATCACGGGCGCCGATTCATTATGTTTATCTCAGTATAATCCCCCGCTGCACGGCGGCGACATGACCCACGTTCTCGAATACATCTGTCGGCCGCAAGCCGCGAAACAGAAACAAAACCAACCTGCCGATTTGTCACGTTTGACACGTTCTATAATGCTTGCGTTGCAACCTAAAAGAGGAACGTATGGCTTTTACCGACAAACCCGAAAGCGCAAACGAAGCGCAGGATCATTCCCAACCGTTCGACGACGGCGGTCTTTTCTCCCTAAACGACGTCATCACGGCAGGCAGGCATCAACTAACCCGCTCCGAGCAGCTCTTGGCTGCAGACACGCGCCGCAATGCCCGCAACATGCTCGCAAGCGCCAAGCTGCTCGCGCTCGTAGTTATCGTCTCACTCGCCATGGGCGTTGCCGCTTGGGCGTTTTTGGCCTCGCTGAATATCGCGACCGATTATCGCGAGCACCACGCGTGGGTGTTCGCCCTGCTCCCCATCGTGGGCATGGCCACCGCGTGGGTCTACAAGAACCACGGTCTCGCCGCCAAGCGTGGCAACAACCTGGTCATTGACTCCGCCCTGGGCACACGTCTCATCCATATGCGCATGGCCGTCCTCACCTTCGTCTGCTCCACGCTCACGCACCTAACGGGCGGATCGGCCGGTCGCGAGGGAGCCGCGGTGCAGATTGGCGGCACTATCGCCAGCAACATCTCGAACCTCGCCCACCTCAAAAAGCATGACCACCACGACCTCATGCTCGCCGGCATCTCGTCGGCCTTTGGCGCCGTATTCGGCTCGCCCCTTGCCGGAGCTTTCTTTGGCATGGAGATGTGCTTTATCGGCAAGATCGACTACACCGCGGGCATCTACTGCCTGGTCGCATCGTTTACCGGCTACTTTACATCACTCGCCCTAGGTACCGAGTATGAGGCGAATGTTATCGCCAGCGTCCCCGACATGACGCCGCGGACGGTTGCCATCGTTGTTGTCAGCGCCATTATCTTTGGTCTCACCGCACGCCTCTTTGCCTGGTCGGTTCGAACCGTCAAGAGCCTGTACGGTCGCTTTATCACCAATTACCTCGTTCGCGCACTCGTGGGCGCGCTCGTGGTGCTCGCGGCCTACGCAATGCTCGACGCCTGGAAGTATGCCGGCCTTGCCACCTGGCTCTCGGGCGTCGGGTTTGCCGGTAACACGACCCTTTCCGACGCCGCCATCAAGCTCGTGGTGACGGCGCTCACCCTGGGCGCCGGCTTCCAAGGCGGCGAGGTCACGCCCCTGTTCGGCATCGGTGCGGCGCTCGGCGGATGGATCGGATGCCTCACCGGGCTCGACCCGAGCTTTGTGGCGGCCCTCGGCATGCTCGGTGTGTTCTGCGCCGGCCTCAACGTGCCCATCACCACCTGCATGATGGCCATCGACCTGTTCCATGGAACGGCCGCGGGCTTCTTTGTCATCGTTTCGTTTATTAGCTATCTCGTCGGCGGCCACCGCGGCGTATATCCCGCGCAGCGTATTGTCTCGCCTAAACGCCGTTCGCTTATTGTGGACGAGGGCCACACGGTGGCAGAGGCTATCGAGCGCCACAACGACCTGATAGAGTAGACGTTAGTATTCGCCGTGCAGCCACAATCGGGGGCAATTTGACCTGAGCGCGACCGCACCGTCACGTCATACGCCGGGAGTCGCCCCATGCACGCAACTGATTTTGGTCGCACGCTCATCATCGCCAATCCTGCCGCCCAGTCGGGCGCCGCGCACGAGGTTGCCGAGCGCCTGCAGCGCTTTTTGGATATGACCGCGCGCGCATCCCAGTTTGACCTGGTGCTGACCGAGCGCATGGGACATGCCAAGGTACTTGCCGCACAGGCCCAGGGCTACCGCACGATTATCGCCCTCGGCGGCGACGGCGTGATCCACGAGGTCGTCAATGGCTTGATGGCGCAAGAAGAGGCGGTTCGACCGGCGCTTGCCGTCCTGCCTGTAGGCTCCGGCAATGATTTTGCCCAAACGCTCGGTATCGACGATTTCTCCGGCAAAGATTTTGGCGCGCTGCTCACCTGCGAGCTGCAGCATCAGGATATCGGACGCATTCGCTCATGGAACCCCGCAAGCGGCAGCGGCGAGGCGATCGTCGAGTATTACGACCAGACGCTCTCCGTCGGTATCGATGCCGCCATCGGCCTGGGCACCACCGAGCTGCGCGAAAAGACGGGCTTGACGGGCGCTCCGCTCTACACCCTCTCGGGACTTGAGCAGTTTGGCCTGCGCTATCGCAACTACCCCATGACCATCAGCTTTGATCGCGCGCCCGCCGAGCGCGTACGCGCGATTATTATGGCCATCCAGCTTGGCCCCACGTATGGCTCGGGCTATCGCATCTGCCCCGATGCCGACCCCTGTGACGGCATGCTCGACGTCTGCTACGCTTGCGGCCCCGTCCCTCGCGCGGTTGCCTTGCCTATGTTTCTTTCGGCCAAGGACGGCCACCATACCAGGCTGCCGCCGGTTCGCATGCGCCGCTGCCGCCACGCCGAGCTCACCTTTGAGGAGCCCGACTACCCCATTCAGGCCGACGGCGAGCCCATTGTCGCCTCGCGCATCGAGGTGGACATCCTCGCAGGCGCCCTCCACGTCTGGCACCCAACCCGCTAACCCCACCTAAGTTGCGGTGAAATAGGGACTGTTTATGCAGCTAAAGCCGAAAAATAGTCCCTATTTCACCGCAACTTGTGAGGAAGCTATTCGTCGCTGCACGGCCTGCGACGGTTGGCCTTTTTAATGGCATTGAAGTGCTTGTCATTGAGCCTGCGCTGGCGAGAGCGCCGAGGCACCTTGGTCTTTACGCGTCGGCGCGGTGGACGCCCGCGACGCTCAAGCTCAGCGCGCAGCTTACGCAGGCAGCTGCTACGGTTTTGGAACTGACTGCGGCTCTCACGCGCCGTCACGATAATCCCCGAAGGGATATGTTTTATGCGTACCGCCGAGTCCGTCGTGTTCACGCCCTGTCCGCCCGGACCCGTCGCGCGAAACACCTGCACCTCGCAATCGCGCGCCAACTCCTCGACCGACATCTCGGCATAGCGCGCATACTCGCGCCATCCCATCGTGTTCTCATCCATATCAACACCTCCCCTCATACAAAAAAATGTGACAAAGGGAGATCCCCTTTGTCACATCGCATACCAATCGCTTGTGTTGCGCGCTTAGGCGAAGGTGATCTCGCCGTTCTCGCAGTCCATATCGGCGATACGGGCCAGGCTCTCAACGCGAAAGCCGCGCTCGCGGAGCTTATCGCCGCCGCCCTGGAAACCCTTCTCCACGGCAATGCCAATACCGGACACCTCAGCACCCGCAGCCTCGCAGATCTTGATAAGACCCTCGAGTGCACAGCCGTTGGCCAAAAAGTCGTCGATGATCAGGACCTTGTCGCCCTCGGACAGGAAGCGCTTGCCCACGATGACCGGGTACTCCTTTTGCTTGGTAAAGGAGTAGATGGTCGTGGCATACTGTTCGCCGTCAAGGTTGATGGACTGCGCCTTCTTGGCAAAGACCACCGGCACGCCGCCAAAATGCTGAGCCGCTATGCAGGCCATACCAATGCCCGAAGCCTCAATCGTCAGGATCTTGTTGATCTCGACATCCTTGAACAGACGGGCCCACTCAGCGCCCATGTGGTCGAACAGCTCAACGTCGCACTGGTGGTTGAGGAAGGCATCAACCTTAAGGACGTTACCGGCCTTTACGATGCCGTCACGGCGAATACGATCCTCAAGCTCCTGCATGGCGCAACCCCTTCTCGCGGCAACGATACCGCGCGATTAATAAACGTTGTTCGATAGTCTACCACGGACCGACCCCCGCCCGCCCCATAAGCCCCTGCGCACCATAAAGCCGCAAGACCAGTCGATAGGCCCGATTCATGGCAAGCCTGCCCCCACAAGTTAATGGCGGGCGCGCATCTTCACCAAACGCACCATGGCGAGCGCAAAGCCCACAGTGACCACAGCCATGAGCACGTAGAACACCGAGCGAAAGCCAAACAGGAACACATCCGGACGGCCTGTAACAAAGCTGGTCACGGCCTCGCCCATCGCCACGCTCATCTGCCCATACAGGATATTCGACGCCACCGTAATGCCGAGTGCCATGCCAGCATAGCGCGCAAGGCTACCCAGGCTGCCCGCAAAGCCAAGTGCTTCGCGCGGAGCCGAGCCCATATACAGCGAGTTATTGGGGCTCTGAAAAATCGACGTACCGCACGACATAAACGCGACGCAGCACACGATCACAGGAATAGAAGAGCGCTCGTCGAGCGTGCTTACCGCAAGGAGGCCACACACGTACACGCCCAGGCCGACCGCCGTGGGGCCCTCGCAGCCAAGACGATCCGAAACCGCACCCGAAAGCGGCCCGATAAAGGCATTCACCATCGGTAGCGCCAAAAAGAGTAGTCCGGAGATGTCGGAACCAAAGCCGTGGGCGTCCTGCAAATAGAACGGCAGGATAAACTCGGATGCGCCAATGCCAACAAACACGATGAGCATGCAGGCAAGGTTGATAGTGAAGGCCGGATTTGCAAAGCAGCGGCGAGCAGCCTCAATCAGGGACATGGGGCGCTCACCGGCCTCCGGCTTAACATGCGGCAGCGTGTAGAGCCCCACGATAAACGAGATGACGCCAATGGGCAGATTGATGAGAAAGATGCTCTCCCAGGGAAAGCTTGCCACCAGCATGCCGCCGAGCACGGGGCCACACATCATGCCGAGGGCTACGAAGGTCGCAAGAATACCCATGGCACGACCGCGCTCGCGCGCCGGAAACGACTCGGTGATGATACCCATGTTGTTGGCCATGGCCGCCGCGCAACCGACTCCCTGCACAATGCGTGCCAGAATAAGAACTTCGAGCGAGGCCGAAAGACCGCACAGCAGCGAACCGACCGAAAAGACGATGACACCCAGCTGGAATACGCCCACCTTGCCGCGCACGTCACCCAAGCGACCAAACGGCAGCATAGCCACGCACGTCGCAAGCAGGTACACCGAGCTCACCAGCTGGATGCGGTCGAGGCCCACGCCCAGCTCCTTTTGCATCACGGGCAGCGCCACGGTCACGACGGTCGAATCAAGACACACCATAAACGTCATGATGAGTACCGTAAACAGAATCGCCCATTTGTTCTTGCCATGGGTGTCGCCCTCAAGCGCAATGTGCTCACGACGCAGCTGCTCTGCGGTTTTCTCCATATCCATCCTTTCGAGTGGCGCAACGCAAAAACGGGGCCCCAATCGCCTGCAAACAGTCGCGATTGGGGTCCCGCCTACGGAATCGGAACGAAAGATCGCCGAAGCTTTCTGCCGGGATCGGCGCCTTGTGCGAACGCTAGCCTAGCACTGCTCGAGCGCCTGCTCAAGGTCGGCAATCAGATCGGCCGTGTCCTCGAGGCCGCACGACAGGCGCACCATGTCGGCGGAGATGCCGCAAGCGATAAGCTCTTCATCGTTCATCTGGCGGTGCGTAGCGTTAGCGGGATGCAGGCAGCAGGTGCGGGCGTCTGCCACATGCGTGGCGATCTGAGCGAGCTTGAGGCTCTTCATAAAGGTCTCGGCCGCCGCGCGACCACCGTTAAAGCCAAAGCTCACAACGCCGCAGGTACCGTTGGGCATGTACTTCTGAGCCATGTCATAGTACTTGTCGCCCTCCAGGCCCGGATAGCTCACGAATCGCACCTTGGGATGGCTCTGCAGGAACTTGGCAACGGCCAGACCGTTCTCGCAATGACGCGGCATGCGCACATGCAGGCTCTCGAGCGAGCTGTTCAAGAAGAACGCCGCCTGCGGGTTCTGCATGGGGCCAAGGTCGCGCATGAGCTGCGCGGTGGCCTTGGTAATGAAGGCGCCCTCGCGACCGAACTTCTCGGCATAGGTCACGCCGTGGTAGCTCTCGTCGGGCGTGGTGAGACCCGGGAACTTGTCCGCATGGGCCATCCAGTCAAACTGGCCGTGGTCGACGATCACGCCGCCCAGGTAGGCAGCATGTCCATCCATGTACTTGGTGGTGGAGTGCGTAACGATATCGGCGCCCCACTCAAAGGGACGGCACATCACGGGGGTCGGGAAGGTGTTGTCGACCATCAGCGGCACGCCGTGGCCATGCGCGGCCTTGGCAAAGCGCTCAATATCGAGTACGGCGAGGGCGGGATTGGCGATCGTCTCGCCAAAGACGAGTTTAGTGTTGGGCTCAAAGGCTGCCTCGAGCTCCTCATCGGTGCAGTCGGGGGCAACGAACGTGCAGGTCAAGCCCATACGACCCATGGTATGGGCAAGCAGGTTGTAGGTACCGCCGTAGATGGCAGAGCTCGCGACCACGTGATCGCCGGCGCCGGCAACGTTAAAGATCGCGAGGAAGTTCGCGGCCATGCCCGAGCTCGTGAGCATCGCAGCGGTGCCACCCTCCATCTCGCAGATCTTGGCGGCAACCAAATCGCACGTGGGGTTCTGCAGACGGCTGTAGAAGTAGCCCGACTCCTCCAGGTCGAACAGCTTGCCCATGTGCTCCGACGTGTCGTACTTCCACGTGGTTGACTGGTAGATAGGCACCTGGCGCGGCTCTGCATCACCCGGGCGATAACCGCCCTGAACACACGTCGTACCGATGGTCTGCTCACTCATATCTATCTCCCTTACTTGGGTTTTATTTTTGTTCGGATCACGATACCGCTACCTTGCACCCCTCTCAACCCATCCCAAAGGTAGGTTATGGGACAAATGAATCAGGGGTATTTATCTCAAGCCTTAGACATTTGCTCGATAGATAAAATGAGGCATACATGAAGCTCTCGATGATTACACGCACCGTCACGGGTACCATAGGCGGGTACACCGTGACCAAGGAGACAACGATGAAGAAAATCGATACGGCCCAGCTCGACATCAACGCCTGTCAGGCTCAGGCTGCTGAGTACCACGCCCGCGGCTTTAACTGCGCGCAGGCCGTCGCCTGCACGCTCGCGCCCGCCGTCGGGCTCGACCCCCAGGTCGCCTTTGCCCTCACCGAGGGCTTTGGCGCCGGCATGGGCGGCATGACCGAAACCTGCGGCGCCATCTCGGGCGCCGTGGCCATCATGGGCTTTGTAATGAGCGACGGCATGGAAAACCCCAAGACCAAGGGCCAGACCTACAAGCTGTCGCGCGAGATTGCCAAGCGTTTTGGCGAGAAGAACACGACGACCGTCTGCGGCACGCTCAAGGGTATCGGATCGGATAAGGGTCCGCTCCGCAGCTGCCCCGGTTGCATCGACGATGCCGTCGAGATTGCCTGCGATGTGCTAAAGCAGCTCGCCGAGTAAACGGCAGCAACAGAAAAACGACGGCCGGCGCGCTTGGAATCCATCCAAAAGCACGCCGGCCGTCGCCGTTAGAACTCGGCAAACTCGGGAGCGTCGACCTCAATCTCCTCGCGCCCCGCCATAAGCTCGCGCATCTTAGCGCAAAACGGCTCCTGCTCCCCTGCCTTAAACACCAAATGAAGTGTCACGGCATCCGCGTAATCGGTATCCAAAACCTTGGCACCCGAATCCTGCGCCAAACGAAGCACCTGCTCATACTGCGGATAGGCCACACGCACGTCAACCGGCACGACGCTTGTCATCTCAACGATCTGCCCGGCCTCCTGAGCCGCGGCCACTGCCGCCTGCGTCGCAGCGGTATAGGCGCGCACCAAGCCACCAGGCCCCAACAGCGTGCCACCAAAATAGCGCGTCACCACGCAGCAAACATTTTTGAGCTCTGCGCCGCGCAACACCTCGAGCGTCGGCATACCGCTCGTGCGGCTCGGCTCACCGTCATCGCTCTGGCGCTCGCGTCCATCGACCAAAATCCACGCGGGAACATTGTGTCGAGCGTCGTAATGACGCTTGCGAACCATCTCGATAAAGGCATTCGCCTCATCCTCGGACTCAATATGGACCAGCTGGGCAATAAACCGGCTCTTGCGGTCCACAAACTCGCCCGAAGCCTCAATATTCGATTGCAGAGTAAAATAGCTGTCCAACAAAGCCCCTCAACAACAAGCAAAGCAACAAACAGCCTCAATAATACGGCAAAGGCCGTACCAATAACCCCGGCGAAAAGAATGGAGCCGCCGATGAATCCGTCACCAACAGCGAGAACCCGTCAGCGCGAGCAAGGTGCCTTGAAAGCCGAGGGCATGGACCTTACGGTCATGCCCGAAGGCTTGAAAGACAGATTGCCGCGCTGACGGGTTCGCAGCGTCAACAAAGTGCTGAGTGGGCTTGTAAGCCGGGTTCTGTCGTGAACGGTCATTTATCTTGTCTGCACGTTACCATGCAGCTCCACGCACGCTACCCGAACGCGGACCGGGCCGGCCCATAGCGTTCCTATTCGCGCTTGCTCCGGATGGGGCTTGCCAAGCCGCCGTGTTGCCACGACGCTGGTGGTCTCTTACACCACCGTTTCAGCTTTTCCCTTTACGCCTTGCGGCGCAGGTGGGAGTCTTCTTTTCTGCGGCGCTTTCCGTCGGATCACTCCGCCCGGCCGTTAGCCGGCATCCCGCCCTCTGGAGCCCGGACTTTCCTCACGCGTGCTGCAAGCAGCACATCGCGCGACCGTCTGGCCCACTCAGCAGTGCAAGAGTGTAGCACACCGCCACCGCAGGCAACGGCACAACACAAGCGCTCGACACGATAAACCAAGAACCACCCATGCGCTACAATAGTTCCGTCGATGGGCAACGTCGTCAGTCGAGACGCGACCGCGCTCCGCACCCCTCCGTCTACTCGGTGCGTTCCCGCCTCCTCCCCGAGGCGGGATGTCGGCGTTTTTTCATGCACCGACAACCCAATAGCCTGTGGACAGCCCGGGTAGCATCGCGTGCATCAGCAGCAAATGCAAAAAGGGACCCGTCCATTGCGGACGGATCCCTTAAAACAAGTGATCGTCAAACCGATTTACTCGGCGTCGGTCTCCTCGTCCTTCTTCTCGGAAGGCAGCGGGGTAACCTCGATCTCGACGCCCAGAGTCTCAGCAGCGGACTTCATGGACAGGGAGATACGACGACGGTCGAGGTCGATCTCCATGACCTTGACCTGAACCTTGTCGCCCACGTGGGTGACCTGAGAAGGCTGATCAACGTGCTTGTTGGCCATCTCGGAAATGTGAACCAGGCCCTCGATGCCCTCGCCCAGGTCGACGAAAGCGCCGAACGGGACAAGCTTGGTCACAGTGCCCTCGACGATAGCGCCGACGGGGTACTTCTTGACCAGTGCGCGCCACGGGTCCTCGGTGGTCTGCTTGAGACCCAGGGAGATGCGCTCGCGATTGAGATCGACGTCGAGAACCTCGACCTCGACCTCCTGGCCGACCTTGACAACCTCGGAAGGATGGTTGACGTGGTTCCAGGAGAGCTCGGAGATGTGGATGAGGCCGTCGATACCGCCGAGGTCGACGAAGGCGCCGAAGTCGACGATGGAGGAAACGGTGCCCTGGAGACGCATGCCAGACTTGAGCTTGGACAGGATCTCGGAGCGCTCGGCCTTACGGGACTCCTCGAGCACGACGCGACGGGAGAGGACGACGTTGTTGCGGTTGCGGTCCATCTCGATGACGCGAGCCTCGATGCGGGTGCCCATGTAGGAGGTGAGGTCCTTGACGCGACGGAGGTCGACGAGGGAAGCGGGCAGGAAGCCACGCAGGCCAATGTCGAGGATCAGGCCGCCCTTGACAACCTCGATAACCTCGCCCTCGACGTTCTCGCCGGAGTTGAACTTCTCCTCGATGCGGTTCCAAGCACGCTCGTACTCGGCACGCTTCTTGGACAGGACCAGACGACCGTCCTTGTCCTCCTTCTGGAGAACCAGAGCCTCGATGGGATCACCGAGTGCAACGATGTCTGCAGGGTTAGCGTCCTTGCGGATGGACAGCTCGCGGACCGGGATAACGCCCTCGGACTTGAATCCGATGTCAACGAGCACCTCGTCATGCTCGATCTTAACGACAGTGCCGTTAACGAGATCGCCCTCATCAAAGTCGGTAATCGTACCGTCGATGAGGTTGTTCATCTCCTCCTCATTGACATCGTCAAGAGAGAAAATGGACGAGTTCTGAATCTCACTCAAAGGTGGACCCCTTTCGAACTACGGGGCCCCGATTGCTAGGACCTACAGAAGGGTGCGACATGCACACAACGTTTAGGAACACTCGGGAGCCGACAGATACTAATGTGACGCTTATGCAATCACGTTCGTATAGGTTACGGGGAAATGGGTTCGATTTCAAGCGTGAACTGCGTTTTTTTACTCGTGTGGAGACTTTTTCGTAATCTTATGGACAGCTGTCTCCACAACTTGACGATAAGCAGTTTGCCCATACGCCTTTAGGGTAAAGTATCCGGAGCCAACGATTCTGGAACGATTTTTCGAGAAAGGTGCCCGCGTGCTCAAAGCAGTCGTTTTCGATATGGACGAGACGCTTCTTAGCATCAACCTCAACGCATTCATCCTTCGCTATTTTAAGGATGTCTCGTCGATGCTCGCGGATATCGGGCGACGCAGCCGTGGTGGCACGATGGCACGCCTGGGCACGATTCTGGTCGATCTCAACGCCAATCGTCGAAGCGGCACGGATAATCGCACCAATCTGGAGTTCTACCAAGAAGAGGTTGAGCGCCGGTGCGGCATTTGTCTCTCGGACCCACTTATCTACGAGGCGTTTACCTACTACGACCGCGAAGTCCTGCCGCACAAGAACGATGACATGATCAATGCGAAAGCCATGCCGGGTGCGCACGCCGCGCTTCAGGCGGTACAGGACACAGGGCTGCGCTGCGCGCTCTTCACCAACCCCAGCTTTCCTCAAGGCGCCATCGAGTGCCGCATGGGCTGGGGCGAGCTGACAGACGCGCCCTTCGAGCTCGTGACGCACATGGGTAACACCACGCGCTGCAAGCCCGATGCCACATACTATCTAGAGCAGCTGCAGGTCATGGGGCTCGAGCCGCATGAGGTTCTCATGGTGGGCAACGACCCCAAGCGCGACTTCCCCAGCCCCGCCTGCGGTATCCAAACCGCCTATGTGGGCCAAGGCAAACCAAGCCGAGCCACCTGGCGCGGCACCATGGAAGACTTCGCCCGCGATTTCAACGCCGTAGTAGAAGCCTTCTACGAACACCAAATAGCCGACGAACTGTCCTAACAGACTCGAGTCTTGCCGATCATAATGTTGAGGATTTCGACGTCGGTGTCCTTCATGCCCACACGGCCCACGTAGCCCATGCTGGCGATTGTCTGCTCGACGGTATCCTGAATGAGGCCCTCGCCGGCACGGAAGCCGCGGCCCTGCATAGCCATATCGTGACCCAGAATCGCAGCGTCCACGGCTGCCGAAATCTTAGCCGCGCAACTCGCCTTGGCGCCATCGCACACGATGCCGCCCACGTTGCCGAGCGTGTTCGAGACCGTCGCGCCAATCTGCTCGCGCGTGCCACCGCACAGCCAGGTAATCGCGGCACCGGCACCGCACGCGGCGCAAATAGCACCGCAAAACGCCGAGAGTGCACCAATATAACTTTTGATATGCACGGCGATAAGATCGGACAGCATCACGGCGCGCACCAGGCGATCGTGGTCGCAGCGCAGGTACTCGGCATACTCCATAACGGGCAGTGCGCAGGTAATGCCCTGGTTGCCCGAGCCGCACACAATGGCGACCGGCAGCGCGCAGCCGTTCATGCGGGCGTCGGACCCGGCGGCCGCACGGGCGCGGGCACGGCAGGCGACGTCATCGGCACGAGCACCCAGCAGCGTGCGGCCAACCTCGGCACCCCAAGCGTGCGCCAGGCCCTCGGCGCTGATCGCGCCGTTCAGCTCAATCTGACGCTCAACGACAGCGCGGGCACCATCGATATCGCCGTCCTCGATAAAGTCGATGATGGACTCAATCGACATGGGCGTGTCAGCGCTATCTGCCGCGCGCTCGGCCACAACGCGCTCGGCGCAGGCGGCACACTCCCCCGCCGACTTGCCGCACACCGGAATACCGTCGAGGGTATGGCACGTGACATTGGTGTGGTGGTCGGTAATCTCGACGACCGCGGTATGGCCCCCGGCCGTCGCAGTCACCTTGATGTAGAGGTTGGGCACACCCTCGACAAGCGACACATCGCAGTAGCCGGCGTCGGCGAGGAGCTCGGTCACGCGAGTACGATCTTCGTCGTCAACGCTCTCGAGCACCTCGAGAGCGCTCTTAGCGTCGCCGCCCACGGCACCCAGCACGGCTGCGGCTTCAATACCGTGCATACCGCCCGAGTTGGGCACGGTCACGCTCTTAACGTTCTTGATGATATTGCCCGAGCATGCAACATCCATATGATCGGGTTCGCAACCGAGCGTCTGACTCGCCAGCGCCGCTGCATAGGCAACGGCAATGGGCTCGGTGCAGCCGAGTGCACAGACAAGTTCGCGGTTCAAAACATCGCAAAACGCGGCATCGCGGATGGAATCGGTAGGCATAGGTATCTCCTGCTTGCATAACGGGCTAGGCTCTCAAAAAATGTTAGCTCCTTTATTTGATAACAATGCATCAAAAACCGCAACCATGGTTCCGGCGGACGGCGCTCAAGCGCAAACTGACGACATTCATTCACGAGAAGCCAGTCCTGTTGCCTGCTAAAGCGTTTGACTAAAAAACGCTCGAGCGTTTACGCAAAAGTCGCGCTATCATGCAGTCGAACGCGGTAAACACCTTTAGCATTTGCGCCGCACAGACCAGAGAGGAACCATCCATGAAGATCGGTATCGGTAACGACCACGCCGCCGTCGAGCTCAAGAACATCATTTCCGAGCACCTGAAGGAGCGCGGCTGCGAGGTCGTGAACTTTGGCACCGACACCTCCGAGAGCTTTGACTACCCCATCGCCGGCTACAAGGTGGGTAAGGCCGTTGCCAACGGCGACGTCGACCTGGGCATCCTGATCTGCGGCACCGGCGTCGGTATCAGCCTGGCTGCTAACAAGGTAGAGGGCGTGCGCGCCGTCGTGTGCTCCGAGCCCTTCAGCGCCAAGCTCTCCCGTATGCACAACAACACCAACGTGCTCGCCTTTGGCGCCCGCGTCGTGGGCTCCGAGCTCGCCAAGATGATTGTCGACGAGTGGCTCGACGCCGAGTTTGAGGGCGGTCGTCACGAGCGTCGCGTTAACCTCCTCAACGAGATCGACCACACGCGCGGCCTCAAGGTCGTCGACGAGGCCTAAACCACTCAGTGCCACAAGCTAACAGCAGGGGCCCGCTCGGAACTCATGACCGAGCGGGCCCCTTCATAGATTATGGAATAAAAGGGCGCCGCGGATGGAGTTCCGCGGCGCCCAAGCCACACGCTAACAGCTTTAAGGAGTCAAAGCTGGTTTAGCCAAAGAAGCGCTTGATCTCGATCTCGGCGTTCTCCAGGCAGTCGGAGCCGTGGATCACATTGGCGTTGACATCGACGGCAAAGTCGCCGCGGATGGTACCAGGAGCAGCGTCAAGCGGATTAGTAGCGCCCATGAGGGTGCGCATCTTAGCAACAGCGGAGAGACCGGAAACGACCATCTTGACGACCGGACCGCTCGTCATAAAGTCACAGAGACCGCCAAAGAAGGGCTTGTCGGCCAGATGGGCGTAGTGCTCCTCTACGGTAGCGCGCTCGAGCGTGGTCATCTCCATGCGCTCGATGACAAGGCCGCTGCGCTCAATGCGAGCAACAATCTCGCCGATTTTGCGATCGCGCACCGCGTCGGGCTTAATCATGATGAAGGTCTTCTCGATAGCCATAAGGTAGCCTTTCAAGTAGGTTCGCGCGTGCCCAAGTCCCATTCCGGCACCCGCCTGGACTGCATCGTAACAGAGTTTTAGCTGCAGTTAAACAAAAAGCTGTTTCTTGAAACGCTACAATTTATTAAAGCGCTCCATATGTGTCACTTCTGTTTCGAAGCTCGATTAGAGTACCATCCGACTGCCCATCAACCGCATCGAGCAGAGCAGACGGTCGGTTGCCGCCCGCGAACGTACCCCCTTCACAACCTGCCCAAAGGTCCTACAGAACTTCTCGACAAGCCCCTCCCCCATAGCAACAAAATACGGACGCCCACATCAGCAGACGCCCGTAAAGCAAAAAACGATTCCTCAATAAATGGCAAAAACGGCTTCGGCCAAACCCTTACTTTACCCCGTGGCCCATCTCGACGACCTTGGTCAGCGATCCAAACACGCCCTCGTCGGTCACGAGCTGTGCCTCGGCGCGCTCAAGCTGCACGGCAACGGCGGCAGGGGCGGTACCGCCCTCGGTCGTACGCGCGGCGACAATTGAGGGGATGTCGAGCGCCTCGGTAATATCGCGTTCAAAGAGCGGGCTTGCCTCCTGGAACACCTCAAACGGCAGGTCCTCAAGATTGCAGCTACGCTTCTCACACATCAGGACCAGATGGCCCACCACGGCATGTGCCTCGCGGAACGGCAGACCACGCTTAGCCAGGTAATCGGCAACATCGGTGGCGGCAAGGTGCCCCACGCCGCACTCGCGCGCCATGGTATCCTCGTTGACGGTCCAAGTCGAAATCATACCGGCCATAACCGACAGGCACTGCATGAGCGTATGGGCGGTATCGAGCGCGCCCTCCTTGTCCTCCTGCAAGTCCTTGTTATAAGCAAGCGGCAGGCCCTTCATGGTCACGAGCAGCTGCACCAGGTTGCCATACACACGGCCGCTCTTGCCGCGGATAAGCTCGGCAAAGTCGGGATTCTTCTTCTGCGGCATGATGGACGAGCCGGTGGAGTACGAGTCGGAAAGCGTGATAAAGCCAAATTCGGAGCTCGACCACAGCACGATCTCCTCGGAAAGACGCGACAGGTGCATGGCCATGACGGAGCCGGCGTAATGCAAATCGAGCAGGAAATCACGGTCGGAAACCGCATCGAGCGAGTTGGGAATCACACCCGCAAAGCCAAGTTCGGCAGCCGTCATCTGGCGATCGAGCGGATAGCTCGTACCGGCAAGCGCGGCAGCGCCCAGCGGGCAGTTGTCGGCAGCATCAAAAGCGGCCTTCAGACGCGTAAAGTCGCGCGCGAACATCCAGGAATACGCCAGCAGATGATGCGAGAGCAGCACGGGCTGAGCATGCTGCATGTGCGTATAGCCCGGCAGAATCACCTTGTCGTACCTTTTAGCCGCATCCACCAGCACATGGCGCAGTTCTAGATTGGCCTCCATGAGCTCCTTGGCCAGCGCCTTGACGCCCAGGCGCGTATCGGTCGCCACTTGGTCGTTGCGCGAACGCCCGGTATGCAGGCGCTTGCCCGCCTCGCCGATGCGACGCGTCAGCTCGCTCTCGATGGACATATGGATGTCCTCGTCGTTGATATCGAAGGTGAAGTTGCCGGCATCGATATCCTGCTCGATTCCGGTCAGGCCCTCGGCAATCGCCCGCTCGTCCTCGACACTGATGATGCCCTGGGCGGCCAGCATCTTGGCATGAGCCTTAGAGCCGGCGATATCCTGCTTATAGAGATGCTTGTCGACCGGCAGCGACGCGCCAAACTCCTGCGTGACCTCGGCCACGCCTGCCTCAAAACGACCGCCCCAAAGAGCCATGGAACCGTCCCCTTTCCTCAAATACCAAACCAAGCGCCCAATGCAATGCGCCCTGTCGCTAAAGCGATTTATCAACTGCTAGTTTTGCACATCCCTCGCCGCACGCGAGGCTGACAAGCTAAATAGCGAAGAAGTGACGCGCCATGCACTTGGCGCCCAACGTCTCCCTCCGGATGTTGCCCTGCGAACCATCGATCCAGGCCTTCAGGCTCATAGGGACGTCCTCGACCCTTGCAGCATCGAACTCGGGCGCGAGGGCAAGTAAAGCATGCGCGATAGCATTGAACATAATGGATACTCCTCATATATATAGGCGCAGAGCCGCCAAATTGATAGAAGGAGCCCCGCCGGACAACCCCGGCGGGGCTCGGACTCAGCCGCAGACGCGGCATCATATATGCGGGCGGAACGTAGGGGCCACCGATGTTAAGAAGTGTCAGCAAGCATAACGAAAGGTAGGGACCCCGTGCGCCCGTTATGTATCACGCGGATGGGCCGCGCGGATACCGAGGGAAGGAGGCGCTAGGCCTGGGCGGCAGCAGAGCTGGGGCCCTGGACCTTTGCCCACGTCTTGAGCGACAGCGTATCGATCTCGATAAAGCCGGCGCTGGCCTTCTCGTCAAACGTGGTGTCGCGGTCGTAGGTAGCCAGACCGTAGTCGTAGAGGCTGAAGGGGCTCTTGCGGCCGACGACATGGCAGTTGCCCTTAAAGAACTTCAGACGGACAGTGCCGGTCACGAACTTCTGGGTATCGGCCATAAAGGCATCGAGAGCGTTTTTGAGCGGGCTGTACCACTGGCCGTTGTACACGGCGGTGGCCCAATCCTGCTCGAGCTTGATCTTGGTCTTGAGCAGGTCGCCCTCGACGCAGATGTCCTCGAGCGCCTTGTGGGCGGTGATAAGCGTCAGGGCTCCGGGAACCTCGTAGCACTCGCGGCTCTTAAGGCCCACCAGGCGATCCTCGACCAGATCGAGGCGGCCAAAGCCATTGTCGCCGGAGATCTTGTTGAGGGCGATGACGATCTCGGAGAGCTTCATCTTCTTGCCGTCGACGGCGACGGGCTTGCCGGCCTCAAACTCAATCTCGGTGTAGGTCGGGGTGTCCGGCGTGTCCTCGGGGTTCTTGGTCATAACCCAAGCGTCGTCGAGCGGCTCGTTCCAGGGATCCTCCAGGTGACCGCACTCAATGGCACGACCCCACAGGTTGTCGTCGATGGAGTAGGGGTTGTCGTTGGCGCCCTCGGGAACCGGCACGTTGTGGGCGTGGGCATAGGCGACCTCGTCGGGACGGCACTTCAGGTCCCACTCGCGAACCGGGGCGATAACCTTGAGCTCAGGGTCGAGGGCCTTGACGGCGGCCTCAAAACGAACCTGGTCGTTACCCTTGCCGGTGCAGCCGTGGGCGACGTAGGTCGCGCCAAACTCGTGGGCGACCTCAACAAGCTTCTTGGCAAGCAGCGGGCGAGACAGGGCGGAGAGCAGCGGGTACTTGTTCTCGTACATGGAGTTTGCTGCGATGGCTTTGGTCAGGAACTCATCGGAGAACTCGTCGCGCAGGTCGAGCACCTGGCAATCGAGAACGCCCAGGTCGAGCGCCTTCTGCTTCTTGGCATCCAGTCCGGTCTCTTCCTGGCCCACGTTGCCGCAGACACAAACGACATCGAGATTCTTCTCGTCCTGGAGCCACTTAACACATACGGATGTATCAAGACCACCGGAATATGCGAGAACGACTTTTTCCTTGCTCATGGCTGTTTCCTTTCGCCCTTGGTAGCTAGTTAGAACATCGGTCAGTTGCAAGTCACCTTGAGGTCAAAAACCGTGCAATATCAGGTTATTCAGCAGAATGCATCACAGGCATGCCCTAGAAACATGCGGCTATGTCGTGCTTAAACCCAACGACCTCAAAATGACTCTGTTGAGGCATTGCGCCCCATGCGGACAGAGACGATTGTTATCGTCGTCGGGAAATTGCGCGCTGACGTCGGATGGCATTGTCTGCAGTGGTGATGATCTTTACGAACTGCATCTGCCTCTCCTTTCACGTATCGCCGGGCGCAATTCAAATATCGCAAACGGTACCTTTTCCTCGGTAAACGGCTCTTTTGCCGTCTCCGTTTTCGATGTTCGCTATATTACGATAAAGTGCACGCTGCGCAAGCGACAAATTCAAATTTCTGAAATTTTTTTTCATTACTTTGTGAAGCGTGGTGCAAATACGCCCCGTTCCTGCGACAATACGCTCGGTTACTGGTTGATGATTATAACGTCTGAAACAATTTCGAAACGAAAGGCGCATTTTTATGCAAACTTACGAATCGGACGCCAACATCGGCAACATTAAGCTTCTCGCCGTCGATATGGACAAGACGCTGCTGACCGACGAGCGTGTGCTGCCCCAGGGTCTTGATGAGCGCCTGGACAAGCTCGCCGACGCAGGCATCGTATTCTGCCCCGCCAGCGGACGTCCCGCCCCCAAGCTCGAGGAAATGTTCGAGGGCATTAAGAACCGCCTCGCCTTTTGTCCCGACAACGGAGCGTGCGTGATCTATCGCGGCAGCTATATCTATAAGAGCAATATTGACGTGGAGCTGTATCAGCAGGTCTTGAGCCGTGCCTCGGAGGATCCTCGCGCTGTCCCCGTCCTGTGCTGCTTCGACGAGTTCTACGTGCTTGCCCGCGACCATCAATACCACGACGAGATCAGCGTCTACTACAACACAATCAACTACGTCGACAGCTTTGAGGGCATTGATTTCGAGTCCAACAAGATATCGGTCTTCTTCCCCGGCTACGACGCCGAGCCCGCTTTCCGCGAGACCTATAGCCCCGAGTTCTCGGACAAGCTCTACGTCACCAACGCCGGGCGCGAGTGGATCGACTTTATGAACCTGGGCGTCGACAAGGGCGCCGGCGTCGCTCACCTGTGCGAGCACCTGGGCATCGATATTGCCGATGCTGCCGCCGTGGGCGACACCTACAACGACATCCCCATGCTCGAGCGCGTCGGGCACAGCTTTATCGTGGACAATGCCGAGGAGCACATGAACGCGCACGCCAAGTGGCGCATTCCGAGCAACAACGACGGGGGCGTACTGACGCTCATCGACGCCATCTTGGCGGCTCGGTAGCCGTCCCATCGGGCCTGGCCGGGCGGCACGGGATAACTTTTCGCTCGGTCAGGTCCTGCGCAAGACGAAAGCCACATTAAGTGGCTTTCTTTGCGTGCGGAATCTACGAAAAGTTAACCCGTGCCGCCCGGCCAGGCCCTAGGTTTACTTTCCTGCCGCCAGGATGGCGTCTTGAGTGTCTAGATACTTAGCTGAAATGATTTGAGCAGAGGGGAGCTCCTTGTTGGAAGGGGCTCCCCTCTGTTTTGGTTACTGTGGGACAAATTAATCAGTAGTGTTTGTCCCAAATCTTAAGTATGTGGGGGCTTGCGTCTTGGGCGAGCTTGCCTTACCGAGTGCTTTCCTATTTCGCGTCGGCCCAGGTTATGCCGGTGCTGGCTTCGGCGATCAACGGTACGCGGAGGTCTACTACGTGTTCCATGACGTCGCGGACCATCGCGGTGAGCGCCTCGACCTCATCCACTGGGCACTCAAAGTCCAGTTCGTCGTGCACCTGCAAGATCATGTGAGCGGCAAAACCCTCTTCTTCCAGGCGACGGCTTACGCGGGCCATGGCGATCTTGATGATGTCGGCGGCGGTTCCCTGCATGGGGTGGTTCATGGCCGTGCGCTCACCAAAGCCACGGAGTTGCGGGTTTTTGGCCTTGAGCTCCGGAATATGGCGACGGCGGCCATACATGGTCTCGGCGTAGCCCGTCTGCTTGGCGCGCGCCACCACGTTGTCGAGGAACGTACGCACGCCCGGGTAGGCCTCGTAGTAGCGGTCAATCATGTCGCGCGCCTCGGCCATCGAGATATGCAGCGACTGCGACAGGCCGTAGGCCTGCTGACCGTACACGATGCCAAAGTTCACGGCCTTGGCGCGACTGCGCAGGTCGGGCGTTACCTCGGACACCGGCACACCAAATACGCGCGCCGCCGTCTCGGCATGGAAGTCCTCGCCCTCGTTAAAGGCGCGCACCAAGTGCTCGTCACCCGAGAGATGTGCCAGCAGACGCAGCTCTATCTGCGAGTAGTCCACCGCCAAAAAGACGCTTCCCTCGCCTGCCGAAAACGCCGTCTTGACGGTACGGCCCAGCTCCGAGCGCGTCGGGATGTTCTGCAGGTTCGGGTCGCTCGAGGACAGACGCCCCGTTGCCGTGATGGTCTGGTTGTACGTGGTGTGCACGCGACCGTCACCACGGCGCAGCGGGCCCAGCGTATCCAGATAGGTGGACTTGATCTTAGACTTCTCACGCCAGTCCAAGATCAGACGCACGATTTCGTGGTCGCGGGCAAGGTCGCTCAACACCTTGGCGTTGGTCGAATAGTAGCCGCGCTTAGTCTTCTTGAGGCCCTTGGTCGGAAGCCCCATCACATCAAAGAGCACATGCGACAGCTGCATGGGACTGCCAATATTAAAGGTCTCGTCACCCGCTAGGTCGCGAATGCTGCGCTCGACCTCGGTGATCTGGGTCGCCAGGCCCTCGGACAGATTACGCAGGCGGTCGGGATCCACGAGCATGCCCGCGCGCTCCATCTTGGCAAGCACCGGCACGAGCGGCATCTCGATGCCATCGAACACGTTGGCAGCGTTCTCACGGGCCATGCGGTCGCGCAGCGGCGCCACGAGCGTCAGCGTCAGGGCCGCAGTGCGGGCAGCGGGAACAGGAGCGTGCTCGCCGGCACCCTCCGCGCCGCGCGCCGCAGGCAGCGCCATCTGCAGATAGGTATCAGCCAGATACGCCTCATCAAACTCGGAGCGGTCGGAATCCAGCAGGTAGGCGGCGACCACGGTATCGAAGATGCGCGTGGAATCGACGGCCAGCGGATCCATGAGCTCGGGCTCAGAAGAATCAATGGGCGAAAGCTCATGCAGCAGCGCCTTCATATCCGGGCTCGCCACACGGCCCTCCATAAACAGGCGCGCGAGCACGCCAGCGATCACGCCGTGAGCAACGTTGAAGCCATCGACCACGGCAGGCGATGCGCCGTCGCCCTCCTCGAGCGCAAACAGCCCCTTGGACGTCGCCAGCCACAGCGTACGCGTTAGGCCAAAAAGCGCGCCCTCCTCCTTGTCGTCGTCCACCACGGCGGCGACCCACTCGCCGGCATCAATCGCGCGAGCGATCTCGGCGGCAGCGGCGGCAAGCGCCTCGGCATCGCCGGCGGCGGCACGCGAAACGGCAGGCATCTCAAACGCGCTGGCAGCGGCCGCAGCCCCACCCTCGCCGCCAATCAGCGAGAGGAAACGGTTCTGCATGGCCGTGATGCCGAGCGTGCCCAGCGCCGCGGACACCTCGTCGGCAGAAAACGCCGGGAAGGACGTTGCGTCAAAGTCAAGCTCGACAGGCGCATCGGTGCGAATGGTTGCAACCTTGCGGCTCAGCAGCGCATCGTCGATATGTGCACGCAGGTTCTCGCCCATCTTGCCCTTGACCTCGTCGGCATGCGCGATAACCTCGTCCAGGCTGCCGTACTGCGCGATGAGCGCGCTCGCCTTTTTGGGGCCGATGCCCGGCACGCCGGGAATGTTGTCGGACGTATCGCCCTTCAGGCCGTAAAAATCGGGCACGAGCGCCGGTGTAATGCCGTGATACAGGTCGTCCACGCTCTCGGGCGTCATAATCGCCACGTCGGACAGGCCTTTGCGGGTCGAGACCACGTTGACGTGCTCGGTCACGAGCTGATACATGTCGCGGTCGCCGGTCACCAGCAGCATGTCGCAGCCGGCCTCCTCGCCCAGGCGCGCCATGGTGCCCAGGATATCGTCGCCTTCCCAGCCCTCGGACTGCAAAATCGGCACGTTGAGCGCGGCGAGCAGCTCCTTAATCATGGGGAACTGCGCGTGCAAGTCGGGGTCCATGGGCGGGCGTTGCGCCTTATACTGCGGCAGCATCTCCATGCGCACGCGCGGTTTGCCCTTGTCAAACGCCACGACCACACCGTCGGGGTTAAAGGCATCGATCATCTTAAGAAACATGTTCAGAAAGCCAAAGATCGCGTTGGTGGGGCGACCGTCCGGCGCGTTCATGGTCGGCGGCACGGCGTGGAAGGCGCGGTGCATGAGCGAGTTGCCGTCGATAACGGCAAAAGTGCGGCGCTTGTCAGACATATTGAATACCTCGCTTTAGGCTGGGCACGGTTTGCTCACACCAGTTTACACGCTCCCTGCCCCGCGGCCACCGCACATCAAGCTCCCCCGCCACCGTGAGCCCGCGCGTGATACGATGGCTCACGGTACATCAACCAGCACGATCGATCCGAAAGGAGCCTGCGTCATGGAGCGTCCCTGCGCATGGAAAAAGTACACGCCACAGCAAGTCGAGGAGCTCGAGGAGCTTTGCCGCGGCTATAAGCAGTTTTTGAGCGAGAACAAGACCGAGCGCCTGTGCGTCAAGACCGGCATCAAGATGGCCGAGGAGGCGGGATACGTCGACCTGGAGACCGTGATCGCCGAAGGCCGCGAGCTCAAGGCAGGCGACAAGGTGTACGCCGCCAACCACGGCAAGGACCTTATGCTCGTCAACCTGGGCACCGCCCCGCTCGAGCAGGGCTTTAACATCCTGGGCGCCCACGTGGACTCGCCGCGCCTGGACCTTAAGCAGAATCCCGCCTTCGAGGCCGGCGACATGGCCTACCTCGACACGCACTACTACGGCGGCGTCAAGAGCTACCACTGGGTCGCTTCCCCGCTCGCGCTCGTAGGCGTCATCTGCAAAAAGGACGGCACCACCGTCGACATCAACATCGGCGACAAGGCCGACGATCCGGTCTTTACCATCTCCGACCTGCTGATCCACCTCTCGAGCGAGCAGATGGCCAAGCCCGCCAAGGACGCCGTCGACGCCGAGATCCTCGACGTGATCGTGGGCGGCCGCCCCGTCAAGTTTGACGAGGACGACAAAGACGCTCCCAAGGAGCCCGTCAAGCAGATGTTCCTGGATATCCTCAAGGAGCAGTACGATGTCGAGGAGGAGGACTTCCTCTCCGCCGAGATCGAGGTCGTGCCCGCCGGCCCGGCCCGCGACATGGGCCTCGACCGCTCCATGATTCTGGGCTATGGCCACGACGACCGCGTCTGCGCCTATCCGTCCATGCTCGCCCAGATCAATGTGGCAGACGTCGAGCGCACGAGCATCACGCTCATCGTCGACAAGGAGGAGATCGGCTCCGTGGGTGCCACCGGCATGACGAGCCGCTTCTTCGAGAACACCGTCGCCGAGATCATGACGCTCGCCGGCGAGGATAGCCCGCTGGCCCTGCGCCGTGCACTCGCCCACAGCCGCATGCTCTCCTCCGACGTGTCCGCCGGCTTCGACCCGGGCTACGCCGGCAAGTTCGAAACCAAGAACGCAGCCTTCATGGGTCGCGGCCTGTGCTTCAACAAGTACACGGGCAGCCGCGGCAAGGGCGGTTCCAACGACGCAGATGCCGAGTATGTGGCCCTCATCCGCGACATCATGGACGAGGCGGGCGTTGACTTCCAGACCTGCGAGCTCGGCCGCGTCAACGCAGGTGGCGGCGGCACCATCGCCTACATCATGGCCAAGTACGGCATGAACGTCATCGACTCCGGCGTTGCCGTCCTGTCCATGCACGCCCTGTGGGAGGTCGCCAACAAGGCCGATATCTACGAGGCCTACCGCGGCTACAAGGCCTTCATCGAGCGCGCCTAACCAACCCTCGTAAAACGAGCCCAGCCAGCCCTTCATAACTTGCGGTGAAATACGGACTAAACTGGCCCATAAACGGCCAAAACAGACCGTATTCCACCGCAACTTCCTTTTTAGCAGAGGAGAGTCCATGCTGCAGATCATCATTTCGCCCGCCAAGCAGATGCGCGCGGCCCAAGATGCTTTTGAAGTTCAGGGGATTCCGCCCTTTGCGCGCGAGACCGCCCAGCTGCACCATGCGCTCTTGGACATCGAACGAACCGAAGGCGACAGCGGCCTACGAGCTCTGTGGAACGTCAGCGACAAGCTGCTGGCCCTTTGTCTCGACATTTTGCATGAGTTCGAGCCCATCTTGGGAAACGACGATCTTGCCGATTCCGGTATCGCGCGCCGCATCTCCCCTGCCATCATGTCCTATCACGGCATTCAGTACCAGAGCATGTCGCCCGAGGTGATGGATTCCGCGCAGCTCGCATGGCTGCAAGACCATCTATGGATCCTCTCGGGCCTTTACGGATGCGTACGCCCCTTTCATGCCGTTGAACCGTATCGGCTGGAGATGGGCGCAAAGCTTGCCGTCGACGATACCCGAGACCTCTACGCGTTTTGGGGCGACAAGCTCGCGCGGGCTATCGCCCCGGCAGGTTCAAACACCACAATCGTCAACCTCGCCAGCGTAGAGTATGCCAAAGCCGTTCTGCCCCACCTCGCGGGCGACGCCACGGCCGTCACATGCCTCTTTGGCGAGGGTATCCGCAACGGCAAGCCCATCCAACGGTCGACCGCCAGCAAAAAGGCGCGCGGCTCCATGGTGCGGTGGATGGCGGAAAACAAGCTCGAGGATGAAAGTGAACTTACCGCATTCAACATCGGCTATCGGCACATCCCCGAGCTTTCAGACAAAAACACCCTGGTTTTCATGAACGCGCAGGCACAATAGGCCCGCCGTTTCCAAACACCCCATTACTCCGCCAAGCCATCGGCCTTTGCAATCTCGCTCGTCGAGCCATCTTGGTAGGTAATCCTAATGTGCTCTACGTCGGATACCGTAACGCCCGACGGAGGTTCCAGACGCCATTCCGTCAGGGCGATATCCATGGTCGTGGGCACATCTCCTTGATCTTTGAGCTTCACCGTGAGCGTTTTGAGCGCCGCGTCAAACGTCACGCGTTCGATTTCTTCACCTGGAATGGACCCACCACTCAGCTGCAGCTGGACAAATCCATCGCACGGATACCAATAGTCGCCCGGCGCGACCACCGTATTACCGCCAGTGACCTTCACCGTCATGATCGGCAGGGCATCGTCGGCCTCAAACTCCCAGGAAGCGCCGCCGCGACCACCAAACGTCCAGATACAACAGGCAACCACCATCACGACAAGGATCGCAAAACCAATTGCGACCAGTCCATGATGGGCACGGCCCTCCTCGGCCGATACATCCCATTGCGTCTCTCGATATAGATGCTTGTCTTCCATGTTCGCCTCCCCATGGGCATGCTCATCGCGTCAATCGTACCCATTCAGGCTATACTTGAGCCCACCACATAAACGGGGAGCTTGCAGGACAAGACGGCAGGCTGAGACTGGGCGCGCCCGCCCTGACCCGCAAACCTGATATGGGTAATGCCAACGAAGGGAGCCGTGCCAATGAGCACACAGACCGAGCCCAAGCTCGTCACGCAAATCGACTTCGCCCGCGCCGGGCAGATCACGCCGCAGATGAAGGAGGTTGCCGAGCGCGAGCATCGCGACCCCGAGTACATCCGCGAGCGCGTGGCAGACGGCCGCATCGCCATTCCCGCCAACATCGTGCACATCAAAAAGGGCATGCGCGCCTTTGGCGTCGGTGAGGGCCTGTCCACCAAGGTCAATGTGAACTTGGGCATCTCGGGCGACAAGGCCGATGCCGCCGAGGAATGGAAGAAGGTCAAGATTGCCGAGGACTTTGGCGCCGACGCCATCATGGACCTCTCCAACTCGGGCAAGACACGCCAGTTCCGCCAGCAGCTCATCGACGAGACGCCGCTCATGGTGGGCACCGTCCCCATGTACGACGCCATCGGCTACATGGAAAAGCCACTGGTCAAGCTGACCAAGGACGACCTGTTCGAGGTCGTGCGCGCGCATGCCGAGGACGGCGTGGACTTTATGACCATCCACTGCGGCATCAACAAGTCGGTCACCAAGACCTTTAAGGAGACCGGCCGCCTGATGAACATCGTGAGCCGCGGCGGCTCACTGCTGTTTGGCTGGATGGAGGTCACCGGTAACGAGAACCCGTTCTATGAGTTCTACGACGAGTTGCTCGAGATTTGCCACGAGTACGACGTGACGATTTCGCTCGGCGACTCCTGCCGCCCGGGCTGCCTCTACGATTCCAACGACGCCACCGAGACCGCTGAGATGATCGAGCTGGGCAAGCTGTGCAAGCGCGCTTGGGCCGCCGGCGTCCAGGTCATGGTCGAGGGCCCGGGTCACATGGCGCTCGACGAGATCGCCGCCAACATGAAGCTACAGAAGCGCCTGTGCCACAACGCCCCGTTCTATGTGCTCGGGCCGCTGGTGACCGATATCGGCGTAGGTTACGACCACATCACCGCTGCCATCGGCGGCGCCATCTCCGCCAGCTCCGGTGCCGACTTCCTGTGCTACGTGACACCGGCAGAGCACCTATGCCTGCCTAACGCCCAGGATGTGCTCGACGGCCTCATGGCCACCAAGATCGCCGCACACGCCGCCGACATCGCCAAAAAGGTGCCCCACGCCCGCGACATGGACGACAAGATGGGCCAGGCACGCCGCAAGCTCGACTGGGACGCCATGTGGAAGTGCGCGCTCGACCCGGTTACGGGTAAGAAGCGCTACGAGGAGTCCCCCGCCGCCACCGAGGGCACTTGCACCATGTGTGGCAAGATGTGCGCCGTCCGCACCGTCAACAAGATCTTCGAGGGCACCACGATCGACCTCGGCATGGAGGACTAGCCCTGTCGCCGCGGCCGCTTCTGGCGGCGAGTTGGTGCCTGTCAATTGTTGACGTGTGAACATTTGCTTGCATTTGCGTAAAGATTGCACCGCCCGCCCGGGATCGGCATACAGCCGGCCCGGGCATCTTTATAATGCTGGCTTATAGACCCATTTGATTCCGACCGAACAAGGGAGCGAACATGGATCGTAGTAAGGTACCTGCCGTCCTGTCCATCGCGGGATCCGATTCCAGCGGCGGCGCCGGCATTCAGGCCGACATCAAGACCATCACGGCGCACCGCCTGTATGCCGAGACGGCCATCACCGCCATCACCGCACAGAACACCCTGGGCGTCACCGCCGTGCAGAACATCTCCCCGAATATTGTCGCGGCGCAGATCGATGCCGTTTTTGACGATATCCGCCCCAACGCCGTCAAGATTGGCATGGTTTCCTCTGCCGAAATTATCGATGTTATCGCCGACCGCCTGAGCGCTTGGAACGCGACAAACGTGGTAGTCGACCCCGTCATGGTAGCCACCTCGGGCGCACGGCTGATTGCCGAAGATGCCGCCGAGGCGCTCACCCGCCGCCTGTTCCCGTTGGCAACGGTCATCACGCCCAATATTCCCGAGGCCATGGCCCTGCTCGATTACGAAGTCGATTCCGAGCGCACGCAGCAAAATGCCGCCATGCTTCTCACCCGCCGCTTTGGATGCGCGTCCCTCGTTAAGGGCGGGCATTTCGTCAACGAGGCCAACGATGTGCTAGCAGAGCCCGCGCCACTCGATGACGAGGGCAACCATCTGGGAGATCCACTCACCACGTGGTTCCGCCACAAGCGCATCGAGACCGGCAACACGCATGGCACCGGCTGCACGCTCTCGTCCGCCATCGCCTGCGCGCTGGCCCAGGGCATGGATCTTGCCGATGCCGTCAACGCCGGCAAGGCATACCTGACAGGCGCTCTGGCCGCCGGCTTTGACATGGGCAAAGGTTCCGGCCCCGTCAACCACATGTGGCAGTATTAAGATTCGCAGCCCAAGCCACCGCAAAGGGGACAGACACCTTTGCGGTGGCTTGGGATCGCACTACTCACCGAGCATCTCTTGGAGCTTGGCTGCCACGGCGTGACCCAGGCTCTCGTGGCTTTCGGGCATCATATGCAGATAGTCGATATCGCCCGGCTCGGCAAAGTCGGCGGCATTCAAAAAGTCGCAGCCAAACTGCTCAGCCACATGCGCGTAGTACTCACCAAAATGTTCCGAGGCTTCTACGGAATGCTCGTCAAAGTCGGTCATATATACGTCGGCGATCTGCGGCTTAATCTTGATAGGTGCCATCAGCAGAATCCGTGGGCAGGGCGCGGCATCGGTCCAGGCAAACGCACGGACGGCGCGAATCAGCGCCATGGCGCCACGGGCGATATCGGAAGCCGTCACGTTAAAGACCGTCTTACAGTCGTTGGTGCCCAGCATGATCACAATGGCGTCCAGCGGCTTATGGGCCTCGAGCAGCATCGGAAGCGCGCGAATGCCGTTGAGGTTAGTGTCCAGGTGGCACATATCGTCGCGCACCGTCGTGCGGCCGTTGAGCCCCTCCTCAATCACATGCCAGCCCTCGCTCAGGTCACGCTGCGCCACGCCGCACCAGCGTACATCCTGTGCATAGCGTACCGCGGTGCCATCGCGCATACCAGCCGGATCATAGCCATAGGTGTTGCTGTCGCCAAAGCACATAACGTTTTTCATCGTAAGCTCCCCACTCAATAAAAAGCCGACGGAAGCAGCCTCTCCCGTCGGCTCGACCTATCTGTCAGCACGTACCGATTACAGGTACTTGCGCCAATCGTCCTCGTCCTCATCGTCCTCGGCAGCGGCCTGAGCCTGCTCGGCGGCACGGGCGGCCGCAGCGCGGGCGGCAACCTGGGCATAGGACTCCTCGTTGCGCTCGGGGAAGCTTGCCAACACATGCTCGAACTTGGCGAAGTCCTCATCCCAGCGCGTAGAGGGCACAGCAAAGAAGACCTGCTTGACCTTGAAGTCGCCCGATGCGAGCTCCTTGCGGAAAATCTCGGCCACGGCCTCGGCATCAAAACCGTTGTTGTCGCAGCCCCAAGCGCCCAGTACGAGCTTCTCGCGATCCAGCTCGTCGCAGATGGCGAGCACAAAGCGGATACGCTCGCGCAGCGCGTCCAGCAGTGCATCGTCGCTCACGCGGTACTCCTGGCGTGCGCGCTTGGCATTGGGCGCGGCGGCCACGATCACATCGGCATACGCATGCACGTGGTTGCGGTCAAAACGCACCGCAGGCACTACCAGCGCACGGTTGCGGTAGAGCTCGCAGTTGATATTGCGGCGACGGTTCTCGCCATACCACTTGCGCTGCTTGTCGAGCACGTTGTACAGATACGAATCGGCGCAGAGCGTAGCCTCCTGGCCCAGATAGCCCTGGATGTAGCCGCCACCCGGGTTGGTGAACGAGGCAAAGGCGAGCACTGCCATGTCGCAGAACTGCGCATAGCCACGGCCGTTGTCCAGAATGGCCTGCGTGGCGGAGGCATCAAGCACGGTGACCTCGGGCAGGGTCGGAGCGGACTCCTCGGCAGGCGCGGACTCGGTCTCTGCGGGTTCCTCGGCAGGCGCAGACTCGTCCGTGACCTCGGTCTCGACGGACGCAACCTCAGCGGCCTCGACCTCGGCGGACTCAGACTCCTCGGCAACCGGCTCCTCGGCAGCCGCAGCCGCTTGGGCCTTGGCCTTCATCGCCGCGACAAAGCCGGCAGGCATACCGTCGAATTCGCGAACGCCGGCAAGCGAGCGCTCGATATCCTTGGCACACGCCTCGGACACAGCCGCCACGTGGCGCTCGGCGGCCTTTGCGCGAGCCTCACGCTTGGGGTTGGACTGTCCCGCGCGGTTGGGCCTGCGGTTACGGTTCCTGTTGTCGACATCTGCCATGAGTGGTCACCTTTCCTGTCGCTGCCGCTTTCGGTTTTTCCCATCCATGATACCCCGCCACGTACAAAAAAGACGGCCCCGAAGGACCGCCTTTCGCATTGATTTACGCACGCGGCAAGCACCGCTGCAACTCGCCGCTAGTCGCGACGACCAAGGATATTCAGGATACGCAGGAACACGTTGATGATATCCACGAACAGGTTGGACGCCATGAGCACGGCGTTGGGCAGCGTGGGCGGCACCGTCGTGGCCACATAGGTGTCGTAGCCAATAAAACCGGCGAACACCACGATCACGATCAGGTCGGTAATAGACTGCGAAACACCCATAAACATCAGCACGATCTCGACCAGGATCGTGGCAAGCAGAACGCCAAAACCGATGCCGTACACGCGCTGGAAGAACTTGGGGAAGGTCACGCCCAGCGCGCCAAAGACAAAGGTGATGGCGGCGGTGGCGATAAAGGCGGCGTTGATGGTGGGCAGGTCGTAGTTGGCAAGGCCAAACGACGCGGTCAGGCCAAAGGTGCTCGCAAAGATCACGTAACCCGTGAGCGACAGGCCCACAGACTGCTTGCCCGCGGCAGCCGACATCATGACAATGCCGACGATGGTCAAAATAAACGAGCCAAAGACCAGCGGCAAAGCGGCGCCGCTCATCATCATGCGGGCAAACGACATGGTGCTCGTAAAGTAAGCACCGGCGCCCATGGCGCAAAAGCCCAAAAAGATCAGGGCAGACATGACAAGGTTGTACGCGCGCGGCGACATCTCCTTGGCGCGGCTTGCGCCGCTCTCGACGGGGCCGTTCTGATAGCCCTGGATATCGTTCATAGGTTCGTCCTTTCAAAAAGCGCCACAAATAACGGCGCAGTAGCTGACAAGATTCCTGTCATTGTACCCGAACGCCGTGCGTCCTTACCTACGGCGCTCGCCCTCAAGCGTACGGTCAAACGCCCAGACCCACCAACGCATCACGTGGGCCTGCGAGCCGTCCGGCCGTCCGCACGCCTGGTCCTCCAGATACAACTCGGTCGCATGCCCGCCAAAACGAACCTTATACGTTGCCGTACGAACACCGTGAACCGTTAAGCCAAAGCCCGTGGACGAGACAATCTCGTCAATTGTAAAGCAACGACCGTCGACCCAGCAGACGGTGACCGGCACAACTTGTCCGCCCGCGAGGATGCGAGCCACAACGTCCACATACTGTTTGTGCACGCGTCGAGTTTTGCCATCTGTCTGTCGATATTCCATGCTTCCCATTATCGAACGCATGTTTGCATATTGTAAAGCGAACAGACTGTGGTTTTGGAATGTCGGAGCGAACGCGCGTGTCCGCATGGCGTGATAGCAAAAAGAACACCCACGGTCAACAGGGCTAATATTCAATTTTAGTGCCAAAAAATTACTTCTCCCATCAGAACTCGGCAAAGAAACCCGCAGGAGGTGATACGATTTATCATGTTTTTGTAACGTGTCTGCAAACTTCGAGAAAGCCCATATATGGACGTAACGTTCTCAACCTTCCTCGGCCAACTTGTGTCAAACCCAGTCCTTGCCGTCACCGTGATCCTCGCACTCGGCGCCATCTTCGTCAACGGATGGACCGACGCGCCCAACGCCATCGCGACCTGCGTCACCACGCGTTGCATGCCCGCCCGCGCCGCCATTCTCATGAGCGCCGCATTCAACTTCTTGGGCGTGCTCATCATGACGCACTTTAACGCGAGCGTCGCCAACACCATCTCACATATCGTCGACTTTGGCGGAAACAGCACCATGGCGCTCGCCTGCCTGTGTGCGGCGCTCTTCTCTATCGTCGTCTACGGCGCCACGGCATCGCGCTTTGGCATTCCCACCTCTCAGAGCCACAGCCTCATCGCCGGCCTCACCGGCGCCGCCATCGCCCTCGGCGGTGCCGGCAGCGTCAACATCCACGAGTGGATGAAGGTCATCTACGGCTTGGCGCTCTCCATCGGTCTGGGCTTTGTCATGGGCTGGGTCCTGTGCAAACTCGTCTCGATTCTGTTTGCCGCCGCCAATAGGCGACGCGCCAACGTCTTCTTTAAATACGCTCAGATCGCGAGCGCTGCGTCCATGAGCTTTATGCACGGCGCGCAGGATGGACAGAAGTTCATCGGCGTGCTCTTTTTAGGCGTCGCCTTCGCCAACGGCCAGACCGGCGTCGGCGACGCCGGCATCCCCATCTGGATCATGCTGCTGTGCTCGGCCACCATGGGCATCGGCACCAGCGTGGGCGGCGAGCGCATCATCAAGTCCGTCGGCCAGAGCATGGTCAAGCTCGAGAAGTATCAGGGTTTCTCCGCCGACCTCGCAGGCGCCGCGAATCTGCTGCTTGCCACCCTTACCGGCATCCCCGTGTCCTCCACCCACATCAAGACCTGCGCCATCATGGGCGTCGGCGCCGTCAAGCGCCTTTCGGCCATCAACTTTGGCGTGGTCAAGGACATGATGTTCACCTGGTTCTTCACCTTCCCCGCCTGTGGACTCATCAGCTTTGTTATGGCCAAGCTGTTCATGATGTTCATCTAGTCACACCGAGCGCCCATCCGGACCGTAATACTTCGCCCACCCGTCTTCGCCTCGAAAGGACCCACTCATGGCAAAGAAACCCGATTCGTTCTACTTTGACAACTACGTCGCCTGCGCCGACCTTGCCGTCCAGGCTGCCGAGCTGCTCACCCAGATTTTCGAGAACTTCGATCCCGCGAAGATTCACGATATGCTCGACAAGATGCACGCGATCGAGCATGCGGCCGACAAGAAACACCATGAGCTTGAGGACGCCCTGCTCACGGCCTTTATCACCCCGCTTGAGCGCGAGGACCTGAACCTGATGAGCTGCTCGCTCGACACCGTGCTCGACCGTATCGAGGGCGTCGTGCAGCGCGTCTACTTCACCAACATCCAGAGCATCCATCCCGATGCCATCGTGATCGCCCACAAGGTGACCGACGCCTGCCGCGCCATGAAGGACCTGATGGTCGAGCTGCCCAACTACCGCAAGTCCAAGACCCTGCGCGAACTCGTCATCCAGATCAACACCATCGAGTCCGAGGCCGACGAGCTCTACATCAACGCTATGCGCAACCTGCATGTCAACGGCAAGGATCCGCTCGAGGTCATCGCCTGGCGTGACGTCTATGCCTTCCTGGAGTACTGCGCTGACTGCTGTGAGAATGTGGCCGATGTTGTGGATTCGATTGTCATGAAGAACAGTTAATTGGGGGCACCCGTCCCACCGGCGAAGGCCCGGCACCTATTTGCTTTCTCACTCCGGCTGCATGGCAGAGTCGTTCGAAAGTAAATAGGTGTCGGGCCTTCGCCTTAGGTACCACCATTGGGAACCTTGGCTGATAGTTAGAATGCGATGAGGACTTGACCGATGCGACCTTTTATGCCCGATTGGGTACTTTGGGGCTGTGATGGGCGTTTGGGTGGATGGGGGTTTGGGTACCCTTTGGTTTACTTTGGATTGATTTGCTGACTTTGGAGGGTTTGGTTATGTCGTATTTGGATCTGGCTCGGTCTCGGTATTCTTGTCGTTCGTTTGAGGACCGTCCTGTTGAGCAGTCGGTGGTGGATGCCGTTGTTGAGGCGGGGCGTATTGCTCCTTCTGCTTGCAATAATCATCCAAGCCGTGTGATGGTGCTTGATACTCCGGAGTTGTTGGAAAGGGCTGCTGCTTGTCAGCCACGCTTTGCTCGTGATGGGTCTATCTTTGGGGCGCCGCTTATCTTTCTTATCTGCAGCGTTACCGATGACGCCTGGGTGCGCCCTTATGACCAGATGAACTCCAGCGAGATCGACACCTCGATCGTGTGCGATCAGATGATGATGGAGGCGAAGGAGCAGGGCCTGGGTACGTGTTGGGTGTGCCATTTTAAGCCCAAGATGGCCTGTGAGCAGTTCAACCTGCCCGAGGGCGTCTATCCGTATCATATGCTCGTCTGTGGCTATCCTGCCGATCATATCGCCGATCCCGAGCATCGCGAGGCCCGCACCATTCCCCTCTCCGACTTCCTCCTCAAGTAGATTTTTGGGACATGCCTCAAAATCTACCTCTGACCGCTCACCCGTTCGCCGAGTTCTGCAATCACATCAGCAGAGCTCGGCCTTCCCATGCTTATCCTTAAAGTCCAGTCGACAGACCGATGCTTTGGAGGATCTATGTCACGAGGCCCACGAACCCTAACGGAAAAAGGATGCTATCACGTGGTTCAAAAGGGCGCCGGCGGACAGCAGATCTTCGAGGACGCCGAAGATAGGCTTTACTATCTCAATCTACTCAACAGGTCGTTTCAACGCCACCACATGCGCCTCTTGGCATGGTGTCTCATGGACAACCATACGCACCTGTTACTCGATGACCCAGATGCCAACGTGAGCGAGGCATTCCAGAGACTCGGCACCGGATATGCAGTGTTTTTCTTTCTAAAATGTTCAGCTAAAGTAAACTTACATTCAGGATAATTTGAACAACCATAAAACGATTTTTTTAATACAATATTGTTGCCACACTTAGGACATTTTCCTACAAGGGGTCCCGAGCGCTTAGTGGGAATTTGTACCCCTTATCGATACAAATTCCCCGTAGGCGCTAGGGACCTCTTTAGCTTCTTGGAAGCTGTCAGTAGTATATCTAATAATTTATCTCCATTCCCTTTAGTAACGTGTAACTTTCCAAATTTAAAAAAGCGACTCATAGAATTATTTCCTCCCGTTAAATAATAGATAACTATTAAAAATAGACAATACTTGCTCATAAGTAATGGTACTTAAATTGTTTACTTTGGCGTGTTTCATTGCTTGATGAAACTGATTTTTAGTAAACAGTTGACGATATTCTCGATTGACCCATTTTGAAACAAAGTACGTATATAGCTTCCAATATTTATCTGGAACATCTGTGGTATGGCGGGTAAGTTTTATTAAGACACTGTTTACTTTTGGTTTAGGATGAAAGCATTCCGCTGGCAGCTTAAGCAATTGCTGAATCGAGACTTGAGTGTGCAAGAGCAACCCTAGTGTTCGGTGAATATCCAAGGTACGCTTGTAGAATCCTTCTTCAACAATCAGATAGATGTCAGACGCACGGCTTTCAAAAACCACTTTTTTAATAATTTGTGTGCTTAAATGGTAAGGAATACTCCCAACAATTTTATACCTCTGTTTGTTAGGGAATTGAAACTGTAGAATATCTTGGTGAATTAAAGTGACACGAGTATTCAGTTTTAATTTTTCTGACGATAAGTTGAATAGATGACTGTCTAATTCAATAGACGTTACCTGTTTACTTATTTTAGCCAGTTTCGTCGTTAAATGCCCTTTACCTGTTCCAATTTCGTAAACGGTATCGGTTTCTTTTAAATTCAATTGTTTTATTATTTGGTTGAGTACTTTTTCACTCGTTAAAAAGTTTTGAGAATATTTTATATTTTTGTTCATGTAATCTCTCCTGAAGTGATTACATCTATAAACAAATACAGAAGTTAAACGATTTGTTTGTAATTTTAGTTATCTGTTTAAAAAGTCATAAGATTAGTCACTGGTAGGAATTAATCTAACGTATTTATTTATCTGCGTAATCACTGTTTTTAGTCTGTTTCAAAACAGTAGATGTTTTATCTACATTACGCATTTGGAATACCAACATGACGAATCCCTCTTCTTAATTACAAATTTTTAGCATCTAATTTAACTTCAATTCCTATTATACACAAAATTTTAAGATAAATCAATAGCTGTTGTTAAAATATCGCTTGCTGAAATAGTTTCTTTTTCCGTGTGAATATCAAAATCAATAAAGAAGGTATTGATTTGTCTTAAATTGTTTTCAGAATGTCCTTTAGTGTATGAACGGTTTTCGTCTGCATACGTACCATAACGATAAACGTTTGGTGTCCAATGCGTAAATGTATCTTGATTTTCGTGAATCGCTTCTTCGGAAGTCAGAACAACGCCACGTCCGCCAATCATGCTTTTTTTTGAGCGATACGCAAAAATAGCCCCTTTACTTTTACCTGGCTTGGTAGTGATTGAGCGAATTTTACTATTTTTAAATTTGTACTTTAACAAGCCGTCATGAAGCACAGTTTCTACAACAAAAGGGATATTCATTCAGCTGTTCTCCTTTCTTACGAAAATTAATTAGTTAGAAGCTACGATCAAAGTTGAATCACAACAAAAAAGGCAATCAACTAAGTTTTTCTTAATTGAGGTTGATTTTCAATCTCAACGCAACAGCCTGAACGGGCCCCGCGTTTCCGCAGCTAGCGCAACGCGGGAATAGCTCCCGGCACCTGGCCGTCGCCTCGTTTCCGCAGGTGGAGAGGCTGTGGAGGCCGGTGCCACCATGCCGCCGCCGCATGCTCCGCCAGCCCGCCGCGCAGCCGTTCCGGACTCAGCGCAACGGGCCCTCCGGCCCATGTCCCGGCCCGCCGCCTATCCCGCCAGCGGCCCCTCGCCCCTCGCGGCCCTGGCCCTGTCGATGCAGCCGGGCGTGAGGTCGAGCTCGCCGGGCGCCAGCTCCTCTATCCCGAACGCGTCCATAAGGGCGGAGGCGTCCTCCCCGAGGGCCATCCGCAGCACGCGCGCCGGCGTCAGGAACCCGAGCGCCCCCCTCGGCTCGGAGTTCACCTGCGACATGAGCAGCGCGCAGTCCGCCGCCGTCAGCCGGTCGAACCTGGCCCCGGCGCCCTTGGGCAGCAGCTTCCTGATCTCCACGTGGTTCTTCTCGCACGCGCCCTTCTGCTGGCTCTGCCGGGGGTCGCAGTAGAAGAGCCTGGTCTCGCCGTCCCGCTCGCCGATCAGCGCCGCGATGGCGCCCTCGTCGGCGAACTCGCTGCCGTTGTCGGTGAGCACGGCGCCGAAGGCGCGCCTCGCGCCGTCCTCGCCGAGGACCCCGCGCAGGGAGGAGAGCGCCGCCAGGACCGAGGCGCACGTGCCGTCCGGCAGCGGCAGGGCCAGCTGGAAGCGGCTCGGGCGGTGCAGGAGCGTGAGGAGCCTGGCGGAGTCGCCCCTGGAGCCCTCGACGGTGTCCATCTCCCAGGCCGCGGCGCAGGCGTCCTCGCCGAGCGCGAGGAACGACGCGTGCGACCTGCGCGACGAGTGGGACGTCGCCCTCCCCGGGGCCCGGCGCGACCTCGGCCTGTAGCCGACCTTGCGCCTGAGCTCCATGTTCGTCATGCCGTCGTAGCCGGCGTCCACCCACCTGTAGACGGTGGAGGCGCTGAGCCCGGGGGTCGTCGCCGCTATCTGCTGCGGGGAGAGCCCGCGCGCGAGCCCGTCCCTGATGGCCGCGAGCTTGGCGGCGGCGCCCTCCTCGGTCTCGTCGATCCCGGACCTGCTCGCCGAGAGCTCGGCGTCGGCCGCCTCCTGCGCCCTCCTGGCGCTGTAGAACACCCTGGGCCTCCTCGAGCAGCCGTAGCCCCTCCTGTGCGAGCAGCCGTTGCAGCACCTCGGCCACGCGGAGAGCCTGGGGCAGGCCCCCGAGAGGTCCGCGGGCGCGGGCTCGCCGTAGCGCGAGCGCGGCGCGGTGACGTGGCGGTGCGCCGCCACCTCCCTGGTCACGGTCGAGGGCGACCTGCCGAGCTCCGCGGCGATCTCGCGGGCGCTGCGGTTGCGGTCGAGCATCCTCTCGACCGTGTTCCTCTCGTGCCTCGTGAGCCTCCCGTACGACCTTCCGGACGGCTTGGGTCTGGACATGCCGGCCTCCCTCCATCGCGGGCCGGGGGATTCCGGCCCCTCTGGGGTTGCCTACCCGGATTCGCGCCTCAGGACTCAGCGCAACGCGTTGCGCTGAGTCCTGAGGCTGTTGCAATGAAAATGAGAATCAAGGTTTTCTTAATTGATTGCCTGGTATCTTCTTAAAGACTTGAAATCCCCTCAAAAACCCGATATAATGGGTTTACAGATATTTAAGTATCTGATTAATAAAGTAATTAAATACTTTACCAAATTTTGGGTCTCGACTTCTTTAATTGATTGGTGGTAATCAATTAAGGCTCGCAGTTAAAGTTTCTCAGGCTTTAACTGGTCGTGGCTCTTTTTTTGTATTCTTTATTCAGTTCGTTGTTTCGTTATATCTAGTATATCGCTTTTTATACAAAAAACCGGGCTGGAGGGCCCCGTGTTCAAGGGTCGCTTCTACAGCAAGCCTATCGAAGACGACAATCAGCTCTTGCAAGCCATGAGGTATATCCACGATAACCCAGTCAAAGGGGGACGTGCCTCCCTATTGGAATACCGATGGAGCAGTTTTCACGAATACATGACTGAGCCGCAGATTACCGACACATCAACGATTAACGCCCTGCTCGGCAGCACCGAGAGCTTCTATCGATTTAGTACGTCCGGACTTCCCAATGCGTATTACATCAAAACCGGAAGGTCAATTTCTGAGCAGGATTATCGTGAAGTTGCCGAAGCCGCCTTATATCCTTTGCGATGCGTGCAAGTCAAAAGCTTGGAAAAACCACCGCGAAATGAAGCGCGAATCAAACTTGCAGACATCGGACTTTCGCTCAAACAAATCGAACTCGTAACAGGCATCCCCCGTAGCACGGTATTTAAAATCATCAAAAAAGGTAGAAATTAAGGCATGTCCCAAAAAACTACAAAAAGGAGCCCACAGGCGCGAGCTCCTCACAAGGATGCTAGATTGTAGTCCGATCGTTAGTCCAAGTCGTCGGCGGCGAAGTTGTCGATCGGCGCGAAGGGATCGGCAACGGGGATAACCGGCTCGGCGACGGGCAGCGGCTCGGCAGCAGGAACGGTCACAGCCGAAGAAGCGGCAGAACCGACCGGCGTGGAAGCCATGAGATCGGCCGGGAAGGAGTTCTGGGCATCGTCCATGAAGTGCTGGATGAGCTTGAGGTACTCGGCCTTAAACTCCTCACGGGAAGCCTTCAGACGGTCGATCTCCTCGAGCTCGGCCTGCTTCTCGGTCAGGGCCTGGCGGATGACCTCGCGGGCCTTGGCGTCGGCCTCGTTGCGGATACGCTCGGCGTTCTCGTTGGCGTCGTTAACGATACCCTCGGCGGTCTGCTGGGCAGCGATCAGCGCCGCGGAAATCTGGCGCTCCTGAGCGGAGAAGTCGGGTGCAGGAGCGGCCACAGGAGCGGCGGGAACGGCCTGCGCGGCGGCGTCCTGAGCCTGAGCAAGCTGGGCCTGCGTATCGGCAAGCTGCTGCTCGGTAGCAGTCAGACGACCCTTAAGATCGACAATCTTGGCGAGCATGGCGTCGACCTCAGAGGACAGCGTCTCCAGGAAGACGTCGACCTCGGCGGGATCGTAGCCGCGCTTGGCCTCAGAGAAGGTCTGAGCCTGAATGTCAGCAGGGGTAATAGCCATAACAAGTTCTCCTTTATCTTCGCCTTGGCGCCGTGCGCCCGACGTGAGTTACTAAGCCAGTTTTATATGAGTATACCTATAAGAAGTTGCAGAACCAGCTTCTGCACCAACTGCAACGCAATAATCGCAACGACCGGTGAAAAATCGATGCCGCCCATGGGCGGGATAAACCGGCGGAACAAATTGAGCCACGGGCCGCACACACTATCGAGAACAGCGGCGATATCCTGTAGCAATCCGCCCTGTTTCATAGGGATCCACGTCATAAGGCAGTAGACCACGATGAGCGTGGAGTAGAAGTTGAACAGCGTATTGATCAGCTGGACAATGGTGTAGATGTTGATGAGAATCTCCTCGTCTTGCTTTTACTTAAGGTAGCCGTCGGCACGGAGCTTTTTGAGGTCCGAATCCTTGACCTCGCAACCGGCGGGCAGCACCATAAACACGCGATCGCCCACCTCTTTGACTGTGGCACCCAGGCCGCAGGCAAAGCCGTAAGAGAAGTCCAGGACGCGCTTGGCGACCTCGGTACGAACGCCGACAAAAATCAGCGCGACAGGCTGCTTGGTACGCACGCGGCGCACAACGGTCTCCACGTCGTCATAGCTCTCGGGGCGCAGGACATAGGCCGGCAGCTGCGGCGTAGCGTTGATGATGTTATTCGCATACGCCGAGGCATCACTCGGTGAGGAAGCGGGTGCGGGGGCAGCAGCGCGGGCACGTGTACTCTCGGCGTAGCTCGACGGCGTGTCGTAGGCACCGGGGCGATAACCGCCCGCAACCGTCTCCTGCGAGCGCGATGGCGGGTTGTAGGTCGTAGCGTGGCGAGAATCGTCGCCGACCAGCTGACCGGAGCGTGTGTACACGGCCACCGACTCGGCCTCGCCACGGCGCGTCTGACCCAACAGGCCGTTGCTCGGCTCATCCTGGGTGTAGAAGCCCTCGCCCGAGGCACCGCTGTAACCGTTGTTCTGGTAGCCGTCGTCATAGCCATCATCGTAGCCGTAGTCGTCGTCCTGACCATAACCCTGGTCGTAACCCTGCTGGCCGCCCAGGTGCATCTTATTTTTAATCTCGTCAAGGAAGCCCATGCTTGTGTCCTCTCGCGGTTTAGTGCAGGCACTCCGATAATCAGCGCGCACTTCAGAGCCTTATTTTACTGCAAACTCCGGGCTAAATACTACCCTACCCAGGCGAACGAGCGTAGAGCCTTCCTCAAGGGCAGACTCAAAGTCCTCGCTCATGCCGCAGGAAAGCTCGGTCAGGCTCAGATCGGAGTGCGCAGCCTCAAGCTCATCCCTTAGCTCGCGAAGTCCGGCAAAGGTGCGGCGCGCCACATCTTTGTTCCCCCGTGGCGCCATAGTCATAAGCCCCTGCACACAAATTCCCTCAAGCTCCGCAAGCTCACCTGCGGCGTCACGAACCTCATCGGGCGAAAAGCCGCCCTTGGACTCCTCGCCGCTCACATTGACCTCGATCAGCACACGCTGGGGGCCAGAGAGCTCGCCCGCCTCCATCTTTCGAACCGCACGGCTCGAGATAGCCTGAGCCAAATGCAGCGAGCCGACCGAATGAATCAGCTCGGCCGAGCCCAGAACCGCATTGATCTTGTTGGTCTGCAGGTTGCCGATCATATCGAAGTGCACCTCGGGTAGCTCCGGATGCTCCGCAAGGCCCACAAGCTTGCGAAGGAGCTCCTGCGGGCGGTTCTCGGCAAAATGGCGATACCCCGCCCGCATAGCGGCAACGGTCTCATCGACGCCAACAGTCTTGGAGACGGCAATCAGGCGCGCGGCATCGTGGGGACGACCCGCGCGATCGAGCGCTGCATAAAAACGCTCCAGAATCTGCTCGCGGCGAGCGCGTATCAAGTCCAAGTAGTTATCCATTGCCAATCGCCTCCGCTAACAGCACAACAAGTAGTCCCATGCTAACGCAAGAGCGCGGCCCCGCATCCGCAAGGCCGCGCTCCCTTAGGTATTTACAATCTTTCGACGAACAGGGCTACCCTACTCCTCGTCGTCCTCGGCATCATCCTCATCCTCAAGATGATCAAACAGGTAGCGAAGACCTTCACTCACCTCGTCAGCGGGCACCTTGGCAACAAAACGCGCGTCGACGGCGGGCCTTATGATGACACCCTCACCCGAAGGCACGCGCATGCTCTCGAGCTCATCCTCATCCGTACGGGCGATATCGCCGGCGTTCATGCGCTGGCCGGTCAACAAGAAGGTCAGACGGCAGGCGGCATCGATGGAAATCGAGGCGATACGATCGAGATAGCGCGAGACCATGATGGCACGGCGCAGGTCGTCGTAATTGCTGTTGTCATCCATAAACTCGCCGGCATCCATGCGGTTAAAGGTACGGAAGAACTTCTCGTAGGCGGCGTGCACCGGCTCGTCCTCGACGGCCAGGTTGCAGATGATGGACATGTCGTTGGCAACCAGGGCAGAAAGCGAAGAGCCCAGCACCTGATAGACGGCCTCGGCCTCGGCTTCAACCAAGGTCACAAGCTCCTGAGGCAGCGAGATGTCGGCCTTGACCATATGACTGGCGGCACGGCAGATCTGGCGAACCTTATCGGTCATACGCTGCAGGTTAAAGTCGACATAGATGATTGTCTGCAGCAAACGGAAGTCGGAGGCGACCGGCGACTGCGTAGCGATCAGGTTGTAGCACACGGCCTCCAAGTTGGCGCAGCGCGCGTCAATCGAAAGCGTGCGCTTCTTGGTCTTGGTGGCGAGCTTGCGATCGTCGGTCACATAGGCCTTCACGGCGTCGTGAAGCGCTAGGTCTACCGCCTCGTAGATGCTCAGCATCTCGTGACGGGCCTCGATGAGCTGACGGGAAAACAGTTTGCGCATGGTTCACTCCAATCAGTTGGGTGCGGTCATGCCGCCCGCACAGTGAATACGCACCGGACCAAGTCCGATCGGCTTGGGACTAGTCGCACCGATCAGCCAAAGCGGCCGGTGATATAGTCTTCCGTCCGCGAATCCACCGGGCTGGTAAAGATCGCGTCGGTTTGACCATATTCGATGAGCGTGGCAGGTTCGCCGGCAACCTCCTGCAAAAAGAATGCGGTGTAGTCGCTAATACGAGCAGCCTGCTGCATTGAATGCGTAACGATGATGATCGTCATCTCGGGCGCCAGCTCGGCCATCAGATCCTCGACCTTAGAGACGGAGGTAGGGTCGATGGCGGAGCAGGGCTCGTCCATCAGCAGGACATCGGGCTGCACCGCAAGCACGCGCGCGATGCACAGACGCTGCTGCTGACCACCCGAGAGCGCCAAACCATCCTTGTTGAGCTGATTGGATACCTCTTTCCAGAGGTTGGCGCGCTTGAGCGATTCTTCCACGATGTCATCGAGGTCGCTTTTGCTAGTCACGCCCTGCAGACGAGGGCCAAAGGCGACATTCTCGTAGATGGATTTAGGGAACGGGTTGGGCTGCTGAAAGATCATGCCCACGCGACGACGGAGGTCGACCGGGTCGACGCCCTCGGCATAGATATCGTTGCCGTCGAGCGCCATGGTGCCCTCGACGCGCGTACCCTCGATCAGGTCATTCATGCGGTTGATGCAGCGCAGAAACGTCGACTTGCCGCAACCCGAAGGGCCAATAAAAGCAGTAATGGCATTCTTAGCGATATTGAGGTCGAGCCCCGTCAGCGCATGAAAGTCACCGTACCAGAAGTTGAAATCCTTGGCCGTGATGGCCGCTTGCTCCAGCGTGGGAGCGGACTGATAGACGGACATGGGACTCCTTAACTAGCGGCGTTTGCGCGACAGATAACGCGCAAACAGGTTGAAGGCCAGAATAATCGCCATCAGCAAAAGCGCGGTGCCGTAGGCTGCGTTCATGTTGATGCCGTCATTGGCAAGCAGATAAAGGTGAACGGTCATGGGGCGACCGGAATCGAGCGGCGAGATAGGCAGATTGATGGCCTGACCCATGGTGTAGAGCACCACGGCGGTCTCGCCGATGGCTCGGCCGATGGCAAGCACGATGCCGGTGGCGATGCGGCCAAAAGCCGAAGGAAGCACGATCTTGGAGACGACCTGCCACTTGGTGGCGCCCAGGCCATATGCGCCCCAACGGATATAGCGTGGAACGGCGCGGATTGCCTCCTCGGTGGTGCGCATGACAATGGGCAGCATCAGAAGTGCGAGTGCCAGGGCGGCCGAAACCATCGAAAGACCCAGGCCCATGGCCTCGACAAACAAGGCATAGCCAAAGAGGCCCATAACAATGGAGGGCACCGAGGCCAAAGCATCGGCAGCATAGCGAATGATGTCGACGACCTTGCCCTGCTTGGCGTACTCGGCCAGATAGACCGCAGCCAAGACGGCAACCGGCGTGCAGATGAGCATGGCGAGCGCCGTCACGTAGATGGTCGAGACGATTGTGGGCCAAATGCCGCCCTCGGCGTTTACGCCCTGCGGCCAGCCGAAGATAAAGTCGAGCGAGATGTGCGGCAGACCGTTGATGACCACGTAGGCGATAATGGCGACCAGTACCAGCGTGGTGATATAGGCCGCGGCGCGAAACACGCCGAGCATAATCTTGTTGGACAGATCCTTGTTGATGCGGCCCTTCTTACCATGGGAAAGGGCACGCTTGATGCGCTCGCGCGATGAGGTCGCATCGACCGTCGTGTCAACGGAATCGGACATAGCCTACCCCCTCTTCTTCTTGGAAATCAGACGGACGATGCCCACCAATGCTGCGGAAATGATAAACAGGACCACGCCCATTCCAAACAAGGCCGAGCGGTGAAGGCCCGAGGAATAGCTCATGTCGAGCGCGATCTGACTCGTGAGCGTCGAGATGGGGCTCGCAATGCTATCGGGAATAACCGGGGCGTTGCCAACGACCATGAGCACGGCCATGGTCTCGCCGATGGCACGCCCCATGCCCAAGACAATCGCATCGACGATGCCCAACTTGGCTGCAGGCAGCACGACCTTGTAGATGGTCTGCCACTTGGTGGCACCCATGGCATAGGATGCCTCGCGAATACCCATGGGAATGGAATTGAGGGCATCGATGGTGAGCGTGGTGATGGTGGGAACGATCATGATGGCAAGCACGAACCACGCCGTCAGTGCGCCAAAGCCAAGACCGCCGGTCAGCTGCGCGATAAACGGACGAATGATGACCATGCCAAAGAAACCGTAGATGATGGAGGGGATGCCCGCCAGTAGATCGACGGCGGGGCTGATGAGCCTGCGCACGCGCTTACTGGCGATCTCGACCAGATACACGGCCGTGCCCACACCCAGGGGCACGCCCATGGCGAGCGCACCGACCGTCACCAGACCGGAGCCCGCCAGCAGCGACATGATACCGTAGTGACCCTCGGAGGGCGCCCACGTAAAGCTAAAGAAGTCCGCCAGACCGATATCGGTAAAGACGGGCAGCGACGAGTACGTGGTAAAGACAAAAATCAGGATGACGGTGACGACCGCCAAGAACGCGCAGGCAAAAAAGATCCACTGTAGCGCCTTCTCCTTGAGATAGGTGCTATGCGATACCAACGCCAACTCACGCTTTTTGGGCGCCTGAGCCTCCTGCTCAATCTGGGGGATTTCCTGTGCTTCCACGCTACTCACTCCCCTTTCCGTCGTTGGTGACGGGAATAAAGCCCGCCTCGCGAATCTGCTTGTCCATCTTCTGGGACGTCACATAGTCAATGTAGTCCTGTGCCCGCTGCGAAGGCGCACCCTTCACAAAGAAGTAAAGGTCGCGTGAGATGGGATAGCCGCCGCTCGCGACCGTCTTCTCGGACGCCTCAACATGATTGACCGAGACGGCCTTGACCGAGGTCTTGGCGTTGAGGCTATCGACGAAGCCCAGCGAAATGTAGCCAATGGCACCGTGCGAACGAGATACCACGTCGCGCACCTGGCCCGTGCCCGAAAGAACGGCCGAGCGGCGATCGAACGGGGTGCCGTCCATCACGATGGTGCGGAATGCTTCACGCGTGCCGGATGCCTCGTCTCGGTTGATGACCTGAATCTTCAGGTCCTCGCCACCGACCTCTTTCCAATTAGTAATCTTGCCGGCATAGATATCGCGGAGCTGCTCGGTCGAGAGGTTATCGACCGGGTTATCGTCGTTCACGATGACCGCGATACCGTCGTGGGCAATGACGATGGGAGTCAGGCCCAGATCCTGTTCGTCGGCATTGAGTCCACGGGAGGAGCTGGCGATATCGGCCGTGCCAGCGCTGACGGCTTCGATGCCAGCGGAAGAGCCCAAACCGGAAACGAGCACGTCGATGCCGGTCTCCTCCTTAAAGCCCTCTGCCGCAATTTCGGCGATAGGAAGGCAGGTCGTGGAGCCGGCCACGGTAATGGAAGAGGTAGAAGATCCCGAAGAACAGGCGCACAGCGTAAGCGTAAGCACAGCGGCGCTCAGGACCGATACGATCTTTCTCATAGCATCACGCCGATCGCAGCATGGCGCCCACAGGTGCCGTCCTCGTTACGGTAGGAATAAAAGCGGTCGTTCTGGCGCACAGTCGAAAGCTGGGTATCCACGATATTATCCGCGTCCACACCGGCATTTACCAGCGCCTCACAAATGGCAGCGGAAAGATCGAGCATGCGAGAGGCACTCGCATCGATGCAAGAGAACTCGACGGCAAAGCGATCCATGAGTTCCTGGGATACCTCATATTCGTCAGCCAAGATATGGGGGCCGATATAGGCGGAAACGTCGCTCGCATCGCAGCCGGCAGCATCGCAAAGCGCCTGGCACGCCTTGGCAGAAATACGTGCAATCGTGCCCTTCCAACCGGAGTGCACCACGGCAAATCCGCCAGGGGCCACCAGCACCACGGGAACGCAGTCGGCAAAGCAGAGCAGCACGGGCACGTCATGGGCCGTACAGACGATGGCATCGCAGCCCTCGGCAATCTGCTCGCGAACAGCCTCAAGATCGTCGGCGCCGTTCGAAGCCACCGTAACGATATGGTCACCATGTACCTGATTGGGCACGAGCAGATTATGCTCGCACTCAGTGGCGCCCATAGCTTCGAGCGCTCGACGACGATTTTCTTGAACAGCAAAGGGGTCATCGCCTACATGCGAGCCCAGGTTGAGCGAGGAGTACGCATCTTCAGAAACGCCACCGGTGCGCTCGGTAAAGGCAAAGCGGACATCGGATGTCGCGCCCTCCACCAACGTAACTCCATCATGGTCGACACGCGAAACGTTGTCCGCACGTGCTGCCATACTAAAGCCTCCTAATAACACAAGTACCGCGGCGTCGCCGCGCAGTCCGCGTTTATACGGCTGTCATACTTCCTTAAAAGGATACCCGCAGCGGTAGGGACCAAACGTAAAGGGAACGTAAGGAGATTGGAGGCTTTCGTTTACAAACGAGAAATAAAACGGGGTGCATCCAAATGGACACACCCCGTGCAGGTCGTTGAGAAAAACGAACTAGAAGCTGCCGCGCTTCAGGAAGTCGGGAAGCTCGAACTGGTCGTTGCCAAAGTTGGGCAGCTCGGTACCACCGACGTTGCGGGTCGGAGCGGCCTGAGCCGGGCTGGCAGCCGGAGCGGTGCGCTGCGGCTCAGCGGAGGCAGCGGCCTTGCTCTGAGACTGCTGAGCAGCAAAGAGCTCGTCCTGACGGTTGACGTTGGAATCGGAGAAGCCCGTAGCGATGACGGTGATACGCACCTGATCGCCCAGGGACTCGTCGACAACGGTACCGAAGATGATGTTCGCCTCGGGGTCGACGGCGTTGGCGACAACGTCGGCGGCGTCGCTGATCTCCTGGATGCCCAGGTCCTTGGAACCGGCGATGGAGAGCAGAACGCGCGTGGCACCATCGATGGAGCTCTCGAGCAGCGGGCTGGAGATGGCCTGCTGGGCAGCGTCGACGGCACGAGTATCCCCAGAAGAGGTACCGATACCCATCATGGCGGTACCGGCCTGCTTCATGATGGTCTTAACATCGGCGAAGTCCAGGTTGATGATACCGGGGACGGTGATGAGGTCGGTGATGCCCTGGGTGCCCTGGGAAAGGACGCCATCGGCAATCGCGAAGGCCTCGAGCATGGTGGTCTTCTTCTCGGCGATGTCGAGCAGCTTATCGTTAGGGATGACGATCATGGTGTCGACGCAATCGGAGAGGGTCTTGATGCCCTCCTCGGCGCTCTTCTTGCGCTTGCGGCCCTCGAAGGTGAAGGGCTTGGTCACGACGGCGACGGTCAGTGCGCCGACCTCGTTCATCGCGATATCGGCAACGATGGGAGCAGCGCCGGTACCGGTGCCACCGCCCTCACCGCAGGTGATAAACACCATGTCGGCGCCAGCGAGCGCCTCGGCAATGTCGTCACGGGACTCATCGGCAGCCTTGCGGCCAACCTCGGGGTTGGCGCCGGCGCCCAGGCCGCGGGTAAGGTCGGTGCCGATGTGCACCTTGATATCGGCATCAGAGATCGCGAGTGCCTGAGCATCGGTGTTGATGGCAACAAACTCGACGCCGCGGATGCCCTCTTCGATCATTCGATTGACCGCGTTGGTACCGCCGCCGCCGACGCCGACCACCTTAATGACGGCAAGGTAGTTGTTGATCTCTGTCTCGTGCATGTCGGTCCTCCGAACAAAGGTTATAGCCATAGCATGGGTCGACCCCTGCGCACATTAACCTTCAGGTTGAAAGTAAATGCAAAGGTAAACCGTATTATGTTTGCACATTATGAACGTATCAGTCAAATAATTGACCGTGAAAACCAAACAAACCAGATAAACGGCGTGGTATGGCCCCTCAACAAAGCCATTTAGGATGCTAGGCGGTCGGTGCGTTCCTAAACGTGTAGTTGCCCGGAGAGCGCACATTAATATAAGTTACGCCCTCTACCTGCGAAAGTAGTTTGGTCACGATGCGTTCTTTCTTGGCGATATCGTCCGAATCGCCCAGCGACACCTCAATGCCGTTATTGAGGTTTGCCGAGATGGCTTCGACCGAAGGCGTAGAAATATCCTTGACTTGTCCCAAGAACTCGCTCGAAAAACCACGCACATAATCCAGGCCGGCCTTAACGGCCTTGGAGTTCACCGCCTGGCCGGAAACCGGAGCGACATCCGCCGAGACATCAGTCAACAACACCGCGCCATAATGCTTGGCGAGCGCCAGCGCGGCATCGATTCCGGTCAAGGTATTTGAGCCCTGCCCTGTCGTGATGACGTTGCCCTGGTCGTCCACTTCGACCGACGTCGACAGCGGGGCGATCCAGGTGTCATCGTCTCCGATAGCCCAGGCAAGGTCGTCGGAGCTGATATACGCAATGGCGATAACTTTACGCTCCGTCGGCGTGATGATAAGCGTATGGGGAAACTGGCGCTGGACATCCACGCCCGAAACCCACGGGTTCTGCTTGAGATCCTCGGTAATCTGGTCGGGATCGACGTTAAAAAGCGACGTTCCCTCGGGCAAGTCGATCAGCTGGATAGCATCGTGCTTCGTCACATGCTCGCTGCCTTGAATCTGAATATCAGTGGCAGTAAACAGTCCAGAGTTGATCACCACGGTGGCAACGACGACGAGCACGGCCAAGACGACCAGAACGCCGCCCACGATTTTGCCTTTGCCTGTAACGACAGAAGCGGCGTCTGATGTTTTATTTGCCATCGCTCCAAGTGAAGATAACGGGTTGAAACCTTTTTTACTCGAAGGCTTCTTGGCGGTAGCCGGCACCGATGTCAGCGAGCGCGGTTTCGATGCGCCCAGCGTGCGACCTGGACGCGCCGCTTTAGTTCCCGTCGAGGGCTTGGGAGCTGCCATGGGACGGGCAGGCTTGGCGCCCATAACAGGCTTTGACGTCGTCGAGGGACGCGAGGACTTTTTTGCGGCCGGACGATTACCGAGCTGCGAGCCGACGACCGGACGACTGGTCTGTCGAGCATGCCCGACAGACTTAGAGTGCGCGACGGTATTGCGTTGAGGTTTGGCAGGCGCGCCGGAACGCCCTCCGGCGCGGCGGAAGGTGGGTTTCGATGCTCTAGAAGCCGAGGAATTTAACTTCCGGTCTGAGCTCGATGCCATACGCCTCCCTCACCTTTCCGTGCACATGTCTAATAACCGCGGCAACGTCATCGGCCGAGGCAGTTCCGTTATTAACGATAAAATTAGCGTGAACGGGCGAAACTTCCGCGCCGCCAATCGAAAAACCCTTTAATCCACAATCCTCGATAAGCTTGCCCACACTCGCATCGGGCGGGTTGCGAAAGACAGACCCGCAGGATGCGCGACCCATGGGCTGCGTACGCTTGCGCCTCGTCAGGTACCGCTCCATGCGCTCGCGAATGTCGGCCTTGGGCGCCGGTTTAAGCTTGAACACGCACTCGAGGATGATCTCATTGCGGGGAAGGCTACATTCGCGGTAGCCCCAAGTGATCTCGGACCCCGCATAATGCTTGATACCGGATGCCGGGTCAAACGTTACGACATCCTCAACCAGCGAGCCAATCCACTCGGTCCGTGTGCCGGCATTCATAGATATCGCACCGCCGACCGAACCAGGAATGCCAACGGCAAACTCAAGGCCCGAGAGGCTACGCGACAGGGCATCGTTGACCAGGCGCGCAAACATCACGCCCGCACCGACCGTCAGCGTACAACCGTCATCGGCAACAACCGTGCGCTGGAACTCACGTCCGAGCGAAATGACGGCACCGCGATAACCGCCATCGGCAACCAGCAGATTGGAGCCCTTGCCGATGATGACCCACGGCACCTGCTCGCGATCGAGCACCGCCACGGCGCGGCGGAGGGCATGATAGCTATGGCACGTCACAAAGAGGTCGGCCTTGCCGCCGATACGATAGCTCGTATGACGCGCAAGGCGCTCGTCCTCGATCACATCCGTGTCGATCATGCCCGAGAGCGCCATGACGGCGTTAAACAGACCCATTAGACTTAAGCGTCTTTCTTGGCAGTCAGATACTCAATGAACTCGGGACCGACGGTCGTAACGTCGCCGGCACCCATGGTGAGCAACAGGTCGCCCTCGCCCACCATCTGCTCGAGCTCCTGATTGAGCTCAAGACGGCTGGAGCAGTACACGACCTCCTTGCCAGGATGCTTGGCGCGCACGGTATCGGCGAGCATCTTAGAGGTGACACCCGGAATGGGCATCTCGCCAGCCGAGAACACATCAATCAGCAGCAGTTTATCGGCATTGGCAAATGCATCGGCAAAGTCGTCGCACAGGGCCTGCAAGCGCGAATAGCGGTGCGGCTGGAACACGACGTCGACGTGCTTGTAACCCAGCGACGAAGCGGCAGCAAGCGTCGCCTTGATCTCGGTGGGGTGATGGCCGTAATCATCGACCACGGTGATGCCATCGATATCGCCCACGTGGGTAAAGCGACGGCGGACGCCCTCAAAGCTCGAGAGCGCCTTGGCGGCGGCGTCGATGTCAAGGCCCAGGACATGGGCGACGGTGAGCACCGCCGTGGCGTTGAGCATGTTGTGGCGACCGGGATTGCTCTTGATCTCCACAGCGCGCTCAGTGCCGTCCTCAAAGCGAACGATAAAGTCACTCTGGATGCCCTTGACATCCGGGTGCATGCAGACGATGTCGTTGCTCTCGGCAAAGCCGTAGGAAAGCACGTGACGGCCCGTCGACTTGGCGAGCTCGACCAGATGCGGGTCCTCACCGCAGACGATGACGGTGCCGTCCTCGCCCACCAGGCTCATGAATTTGGCGAAAGTTGCCTCGATCTCCTCGATACCCGAGTAGTGATCGAGGTGGTCGGCCTCGACGTTGGTCACAATGACTACGTTGGGGTTCAGGAACAGGAAGGAGCTGTCGGACTCGTCGGCCTCGGCGACAAAGTAGTCGCCCGAGCCGTTCTTGCCGTTCGTGTCATAGCCCTCGACGATGCCACCGATCAGGAAGCTCGGATCCAGACCCATGCGGTCGAGCATGGTGGCACACATCGAAGACGTGGTGGTCTTGCCATGCGTGCCGGCAACAGCGACGGTGGTGTAGCCGTGGCCCAAAGCAGAGAGCATCTTGGCACGGGGCCACACGGGAATACCAAGCTCGCGAGCGCGCACGAGTTCAGGGTTGGACTCCGGAATAGCGGTGGAGACAACAACCACGTCGGGCTTGACCTCGTCGATCGTGGCGGCCTCATGGCCCACATGCACCTTCACACCAGCGCGGGTAAGCTGGCGGATATAACGTGACGTCTTAAGGTCGGAGCCGGTAACGGCATAACCGCGCTCGTGCAGAACGAGGGCGATGCCGCTCATGCCGGCGCCGCCGATACCGATAAAGTGGGCGCTCTTAAACTCGGGCGCGGAGGTTGCAGTCTGGGAATCAGCCATGTGCTCGTGTACTCCTTGCGTAAACACTGCCTGTAACCCGTTAACTGTACCGCACCTACCGCATCAGCGCGAGGGCGACCGAAGATATCCCGTCTAACTAACGCAAACCCTCTACCGCATCCGCCAGAAGAGCGGCGGCTCTATCCTGAGCCAGACCACGCGCCGCCTGACGCATGGCGTCGCGCGCCGCCGCGTCATCGACCAGGTGCAGCAGCTCATCGGCAAAGGCAGAACCGTCGATATCGGCATCGGCGCAGAGCACGCCGGCCCCGGCGTCGACCAGATAACGAGCATTGGTGGTTTGGTGGTCGGCCGTCGCATGCGGATACGGCACGAGCACCGAGGGCACGGCGAGCGCAGCGATCTCGGCCACGCTCGATGCACCCGAACGCGAGAGCACCAAATCGGCAGCAGCCAGCATATCGCCCATGTTGTCGATGTAAGGCTGGACGCGGTAACGCTTCGCCTCCTCGGGCGTCAGCGCCAAAGCGCGCTCGGTCTCCTCAAAGCCGTCGGCACCCGTCGAATGCAACACATAGAGGTTCTTGCGCGAAAGCAGCTCGTTTTTGAGCGAAGTCACGCGCTCGTTGAGGTGCTGGGCGCCAAGTGAACCGCCAAAGACGAGCAGCAGCGTAGCGTCCTCGGGAACGCCAAGTGCCTTGCGGCCACGAGCGCGATCGCCCTCGATCACCGAGCGACGTACGGGGTTGCCGGTCATGAGCACGTGGTCAGGGTCACCTTCGCGCTCAAAGACCGAACGCGCTGCCGGCACCGAGATGCACACGCGGGCGGCGTGGGAGTTCATCATCTTGTTGGCCAGGCCCGGAACAGAGTTCTGCTCATGCAGCAGATACGGAACGCCTGCGCCCTTGCACCACCCCAGCAGCGGAACCTCGACATAGGCACCAAAACCGATGGCGGCATCGGGCTTGCCGACCTTTGAGAAATGATTGGCGAGCGCACGCTTGGCCTTATTGACACGCCACAGCGAGGTCAGCGCCGTCCAAGGACGGGAGCGGTCGAAGCCCGTGACCGTAATGGGCACAAAATCAAACCCAGCCTCGGGGACCAAACGACCCTCGAGCTTGCGCGACTGGCCCACGAACACAACGTGGTGGCCACGGTCACGCAGTTCTTCGGCCAAGGCGAGCGCGGGGTTGATGTGTCCTGCCGTGCCGCCGGCTGCAATAGCAACGGTCATTTTATCGGTCATGGTAGTCCCTTCGTACACGCGGTCCCTGGTCGTCGGTGCGCAGACGCGCCGACGGGTCCGAGTTCAAATCGATTCGATTATATCCGCCGCCCGCGTTGCGAGGGCTGGGGCGCTGCGGACGACCTTGCGGAGCCGTTCGCTGACGCGGGCGGGCTGCCGGCTCGGTCGCAGAGCCATCCAGGACGGTAAAACCGTTACGCGAAGATCGCTCGCCGCGCACGTGGGGCACGCCGGCGGTACTCTCATCCATAACGGCAAAGCTCTCGCGGCGACGGTCGTACTCATCGCGACGGGCGCTCTCGTACGAAACGCGCAGGACCAACCCGGCAAGCATAAGCGACACAATAATCGACGAACCGCCATAGCTAATAAACGGCAACGGTTTGCCCGTCATGGGAAACACGTTGAGGATGCCCAACGCGTTAATCAAAAACTGCACCGCGAGAATGACCGCGGAGCCAGACGCCATAAGCGCGCCCCGACGATCGGTCGCCTGCTCGGCAATGCGAAACGCCGAGTAGATCAGCATCGCAAACACCAAGAAGAACAGCACGGTTCCGACAAAACCGACTTCCTCGCCAATGATGGCCAGGATGTAGTCATTGTGCGCCTCAGGCAGATACGAGTACTTCATGGTTGAGTTGCCGATGCCACGGCCGAACAGACCGCCCGAGGCAAAGGCCATGATGGCAAGCGTGGCCTGATAGCCGTCACCATACTCGTCGGCCCAAGGGTTCAAGGCAACCTGAATACGCACCATACGGTACGGCTCTGCGACAAGCGCAATCACGATCACGAGAATGCCGAAGATTAGCACGCCGATGATAAATCTAGGGTCGAGACCCGCAAACAACGCCATGCACATGAGGGTCAACAGGATGATCAGGACAGTACCGAAATCGGGCTGGATAAAGATCAGAAAGAGCGAAATGCCCAGGTAGATGCCCATCTTGCGAAGGAATTCGTTGATGTTGCCACCGGGCGAAAAGAAGCGATCAAGCATGATGGCCGAATACGCAATGGCAAATGGCTTTAAAAACTCGGAAGGCTGGAACTGAATGCCGGCGATGTTGAGCCAGCGCGTGGCGCCACGGCTGCCGCTGCCCACCAAGAACACCAGAAACAGTAGCCCTATCATGCCTATGAGGAAGATCCTGAGCACGTCTTCCCCAAACCAACTGTCCGGCAAAACGCGCACGATGGCAATCAGCGCCAGAACACCGACCACGGCAAACGCGGCCTGTCGACCCAGAAAAAACGTCGCCGAGCCATTCTCGTGCAGCGCCTCGACCGAAGATGCCGAGTACACCATCAGCAGGCCAAAGCACACCAAGGTAAACAGGCAGGCCATGAATATCAAACGGGGGCGCATGATACGGGCGGGAACGCCGGCAATATAGCGTTCGCTAAACGACTGCCCGCCGCGGCTGGAACGCGGTGTGATGCGACGTGAGGAAGCACGGTCCGAGTCGGGCCTCCTCATACCTTGTCGGGGGCTCTCCTCTCTCACTGCAACCCCTATTCCATTTGTGATTTCGCTGTAGCGGCAAGCTGGGCCACGTAGTCCTTAAACACGCGGCCGCGCTCCTCATAGCCCGAGAACTCATCGAACGAAGAGCAGGCAGGAGAAAGTAAGATCACATCGCCACGGCTCGACAGCGAACGGGCAACGTCCACGGCGTCGCGTAGGTCATCCGCCTGGGCGATATCCACATCGCCATCAACATCGGCCTCGTCCATAGCGGCGGTGAAGCGTTCGCGTGCATCGCCAAAGCAGACGACCGAGCGCACGTTGTCCATAACGACGCGCGCGAAGTCCGTGAGCGGCGTGCCCTTATCGTGGCCGCCGAGCAGCAAGATCACATCGTCATCGGGAAATGCCGTCAGGGCCTTCTCGACCGCATCGGTGTTGGTCGCCTTGGAATCGTTGACGTAGCGCACGCCGTCAATCTCGCCACACGGCTCCACGCGGTGCTCGAGCGGCTGGAACGAGGCCAGACCGCGGCAGACGCCATCGACATCGGCACCGACTGCCAAGGCAGCCGTGGCAGCGCACAGGGCATTGATAACATTGTGATGGCCCGAGATCTTGAGCTCGGATGCAGCGATGAGCGGGGTCTCGACGCCCTTCAGGCGCACGATCATCTTGCCATCGCGCACAAAGGCGACATCCTCACCCTCTGGCTCGTCAAAGGCAACCTTGCAGATGCGACGACCCGGCGTGTAGATGTACTCATCGAACTCGTGAATGCCGGCGTCTTCGACGTCGACGACCACCAGATCGTCATCGACCATATTGTCAAACAGTTTGATCTTGGCAAGCGCATAGTTCTTATGGCTCTTATGCCAGCCCAAGTGGTCGGGAGTGATGTTGAGCAGCACCGCCACGCGAGGGTGGAGCTCGGTGGTCGTAGCAATCTGATAGCTCGAGAGCTCAGCCACAAACCACTCGTTGTGGGCTCGGCCGTCAATCTCGTTGATAGGCGGCTCGCCGATGTTGCCGACAGCTACACTGGCCTCACCGGAAGCCTTGAGCAGATAATCGGTCAGCGACGTGGTGGTCGTCTTGCCGTTGGTGCCCGTGATGGCAATCCAGTTATCGGGCGACAGGCGATAGGCAAACTCGGGCTCACCCATAATCTGGGCGGCATGCTCGCGCCCGGCCTTAAAGAAGCCCGAGAACTCCGAGATGCCCGGGCACGTCACGCATACGTCATAGGCGCCCTCGACCTGTTCGGTCCCATAGACAAACGACGCACCAGCAGCCTCGAGCGCACGCGTGGCGTCATTGGGCTCAGAGGTGCCGCCGCCATACACGGTAACGGCGCTTACGCGCTCGGGATGTGCCAGCGCCCAGCGGGCGACATCGAGACCGGATTTGCCCTGACCCAAAACGAGCAGGCTAAAGACATCAGCAAGAGGCATGAAAGACCACTATCCCAACTGGAAGAACAGAGCAAGGCCAACGGCACCAAAGGCCGCAGCGATAATCCAAAAACGGATGACGACCTTGGTCTCGGCCCAGCCCTTCTTTTCGAAATGATGATGGATGGGCGCCATAAGGAAGACGCGCTTGTGCGTAAAATGGAAGTAGACAACCTGAATCATGACCGACAGAGTCTCAACGATAAACAGGCCGCCGATGATGAGGGAGACGACCTCGGTGTTGGTCATGATGGACGTGCAGGCAAACGCGGCGCCCAGAGCAAGCGAGCCGGTATCGCCCATAAAGATGCTCGCCGGATAGCAGTTGAACCACAGAAAGCCCAAGCAGGCACCGGCACACGCGGTACAGAAGATGGACAGGTTCACGTCTCCGTGCAAAAACGCCATGGCAGCCATGGCGAGCATGGCGATCATGGAGGTGCCGCCAGCAAGACCGTCAAGGCCATCGGTCAGGTTCACGGCATTAGAAAGACCGGCAATCATCAGCCAGCAAAAGACAATATAGAGCCACGGGAACGAATAGCCGCAGATGGTGGTCGAAAGCACGCCAAGGTCGATCGTCAACCCACCGGGAAAACGAATCTCGGGGGCGACGCCGCACCAGTTGACGGCAAGTACCGTAAAGGTGACACAGATAATGGTTAGGCCGATCATCTTGGCATGAGGCGTCAGACCGAGCGAGCGCCCATGCGTAACGGAGGTCAGGTCGTCGATCAGGCCCAGCACGCCGGTCGCCAGCGTGGCGAGCAGCACGAGTACGAGCTCGGTGGTGAGCTTGCCCATCAGCAGGCAGGTCAGCGAGATCGCGACGAGGATGACAACGCCACCCATGGTGGGCGTTCCCTGCTTAACCAAATGACGCTTGGGGCCGTCGGCACGAACCTGTTGGCCGATACCCTCGACCTTGAGCAGCTTGATCCACCACGGCATGAGCAGCAGCGCAATGGCTGCGGCGATGCCAAGCCCCAAAAAAGCCTGATACGTTGGATACGAGGGATTGCCGAACATGGGCTAGCACACACCTTCCACAAAGCGGTCGAGCTCAACAAAGCGGGAACCCTTGACCAGTACAACATCATGTTTTTCAAGCGCGCCGCCCATGCGGTCGAGCACCTGCTGATAATCGGAGAACACCTGGATGCGGTCCTCGTCCATGCCCATCATGCGTGCGGCATCGGCCATAAGCTGGGCCAGCTCACCACCCACGCACGCCAGCATGTCGAGCTTCTTGGCGGCGGCATAAGCGCCCACGAGCTCATGCATGCGAGGAGCCTCATCGCCCATCTCGCCCATCTCGCCCAGGATCGCCATGCGAGACCCCGTGCACGAAAGCGAGCACAGCAGGTCGAGACCGGCTGCCATCGATTCGGCGCTGGCGTTATAGGAGTCATCGATGACGCGGGCACCGCTCTTGGCGCGCTTGATCTCCTGGCGGTGACCGGTGATCGTGAGGCCCCTAAAGGCAGCATCGATCTGCTCGGGCGTCACGCCCAGGCGATAGGCAACCGCGGCGGCCTTAACGGCATTAGGAACGGACTGCACGCCGGGGATGGCAAGCATGGTATCGATTGTCTCGCCCTGACCAAAATCGAGCGTAAAGACCGGACGGCCCTCGTCATCAACGCGAACGTCGCGGGCGCGGACCTCATCATCGTCAGAGACACCGGCCAGCATCACGTCGATACCAGCAGGCTGGGCGAACGTATCGCGAATGAACGGCGTAAAATCGTCCTCGCCGCCCAAAACCAGCAGCGGCAAATAGTCGCCGGCGGCGCACATGCCCTGTACAATCTCGGCCTTAGCGCGGGCGATGTTCTCGCGGCTGCCCAAAATGCCGATATGAGAGGTGCCGATCTTGCTCACGATGGCAAGGTTGGGATTGGCGGACTGGGACAGGCGCTCGATCTCGTGGAAATGGTTCATGCCCATCTCGAGCACCAGGATCTCGGTATCGGCCGGAGCGGAAAGCACCGTGAGCGGCATGCCGATCAGGTTATTGAAATTGCCCTTGGTGGCCCAGACACGATAGCGCTTGGCGAGCACAGCGGCGAGCACGTCCTTGGTCGTCGTCTTGCCGATGGAACCGGTAATGCCAACGACCAGGCAGCCAAGCTCCAGGCGATACGCATGCGCCAAACGCAGCAGAAACTCCTCGGGATCATCGGTCAGCAAGATGGCACAGCCCTTGTCCTGCGCCAGCGAGACCAGCTCGGCCTCGGGCTCACGCGTCATCACGACGGCGCCGGCACCCGACTGGACGGCACGGGAAGCAAAATCATTGCCGTCGACGTTTTCACCGGGAAAGGCGACGAAAATCGTCCCTTCCTCGACCTGGCGCGAGTCGATAACGCACCCGCGGCATACCCGATCGACTTCTCCCGTCACGGTTCGGGCCCCTGTTGCGGCCGCGAGGTTGTTGACGGCGATCTCTATCATTGCAGCTCCCCTGTAAACCTAAATAATGCTATCGGCGTATTGTATCCCAGCGCCGCGCATGCGTGGTGCAGGGCATGTGAACACCCCTCATATGGGACAACAAACCACGCCCCAAAGATTGTAACCCCCTACTTCGTGTGCGGGATACCCAGCACGTCGAGCGCGTTGGCCATAATGGACTGGAACGGCACCGCAGCGGCATCTGAGCCGCTCGGCGTTCCGTCGAGCGTGATATAGCACAGCACCTTGGGCGATTGTGCCGGTGCAAAGCCCATAAAGGACGACATGTAGTTCTCCTTGAGGTAGCCGCCGTTCTCGTCGGCACGTTCGGCCGTACCGGTCTTACCCGCCACGTCATAGCCGTCAACAGCGCCGCCAACGCCCGTTCCCTCCGACACGACCGTCTGCATGCACGATGTCACCTGGGATGCGGCGTCCTCCGAAATCGCGCGCTCGCCCTCGCCCCAGTCCTTCTCGTCGCCCTTGCTGGACTTATAGAAGTGCGGGGTCATCATCACGCCGCCGTTGGCGATGCCGCCCACGGCACGTGCGATCTCAATCGGCGATACAGACAGCGCCTGTCCAAAGCTCATCGAGCCCAGCGTGGCGCCGTCATACTGGTCACGCTCCTTGACGATGCCCAGGCTCTCGCCCGGAAAATCGACACCCGAGCTGTGACCGATGCCCCACTTGTCCACATAGGCGGCAAAGTCGTCGGCACCGATCTTGCGCCCCACCAGGACAAAACCCACGTTGGACGAACGGCGCATCATCTCGCGTACATCCATGGTCATGGCGTAGTCGCGCTTGTCGGCATCGGTGACGGTATCGTCGCCCACCTTGATGCTCGCCGGCACCTCAAACGACGTACTCGACCGCACGACACCCAAGTCGAAGCCGGCGCCCGCCACGAGCGTCTTAAAGACCGAGCCGGGCTCGTAGGCGTCGGTGACCAGGCGCAGGTTCATATCCTCGGTCTTGGCGTTTTCCAAATTGGTCTGGTCGTAGGTCGGATACGAGCAGGCTGCCAAGATCTCGCCTGTCGTAGGATCGGTGACCAGCGCCGAGCCGTTCTTGGCCTTTGTCTTCTCGACAGCCTCTGCCAGGGCATCCTCGGCCGCACGCTGGATATTGACGTCGAGCGTCGTCACGATATCAACGCCGTCGACCGCAGCCACCTTTTTATAGGCACCGCCCGCGATATAGCTGCCGTCCCTCGCGCGCTCGCGTACGAGAGAACCGTTCGTGCCGGTCAGAAGCTTGTTGTATTGCTTTTCGAGACCCGTCAAGCCGTCGTTGTCTACATTCACTACACCCAGCACCTGCGATGCCAGATTGCCGTATGGATATACGCGCTTCATGGCCTGCTCAAAAAGCACGCCGGGCAGGTTCTTCTTCTCCAGCGCCGCAGCGTCGTCTTCGTCCACCTGGCGCTTGATATACACCCAGGTTCCATCGGACTCAACGAGCTTGCGGCAGGTCTTTTTATCGATTCCAGTTGCCTTGACCAGCGCCGACACCGTCTTGTCAACATCCTCGACAAGCTGGGGGTTCACGGCGATGTTGCGACATTCGACCGACGACGCCAGCACGTTACCGTTGCGGTCGTAGATGGTGCCACGTTTGGCATAGAGGGTCTGCGCAAGCAGGCGGCGCGCATCGGCGCGCTCGCGCAGTTTATCGGCTTCGACAATTTGATAGTCGGCAAGGCGAAAGACGCCCAAGCCCAAGCCAAGCCCAATGAAGCCCATGACGGCTTTGCGGCGAGGCAGAGGCGTGCCTGTGAGCCATTCGGTCGACGAACTCTCGCGCGACCTGGTGTTATGCACTTGAGGGCCGCCCGAGCCGCGAAGTCGCGACGCCGGGTCGTTGCCACGGGACTGCCCGGCGTTGTAAGATTGCCGACCCGTTCCTTGATAACCAGAACGTCCCCGCGACGAGGGACGTCCAGAACCGCGGCCCCCATCGGAACCGCGGCGATAGTCATTTGTCATACTCAGCTACCGTCTTGCTACTGAGCGGTCGCGGTCGCGTTGGCGCCCGCGGCTGCATCCTGCGAAAAGTCAAGTGTAACGCTCTCGCTGGGCTCCACCATGCCATAAGCACCCGCAAGGTCGCGAATGCGCGTGTCGGCGCCATAGACCGAATGCATGACCTCCAGGTCGGAGCTCTCATCGGTCGCCTTTTCGAGCGTGTTGGTAAGCTCGGCGTTGCTGTTGAGCACCTGGGCCGTAACGCCGGCGAGCGCCACGCGGGCGACGCCGATCGTCATGAAGATAGCCGCAATGATGCAAAACGTTTTAAGAACGCTCATGAAAACCGGGCTTACCGCCTGGTTTGCCTGACGGCCCGCGCCCGTGTAGACATCAAAGCGCGGCGTGCGCTGCTCACGGGGAGCAACGGGGGCCTGCGGCGTCTCACGATAGGCGGGCATGGCGTTCATATCATAGGCGAGTGCTGCGCTTGAAGTGTTGTAGCCCATGATATGCCGCCTCCCATCCCGAGTACGTTGGTAGTGTGTTTAAGCTTCGTTTATGGTGCGAGCGGGAGGTCCAATATCGCGCGGTCGTGCCTACAGACGCTGCGCCACGCGGATTTTGGCTGATCTCGCCCGAGGGTTGCGCTCAACCTCATCAGGCTGGGCAACCAAGGGTTTGCGGGTGATGACCTTGAGTATCGGCACGTTGCCGCACACGCACACCGGAATCTCCGGCGGACACGTGCACCCCTGGCTCATCTCCTTAAAGTGGTTCTTTACGATACGGTCCTCGAGCGAGTGATACGAGATGACGCAGATACGTCCGCCCGGGTTGAGCCACCTGGTGGCGGCATCAAGCCCTCGTTCGAGCACATCGAGCTCGTGATTGACCTCGATGCGAATGGCCTGGAAACTTTTCTTGGCCGGGTGTCCGCCATGCCGACGAGCGGCAGCCGGGATACCCGCCTTGATGATCTCGACAAATTGGCCGGTGGTTTCGATCGGTTCTTGCTCGCGGCGGCGCACGATCTCGCGCGCGATCTGCGAGGCGAACTTCTCTTCGCCGTAGACGCGTAGAATCCGGGCGAGGTCGTGTTCGTTATAGGTGTTGATGACCTCAGCTGCGTTTAAGGTGTTATTGCCCGGATCCATCCGCATGTCCAATGGGGCGTCCTCGTTATACGAAAAGCCCCTGCCAGGGATATCGAGTTGCGGTGACGAAACGCCCAAATCGAACAGGAAGCCATCGACCCCGGGCACCTCGGCCGAGCAAAGCAGCTCGTCCAAGTCGCCGAAGTTGCCCTTCAGCAGCTGGTGCGGAACGCCGGGAACCTCGCGGTCCAGACGGGCGCCAGCGGCCTCGAGGGCCATGTCGTCCTGATCGACGCCGAGCAAAAGACCCGTCTCCCCCACCTGCGCGGCCATCTTTACCGAATGGCCGGCACCGCCAAGGGTGCAATCGCAGACGACGGAGCCGCTCTTTAGCTGCAGCGACTCAAGCACTTCGCCGAGCATGACAGGTTCATGCCGATATTCTTGTGTCAAGATCCCACGCTCCATCCGTTACCCGTGCCTTGCCCTTACGAGAAGAAGAGGTCCAGCAGGGCCTCATCGTCATCGTCCTCATCGGCCGCGGCGCGATCCCAAACCTCAAGGTGGTCGTAGTTGCCCACAACCGTGACCTCGCGGTCGAGGTTCGCCTGCTTGCGGAGAGACTCGGAAAGACCGATACGACCGGCGCTGTCCACATCCATCGACGTGGTGCGCTTGTTGATCGCCCTCATGAGCTTCTGGTCATTAATGTCACGCGGGTTAAAACCCTCGTGGCCCTCACGACCCGCGAAGAGTCCTTCGACCCACTTATCGAAGGCCTCGGCAGAGAACACGTACAGAGCATCGACATCCAGGGCTTTGAACACGCGAACGTGCTCTCCAAGCTCCTCGCGAAGGGGTGCAGGCAGGGATAGACGACCTTTTGCATCGAGATTGCGCTCGTATGCACCAGTCATTCCCATGTGCGCCCTCCCCTCGGTTACTCAGATGGCACGTACGCGGGGAACCACCCCGCCTGTCGACGTCATCAATAATATGGGGAACCGCCCCATTTTTCAACACCTTTCCCCACCCCTTCCCCCCCCCCGCCCCACTATTCCACCCCCAATATGTTGTAAAACACCCCCGAGCATATGTTCGAAAACACAATATGTTGTGTCTGCAGCAAAGGCGGGATGCCACCTGTAGAACCACGCCCGCGAACCTCAACCTTCAAGTTGACCTTGAGGCGATTTTTACGTCCCTTTACACGCCGTTCACATCGCCCCCAAACTCCCCCACCCACGGTACACACGGCCCACCACCGCGTCGGTGTCTGGCGAAAAATGGGACGGGCCCCAGATTGCCCATGCGCGCAAAAGTGCGTCTCGGCAATCTGGGGCCCGTCCCCTTTAGTATTTATAAATATGCAGGTCAGCGAGGTGCTAGCGATGTGCTAGCGGATGCGCCGCCAGATAGACCTCGGTCAGTTGCGTTCGGTCGACATGCGTGTAGACCTGCGTGGTCGAAATATCGGCATGGCCCAAAATCTCCTGCAGCACACGCAGGTCGGCACCGCCCGCGAGCATGTGGGTGGCAAAGGAGTGTCGCAAGGTATGGGGATGGAGTCCCACCAGCCCCACCTGGCGCCCGTAGCGCTCACAGATGGCATGGATGCCCTGGCGCGACAGACGGCGGCCGTTCTTATTTAAAAAGACCGCCGAGGTCTCGGTTCCGTGGGCATGGGCCGCCAAGCGAGAACGCCCCTCAGTTAAATAGAGCGTCAGAGCTCGCGCCGCGCTTCCCACCAGCGGGGACAGGCGTTCCTTTGAGCCCTTACCGCGAACGAGCACAAAGCCATCGTCAATATGGATATCGCCCACATCGAGCCCAACCAGCTCACTCACACGCAAACCGCATCCGTAGAGCACTTCCAAGATGGCATGGTCGCGCAGTCCCATCTCGCCCTCGGGAAAGTCTTGATCGAGCAGCGCCGAGACATCCTCCACCGATAGATACTCCGGCAAACGCTCAGCCTTTTTAGGCAGGCGCAACGCCGCCGTCGGGTTTTGGGCCACGGCCCCATCGCGCACCAAAAAGGCATGCAGGCCCTTCACGGCAGCAAGCGCGCGCTCCACCGAGGCGTCGGAATAGCCTCCGTCGCGGCGATCGGCGACAAAGCCCTCCACGACCTGACGGGTCACCTCTTCAAAAGACACAATACCCGCCCGCTCCAGATAGGCGCAGTACGTCGTCAGGTCACGACGATAGGCCGCAATCGTGTTGCGCGCCAAGCCCCGCTCGACCGCGAGGTAATCGAGATACTCCCCCGCCGCCACGGCGAGCGACGAGGGAGTAGCTTCGGTATGTTCCTTATTCGCCGGCACCCTTAGTCCGTAGCGAGGTTCATGGGCGTCACCTGCAGACGGTCGACACCCTCGTGCTGGCCGATCGAGGCGCGCACGAACTCGCGGAACAGCGGCTGCGGGTTGGTCGGGCGGCTCTTGAACTCGGGATGAGCCTGGGTTGCCACATACCACGGATGCACGTCGCGCGGCAGCTCGACCATCTCGACCAAGCGCTCGTCAGGCGACAGACCCGAGATAACCAAACCGGCGTCCTCGAGCTGGTCGCGGAAGGCGTTGTTGAACTCAAAGCGGTGACGGTGACGCTCGTAGACGAGTTCCTCACCATATGCCTCACGAGCAAGAGTATCGGCGGCGAGCTTGCACGGATAGGCGCCCAGGCGCATGGTGCCGCCCTTCTCGGTCACGTCCTCCTGCGAGCTCATCAGATCGATGACGCTATACGGACCGTCCGGATCAAACTCGGAGGAGCTGGCACCGGCAAGGCCAACGACATTGCGGGCGAACTCGCACACGGCGACCTGCATACCCAGGCAAATGCCCAGATACGGAATCTTGTGCTCACGGGCAAACTCGGCCGCGAGAATCTTGCCCTCCAGGGCGCGCTTGCCAAAGCCGCCGGGGACCAGGATGCCCGAGGCGTCGCCCAGAACCTCGGAGACATTCTGCTCGTCAAGGCTCTCGCCGTCGACCAGCTGGACGTCCACATGGCGATCGTAGAAGACGCCCGCATGGTGCAGGGCCTCGATAACCGACAGGTACGCATCGGGCAGCTGCGTGTACTTACCCACGACGGCGATCTTCACCTTGTCGGCGTGATGGTTGGCGTGATTCTGTTTGCGCAGGAACTCGTTCCACTCGCTCATGTCGCGCTCACGCGGATCCAGACCCAGGCGCTCGCAAATGCGCAGGTCAAAGTCCTGCTCGGCAAGCAGCTGCGGAACATCGTAAATGCTCGCGCAGTCCTCGTTGGTAAAGACGCAATCGGTGTCGACGTCGCAGAAGCTTGCGATCTTTCCGCGGATAGCGTCATCGATATGGTGGTCGGAGCGCAGCACGATGATATCGGGCTGGATGCCAAAGCTGCGGAGCTCCTTGACGGAATGCTGCGTGGGCTTGGTCTTGACCTCGTGGGCGGCGGCGATATAGGGAACGAGCGACACGTGGATGTAGCAGACGTTCTCGGGGCCGGCCTCCTTGCGGTACTGACGGATGGCCTCGACAAACGGTTGGGACTCGATGTCGCCGATCGTGCCGCCCAGCTCGGTGATGACTACATCGGAGCCGGTCTGCTCCTCGATGCGGCGGAACTTGTCCTTAATGGCATTGGTGACGTGGGGAATCACCTGCACGGTACCGCCCAAAAAGTCGCCGCGACGCTCACGGGCGATTAGGCTTTTGTAGATGGCACCGGTCGTAAAGTTGGAATCGCGGGTCAGGTTCTCATCAATAAAGCGCTCGTAATGACCCAGGTCCAGGTCGGACTCGTAACCATCCTCGGTAACGAAGACCTCACCATGCTGGAACGGGCTCATGGTACCAGGGTCGACGTTCAGATACGGGTCGGCCTTTTGCATCGTTACTTTGTAGCCACGCGACTTGAGCAGACGGCCCAGCGAGGCCGCGGTAATACCCTTGCCCAGAGACGAAACCACGCCACCGGTCACGAACACATGCTTGGTCATATTGAGTTACCTGCGCTTCCCGTAGAAGTTGTCCATACACATCTTACGGGTCTTCATTGTAATACTCGCGCCGCGGACCGTTCGCAATTTTTCTCGCGTGCGGTTGCATTTCTCAATCTTGAAACAAAACGCCGCCCGGTTTCCCGGGTGGCGTCGCTATGGCAAGGGTTACATGCTGCTATCGATCAGCAGCCTCATCCTCAAGCATTTCCTGAACGAGCATGCCGGTACGGACGCCCTCAAGATACCACTCGCCACGTTCGGTGAGGCAAATGCCATTTGCAAGCTGACCGCCGTCGTCGCTATAACGCGAGACGACATCAATCATGCCTTCGGAATCCAAGCGATCGATTGCGGCGCGGGCACGATACGGCGAAACCCCCACGCGCTCGGCAAGCGTTTTGCGCGAGAAACCATACGGCCCGCCATTGTCTTCGGTTTGCTGGTCGATCTCCATCAACACCAGCACCTCGACACGCTTCATATCGTTGACACTCGCACGACCCTTGCCCGCCATAGCAGCCTCCTCAAACCGAGCACGAGCATCTAACGCGCCGTGCGCGACCGACACACCTCACGATGGCAGGTAATATCCATCATGCGGCATCCCGCTAAGGATGAAACAGTTACGGTTATTGTATACCGCTCAAATTGTTTCTAGGCAGGTAAACGGCTATTTTTCGCCGAAATAGGCGCTTTATTGATCAAAAAGCCGTACCGGGCGCTAACCCGATACGGCCAAAATGCAATGCAATTACCGCGGTGCTTCAAACTTAGCGATGGAAGAAACCGCGACGCTCAAACTTGGGCTCGCAGCACACGTTGATACCCAGTTTGCGCAGTACCGTCTCGTCCGTCGGCGAGATAATCACGCTAAAGAAGGCATCGCAACCGCGCAGCTGCTCCAGGCCCGAAAGGACGCGAGCGGCCGTCTCACTCGTGGCCGAGGTGATCGACAGCGCCATAAGCGTCTCGTCGGTGTGGAGGCGCGGGTTTTTGCTGCCCAGGAAATGCGTCTTGAGCTTGCTGATGGGCTCGATCGCCTCATCGCTAATGACCTCGAGCTCAAGGTCGACGCCCGAGACATGCTTTAGGGCGTTCATAATGAGCGAACTTGCGGCGCCCAGGCGCGTGGAGGTCTTACCGGTCACCACGGAGCCATCGGGCATGACCATGGCACCCACGGGACCACCCGTCAGCTGCTCCCTGGTGAGGGCCGCCGAGCGCGCCGGTGAGTAGTTCTTATCGATGCCGGCTTTCTTCATAATAATCTTGAGACGGTCGACTTGCTCATCGCCCACGCCGGTACGGCGCACATTTTCGACCGCGGTAAAGTAGCGGCGGACGATCTCCATCTTGGAAGCGTCGCGGCAGGCATCGTCATCGGTGATGGCAAAGCCGACCATATTGACGCCCATGTCCGTGGGGCTCTGGTAGGGGCTCTTGCCCAGGATCTTTTCCATCAGGGCACGGACCACCGGGAAGGCCTCGACGTCGCGGTTGTAGTTGACCGTGGTCTTGTTGTAGGCCTCAAGGTGGAAGGAATCGATGATGTTGGCATCGTCGAGGTCCGCCGTGGCGGCCTCGTAGGCAATATTGACCGGATGCGTCAGAGGAAGATTCCAGACCGGGAAGGTCTCAAACTTGGCATAGCCGGCGGCAGTGCCGTGCTTATGCTCGTGATACAGCTGCGAGAGGCAAGTGGCGAGCTTGCCCGAGCCAGGGCCGGGCGCCGTCACGACAACGAGCGGACGCGTGGTCTCGACGAACTCGTTCTTGCCGTAGCCTTCGTCAGAAACGATCAGATCGACGTCGTGCGGATAGCCCTCAATGGGATAGTGCAGCTTGGCGGGAATGCCGAGTGCATTCAGACGATTGCGGAAGACGTCGGCAGCGGGCTGACCGGCATACTGCGTGATAACCACGGCCGCGACAGCAAAACCGTTGCCGCGGAACAGGTCGACCAGGCGCAAAACGTCCTCGTCATAGGTAATGCCCAGGTCGCCACGGGCCTTGTTCTTCTCGATATGGTTCGCGTTGATTGCGATGATGACCTCAACGTCATCGGCAATGCTCTTGAGCATGCGGAACTTGCTGTCCGGTTCAAAACCCGGCAGCACGCGACTCGCGTGATAGTCGTCAAACAGCTTGCCGCCAAACTCCAAATAGAGCTTGCCGCCAAACTGCGAGATGCGCTCCTTAATATGAGCGGCCTGCAGCTCGATATACTTCGCGTTGTCGAAACCCTGGCGCATGTATGGCTCCCGTCCCGTTTCCATTTAATGTTCTAGGCGATTATAACGGAGCCTGCCCCTCGCAAGGGCCTGGCCACCAACAGGCACCAACCAAACACGCCACCGCAACCACCGGGGACCCGGGATAGCTAATTTGAAGCAGGAACCAAGTCACTCCGCACCAACAATGGAAACGTCACAGGCAGAGCCAAAGTCAACGAACGGGCACCAGAGCGGGCAAGCTGTTCCCCTGCACCAACAATAACAGCGTCGCAGGTTGAGCATAAGTCAGCGAGCGCCGTCCAGAACGTACAAGTTGGCATGAAAAAGGCAAGGCATAGACCTTTTGGTCATGCCTTGCCTTTTGAATGACAAATTGTAGTTCTGGGCGGCGCGCAGCGTCGAGTGGTTCCGCGGTTTGGTAAAACCGCGGAACATAAGTGCGCCCCCTCCCGCGCACGGAACGGGAGGAGGCTAAAGGTAGGAGTCTACCGGTGGGGTTACCCCACCGGACAGACGATGACCAGGTGATCCTTTACAGGATCGTCATGGTTTCCGTGGGGTACCCAAGGGGTACTTAGAGCATCACGCAAGCGATGGTCAGGATGACGGCGCAGACGACGGAGAGAGCGACGATGAGCTTGAGAGCAAACTTGAGCCAGGTCGTCCACTCGATCTTGGCCAGGGCAAGACCGCCCATGATGGCACCGGAGGTCGGGGTGAACAGGTTCACGACGCCGATGGCGGCGGAGAAGATCATGACCATGACCTCAGGCGAGAAGCCGAGCTTAACAGCCAGCGGTCCCATGATGGGCATGGAGACAGTAGCCATACCGGAGGTCGAGGGGATCAGGAAGGACAGGCCGAAGTAGACCAGGAAGCTCATGGGAGCGAAGATCACGCCGGACAGGCCAGCCAGAGCATTGGCGGCAGCGTCGAGGACGTAGACGTCGAGGCCAGTGCTAGCCATGAGGACGGAGATACCACGGGCAAGAGCGATGACGAGGACAACGGACATCATGTCGGCAGCGCCGGTGATGAAGGTGTTGACGATCTGCTTCTCGGAGAGGCCACCGATGATACCGATCAGGATAGCCATGAGGAAGAACCAAGTGGAAGCCTCGTCGAAGTACCACTGGCCAATGGGCAGGCCGGTGATCAGGGCAGACCAGCCCTGAACGATGGCGTTACCATCGGCGTCATAGACGGCGCCAGCATCGAAGAAGTTGGCGACGCCCTCGTTGAGGTCGGCCAGCGGGATGAAGCCGACGATCATGACGACGAAGGTGAAGGCAAAGGCGATCAGAACACCCTTCTGACGACCGGTGAGCTTGACCTCCTTGTTAACCTCGGAAGCAGCCTTGCCGTGAGCCTCTTCGGCGTCCTTGAGCTCCTGCATCGAAAGGATGGTGGAACCCTTGTCAGCCTTGACCTTCTTGGCATAGCTCATGACGAAGAAGATGGACATGGCAGTGGTAACAATCCACAGGACGGCACCGAGGCCGATGATGATGGACTGGTTGACCTCAATGCCAACGCCGGTCAGAGCGTCGACGGCAGCGCCGACGGCGAACGGGTTAACCGTGGAGCCCAGGCAGCCGCAGCCAGCGCCGAGCAGGACGGTGGCAGCACCGACCATAGGGTCGAAGCCAGCGGCCATCATGGTAGCGGCAAGCAGGGCGTAGAAGGGAACGGTCTCCTCGCACATACCATAGGTGGTACCACCGAGGGAGAAGATGAGCATCAGCACGGGAATGAGCATAATCTCATTGCCCTTAAGCTTCTGCACCAGAACGGCAATGCCGTTGTCCAGGGCGCCGGTCTCGGTCATCATGCCGAGGAAGCCGCCGAGGATCATAACGAAGAGGCAGACGGGCAGAGCGTCAGCGAAGCCCTTGACCGGGGCGGTGCAGAAATCGCTCAGGCGGGCAGCGGTAACCTCGCCACCGGACGTACCGGAGACGATAACGGTAACAACCGCGACGATTGCCAGCAGAGCAAGAAGAATGGTGAACGATGAAGGCATACCGCGCTTTTTCTTAGCGGTCTCAGTCATAGTTCTCATCCCCCCTTCATAAATCATTTACTGATCTCGCCCGAAGCGGCTCTTCCGTGCCGTGCATGTCGCTCAGTGCGAGATTTTTACCAGACAAAAGCGCTCGGGGTGCGCAGCGATGCACCCCGAGCGAGATGCTAGAAGCTCTTACTTGAGCGTAGCGTACATGACAGCCTTGATGGTGTGCATGCGGTTCTCGGCCTCGTCGAAGACCTTGGAAGCGGGGCTCTCGAAGACCTCGTCGGTGACCTCCTGCTCGGTGATGCCGAACTGCTCGCACTTCTCGGCGCCAATGGTAGTGTTGGTGTCGTGGAAGCTGGGCAGGCAGTGCAGGAAGATGGCACCCGGGTTGGCCATAGCCATGACCTCGGAGGTGACACGATACGGGGTGAGCTGAGCGATGCGCTCGGCCCAGACCTCGTCGGGCTCGCCCATGGAGACCCACACGTCGGTATAGATGACGTCAGCACCGGTGACGCCGTCCTTGACGTCGGTGGTCAGCTTGATGGTGCAGCCGTTGGCCTCGGCGATGGGCTTGCAGGCCTCGATGACGTCGTCAGCGGGCATGCACTCCTCGGGGCCGCAGGCCACGAAGTTCATGCCGAGCTTGGAGCAGACGACCATGAGGGAGCGAGCGACATTGTTCTTGCAGTCGCCCATGAAGACGAGGGTCTTGCCCTTGATGTCGTAGTTGAAGTTCTCCTGGACGGTCAGGATGTCGGCGAGCATCTGGGTGGGATGCCACTCAGTGGTCAGGCCGTTCCACACGGGCACGCCGGACTTAGCAGCGAGCTCCTCGACGTCGTCCTGGGCAAAGCCACGGAACTCGATGCCGTCATACATGCGGCCGAGAACGCGAGCGGTGTCCTCGATGGACTCCTTCTTGCCCATCTGCGACGAACCCGGATCGAGGTAGGTGACGCCCATGCCCAGATCCATGCCGCCGACTTCGAAGGCGCAGCGGGTACGAGTGGAGGTCTTCTGGAAGAGCAGAACGATGTTCTTGCCCTCGAGATAGCGGTGCGGAACGCCAGCGCGCTTCATATCCTTGAAGTTCTTGGAGAGCTTGAGCAGGTACTCGATCTCCTCGGTGGTGAGGTCGAGAAGCTTGAGGAAGCTACGGCCGGAGAGGTTAACACCCATGGTTCGATTCCTTTCGAAGAAATAAATTACGTAAGTATCAGTGTTGCCCGTTTGACGGGCGAAACCGGTGCGGTTGTAGGGGGACCGCACCGGAACGTTAAAGACTTAGAGGTCCTCGCGCCAGAAGGGCATGCTCATGCAGCGCGGGCCGCCGCGGCC